>JAKJAC010000031.1:0-25770 GCA_022707705.1 Chloroflexota bacterium
GGAGCAAGGCATTCGGTCCGGGGTCGACGCGTCAACGGGTTGACGCGTCAACCCGTTGACGAAGCAGCCATATCGTGCAGCGGGCTCTACAAGGGACGCAGAAGCCCGTTGAACTGCTACGAATGCCCTCTTTTTTCCGATGTTGACATGCTTAAGAATTCTGCATACACTTATATCAGAATTGACTCAAATCTTTGCTGGATTGTGCTAACAAAGGTGGGCGGGTCATTTCCCCCCCTCCCGTTTGGGGACTTGTTACTTGGGAACACCTCTTATCTGCTTCGCGATTCTGTTGTGGTGAATGGAGGGTGGCTATGGTGATTAGACTCAGCCAGAAGGCAGCATCTATCACGCGACCCATTCGCGAAAGCCTCTCCGCTGTGCCGAAGCTCTTGCTCCAACCTGTGCGCCTCTTCCGAGGTTATGAACTCAGCCACCTGCGCCCAGACCTTATCGCCGGGCTGACTGTGGCCGTCATCATGCTGCCGCAGGCGATTGCCTATGCTCTTGTCGCTGAATTGCCCCCGCAGATGGGGTTGTATACTGCCATAATCGGTGCGGTGATTGCGGCGCTCTGGGGGTCCTCCAACCAGCTGCAGACCGGACCGACGAATACGCTTTCACTGCTGGTGCTTTCGACCTTGCTGGTGTATGCAGCGCCCGGCACAGCCGAATTCGCGATTCTCGCGGCGATCGTGGCCCTCTTGGTGGGCGCTATCCAGATTGCGATGGGGTTGGCTCGGCTGGGCGTCCTCACCAATTTCGTCTCGCACTCCGTGATTGTGGGATTCTCTGCCGGCGCTGGAATTCTGATTGCTATATCGCAGCTGCGTTATGTCTTGGGGGTTGAATTCTCCAGCCATGATTTGCTTGAGACCATTGAGGGTATCGTGCAGCATCTGCCAGAGACGCACACGCCCACCCTACTGCTCGGCGGTGGTGCTGTGTTGCTGGTGTCGCTGTTACGTCGCCTGAATCGCAAGCTGCCGGGTGCGTTGATTGCCATGGTTCTGGCTGCTGTGGCGGTTGCCCTCGGGCGTCTGAATCAACAGGGTGTGGCTGTGGTTGGAGAATTGCCCCGCAATCTCCCACCGTTGACGGACCTATCCTTTCTGACTATGTCGCAGATTGGCCGGTTGATGCCAGGTGCGCTCGCTATCGCTGCTATGGGGCTGGTGGAAACCATGTCTATCTCCCGTTCCCTGGCAAGCCAATCCACCCAGCGGTTGGATAGCAACCAGGAATTCCTGGGGCAGGGTCTGGCGAATATTGCGGTAGGGCTTTTCTCAGGGTATCCGTGTTCCGGGTCATTCACGCGTTCAGCGGTCAATTTTGATGCCGGAGCGCAAACCCGCTTTGCCAGCCTTTTTTCTGGTCTCTTTGTGCTGCTTGCCATGTTGGTTTTGGCGCCCTTCACTGCCTATGTGCCGCGCGCTGCTCTTTCCGGGATTTTGATTTTGACTGCCCTCGGTATGGTCAACCGCCGCGAAATCAGCCGGATTCTGCGCGGAGCGCGAGCTGATGCCGTGATCATGATTGTCACATTGTTGGCAACGCTCTTTCTCCACCTTGAGTTCGCCGTCCTTGCTGGTATTTTGCTCTCCTTTGTCGTGTATATCATCAAGACGAGCGTCCCGCAGGTGATTCCAGTGTTGCCCGATGACGAATTTCGCCATTTCCTTCACCAACCGTCGAAACCGACATGTCCGCAGCTCGCGGTTTTCGATATTCTGGGCGACCTTTACTTCGGTGCGGTGAGCCATGTCGAACAGGCTATCAGCAAACACCTGGCTATCAACCCCACCCAGCGTTTCTTGTTGCTGCGGATGCAGAGCGTGCAGCAATGTGATTATAGCGGCATCCACACTTTGGAGAGCATTGTCCGCAACATTCGCGACCAGGGGGGCGATCTGTATATGATCCGGGTTCGCACGCCGGTGCTGGAGCTGATGCGTTCCACCGGTTTCTGGGCTTACCTGGGTGAAGACCACTTCATCGCCGAGGATACCGCTATCTCTCACCTCTTCAATCGGGTGCTCGATCCGGCTATCTGTGTCTATGAGTGCGAAAATCGTGTGTTCAAGGAGTGCCAGAATCTTCCTAAAGCCACCTTTGCTTCGGAGGCGCCGCTCCACACGGAGATACCCGCCGGTTGTGTTACAGAACTGCCCGCGCGGGAACTGTGGCAACAGCTGCACCAACCTGAGCCACCATGGGTCATAGATGTCCGCGAAGCGCGCGAATTCAAGCGTAGCCATATTCCCGGGGCGCGTTTGACTCCACTTTCGACGTTGCGTAGCGCTATGTTGGAATTGCCCCGGGACCGGGCTTTGGTCTTCGTCTGTCGCGGCGGAAGGCGCAGCGCGCGAGCTGCTTGTCTGGCGCAGAGCCTGGGTTATCGGCAAGTGAGTGTATTGCAGGGAGGGCTGCTGGCTTGGGAATCTGCCAATCTTTTGACCGCAGTGGAATACTGCGAAGAGTGAAGGAGGATCGCCGATGAACGAACATCCACCGCGTAATCTGGCATTGGACCTGGTACGGGTGACCGAAGCTGCAGCATTAGCTGCGGGTCGTTGGATGGGCTTAGGTGAGATGGATAAGGCTAATGAGGAGGCTGGTCTGGCGATGTGGCAAGCGCTCAATAGCCTTGATATGGATGGGCGCATTGTTGTTGGCGAGGAGGGTCGGTTAGGCATTCATTCTAACCTGGATAGCGGGGAACCTGTGGGTTCAGGGCATGGTCCTGCGATGGATGTGCTCGTTGATCCGATAGATGGCAGAGATCTCTTGGCGCGCGGGCATCCCGACGTCATCTCCGTCGCCGCGGTCGCGCCGCGTGGTTCCGTTTGGGATCCTGCTGCCGCGATTTACATGGATAAGATGATCGTCAACCGTGAGGTCGCGGATGCCTTGGTTCCTGAATGTCTGGATGCTCCGGCAGCATGGACGCTGGCGCTGATTGCGCGCGCTAAGGGCAAATCCGTTCGCGACCTGGTCGTTTTTGTGCTCGACCGCCCGCGTCACGAAGACCTGATTCGTGAGATTCGGGCGGCAGGTGCGCGCACCATGCTGCGCACCGATGGCGAGGTCATCGGCGCATTGATGGCAGCTTCGCCCCGCGGGAGCGTGGATGTGATGATGGGGATTGGGGGCGTATCGGAGGCGATTTTGGCTGCCTGTGCTACCAAAGCGCTGGCAGGGGGCATGTTGGCGCGTGTGACTCCTCAGAGTGCCACCGAATTGGAAGCGGTGCAGGCTGCGGGCCTGGATTTGCGGCGGGTTCTGACCTGTGATGAAATAATTACCAGCAACGATATCTTCTTTGCCGCCACGGGCATCACCAACGGTTCGTTGCTTGCGGGCGTTCACTACCACGGGCAGGAGGCTGAGACCCAGTCTCTGGTCGTCCGCGCTGAAAGCCGCACCCGCCGTTTCATTCGCTCCGAATACTGGTTTGCAGAGTGAGCCTGTACCCTGAACCGTCAGGTCATTGTTCAGTGCTCTCTCGTTCTTCATAACGAGGCCCGTAATAGCCAGGCGGCTAAAGCCTGTCTTTAGCCAGCAGCTGCACTTGCACTAACACAGGTTTCTCATTATGATAGTGTCATGCCCAGTTGAGCAGGTGTGTTTCCGGGTTTTGCATTGAAATCAGGGGTCAACTCAGGGGGTAGTGATGGACGGCAATTGGCAGATTTATATCCTTTCGGTTCTCATCGTCATCGGGGTTGCGGGGTTTGCCATTTTGAGTCAATACCTTATGCGGCAAGCGCAACGGCGCTCTTGGGAGGAATTGGCGTCACAATCGGGGCTGACGCTCGATGCAGGCGGTTCGTTTTTGTCGTCCCCAACGGTCACCGGAGTCCATCGCGGGCATGAAGTGGTGGTGGATACCTTCATGCGGGGAACCGGCAAAAATAGACACGTTTATACGCAGGTCCGTATGACCGTGACTAACCCAAGAGACCTGCGCCTGTCCTTATATGGTGAGAATGTCTTTACGCAGCTGGCCCAGACACTGGGGTCCCGAGATATTCAGGTAGATGACCCTGAAATTGACCGGCGCTTCAGGATTAAGGGAGAACCTGAGGAAGCAGTGAAGAGTTTGTTTGTCTATGGAGCGTTTCGCCAGCAATTATTGGAGCTCCCTGCCCTTAACCTGTCGCTTCAGGGAAACACCCTGCGTTATGAACATTCGGGTGTGGAAAAGAATGTCGAACGCCTCCAAAAGCTGCTCAATCTGCTGAGTGAACTTGCCACGCAGGTGGAGCAACTGCGATATTGAAGGTGTGCTTGGAATATGCAAACGGCAGCGCTGCCCACTGAGCAGCGCTGCCGTCTGTTAGATGACCTCACCTGGAACCATGCACTCTGCCAACGGCGACCAAGTCAGCGGCTAACCGCTAGCCGCTGACTCACTTTTGTGGAACTGCGTCTGATAGAGCGTCGCGTACAACCCACCTTGTTCCAGTAAGGTGGAATGCGTGCCACGTTCTACGATTCTGCCCCGGTCCATCACCAGAATGAGATCCGCTGCAAGGATGGTGCTCAACCGGTGGGCGATGACGATGCTGGTGCGTTGTGCCATCACGCGCCCGAGTGCGTCTTGAATCAACGCCTCCGACTCGCTATCGAGGCTGCTGGTAGCTTCATCTAGCACCAGAATGCGCGGGTTTTTCAGAATTACGCGCGCCAATGCCAACCGTTGCTTCTCGCCTCCGCTCAGGCGATAGCCCCGCTCCCCGACAACGGTATCATAGCCGTCTGGCAGGGCTTGAATGAAGTCGTGAATATTCGCGATGCGGCAAGCGGTTTCCAGCTCTTCCTGCGTGGCAGTCAGTTGGGCATATTGCAGGTTGGTGCGGATGGTATCGTGGAACAGGTATGTCTCCTGGGTCACCATGCCGATGTGTGCCGTGAGCGATTCGAGCGCCAGGTCTCGTAAATCGTGCCCATCCAGGCGTATGATGCCGGAAGTAGGATCGTAGAGGCGTGGAATCAGGTAGGTCAGGGTGGTCTTGCCCGCGCCGCTGGGACCCACGAGTGCCACTAACTGCCCCGGAGTCGCCTGGAAGCTAACTTGATCCAGCGCCAGGCTACGCGCCTGACTGCGTGCGGGGCGCTTCTCATCCTCGGCAACCGCGGTCGCCGGGGCAACGGTAGTTGCCCCAGAGAGCGCCGCAGCGACCTGTTCAATACTCCCGTAGCGGCGCACGTTGCTCAGCAGGGTTTCATCGCCGGCTTCATACTGGAACGAGACATCCTCGAAATCCAGGTTTCCCTTGACCGTTTCTAGCACAATCGCCTTGGGCTTCTCAGGGATATCTACGGGCAGGTCAATGACCTCAAAGACGCGTTCGAAACTGACCATCGAAGTGGCAAATTCCACGGGTGCGTTAGCGAGGCTCTGCAGGGTGCGGTAGAGGTTGCTCATATATGAACCGAAGGCAACGATTGTGCCGACTGTGAAAGCGCCCCGGATGACGAAGAAACCACCCAGCCCATAAATCATGGCTGTGCCGCCTGCGCTGATCAATCCGGTAATCGCAGAGAAGATAGAACCGACTGCGGCGCGCTGCACTCCCAGGTTGCGCACCTGCGCTGCACGTTGCCCAAAGCGGTCAACCTCCAACTGGCGACGACCGAAGAGTTTCACCAACAGAGCGCCGCCGATGTTGAGGGTCTCGCCCATGATGGCATTCATCAGCGCATTGGCTTCCAATTGTTTGCGGGCTAAATCGCGCAAAGTCGTCCCCAATATCCGAGTTGCCAGGATGAAGAGAGGGAGAATAGCAACGCTGATGAGCGTTAGCCGCCATTCCAGGGAGAGCATCACGATGAGCACGGCTACACCTTGAACAAGGTCGGTGATGATGCTCACAATGGTGCTGCTGATGGCATTTTGGGCGCCCATCACATCGTTGTTCAAGCGACTCATCAGCTCGCCGGATTTGGTGTTTGTGTAGAAGCGCAGAGACATCCGTTGCAGGTTGGTATACAGCGCCAGTCGCAGGTCGTAAATCACACCGCCGCCAACCTGTGCGCTCAAGCGGCGTTGGATGACATTGATGACGCCGTTGATGACCGGCAGCAGCAACAAGGCTGCCGCCAACCAGATCAACCGGTTGAGATCTCTATCAGGGATGGTGCGATCAATCAAATCCCGGAGAATCATCGGGGAGAGCAAGCCTGTACCCGTGTGCACCAAAATCAACAGCAGCATTTGGACGATCAACCAGCGATAGGGGAGGGCATAGTGCAATACCCGCTTTAGTAACCGCCGGGTGATTTTTGGTTTTTCATCTGAGGAAGTGATCATCCTCCGCATTCCACCGTAAAACCCCATCGCATCTCCTCTGTGAAGACGAGTCAGTTTTGAAAATTACTTTCTCAACGAAGTATAAGCGGTTCTGCGAGGTTGGCAATAATGGGAATCTGGTTATAGTAAAATGATGCGTGGTGTGACGGGCTTACCGGCATCACACAACACGTGACCAGAGGCGTCTTTTAGGGTTTGGGAACCGCGGGGAATGGTTGGTTCAGTGGCTGATTTGATACAGGAGAGCTGAAGATATGATGTGGTCACAAGATGAATATATCCGGGCGTACAAATTCGCGGCTGAAGCGCATAACCGGCAGAAGCTTCCGGGCAGTGAGTTACCCTATAGTGTACATCCATGCCTGGTCAGCATGGAAATCCTCGCGGCGCTGCGTGCTGAACCTGGACATGATGAGAATCTCGCCGTGCTGGCAGCGTTGCTGCATGATGTGCTCGAAGATACGGCTGTGCCCTTCGATGCACTGCAAGCGGCTTTTGGAGAAGCTGTTGCCAGAGGAGTGCTGGCGCTGAGCAAGGACAAAGCCTTGCCCAAAGCAGTGCAGATGGCGGATAGTCTGGAGCGCATTCGGCAGCAACCGGTGGAAATCTGGATGGTCAAACTAGCGGATCGCATCACCAACCTGGCGCCGCCGCCCTTTTATTGGACTGCCGAGAAAATCGTGCAGTATCAGGCTGAAGCCCGCCAAATCCTTGAGGCATTGGGGAACGCCAGCGATTTTCTGGCTGAGCGCCTGCGCCAAAGGATTGTGGCATATGAGGCTTACAAGAAATAGGCGCTGCGAATGGCGCCTTGAAGCGCAAAGTACCGGGGTGTCGTGTTCTCTAGAGTCGCTTGAGGAGCGGGTCGGGCGCAAATGAAGCGAGCGCCGGATAGTCGGCGTAAGCGCCCCGGTAGGCTGGCGGCAGCAGACGTGCGACCTCTGCCATGATGGCATCAGCAACCGCCTGGCGCTGCTCCCGGTCCATGCGCCCGGTATCTGCAAGTGTGAACGGTTCCCCGACGGCCGCGTGGAATTTGGTGCGGCGCAGGCGGCGCAGGTTATCCCAGAAAACCTCGCCGCCATAATGGGCGATGGGCAGCATGGGCGCACGGCTCTGCATGGCAAGCCAGGCGATTCCGGGGTGCGCGCGTCGCAATTTCCCATCCCCACTACGTGTACCTTCTGGGGTAACTCCCAGCATCATCCCCGCTTCCAGTGTCGCCAGCGCCTGGCGCATCGCATGCAAATCAGCCTCACCACGGCGCAAAGGGATAATCCCCCACAGATTCATCAGCGTGCGCCCCATCCAGGTATCCCACGTCTCGGATTTGGCGAAACCCGTCACCGGGCGCGGTTGCAAGTGTGTGTAAAGCAGCGGAACTTCCAAAAAGTTGATATGGTTGGTGACAATGAGAAGCGGTCCCTGGGTAGGCACGCGCTTCAGATCTTTAGCTTCGATTTCGCAGAGCACATGGAGGATGCCCTTGAAGGTAAGCGTAACCGCATCGTGGAGAACCGGCGTTGCCCGCCGGTTTCTGGCGACTACAGTTGCATTTTCCAGGTTGGGATGTGGAACTCTCGAATCCTGGGGCAGGAGCGGCATACTCGCCACTTTGATTACCTTTCCGCAGTGATAATGTCAATCTGACGCGGCAATAGCGCCATTTCAAGCCGTTGCCCTTCAACACACAAGGTCTCGCCATCGGCGTGTGCGGGCAGCGTTCCTTGCAGCGCAGTTACGGTGACCTGGTGACTGCGTGCTGCAATGACTGGCTCTTGTGTCGCCTGGGTGCCCTTCATAAAGTGCGGAACCAGGCCAAAGATACGCAACCGCGGTACCTGACGCACCAGGCAGAGGTCCAGTTCCCCATCATTGGTGATCCCCTGCGGCGCCATCAAAAAGCCGCCTCCCATCCGCCTCCCGTTCATAATAGAGACCATCAAGGCGTGCATTTGCTGGGATTGCCCGTTATACTCAATGGAAACCAGGGGGGCTTTGTAATACAGGAAGGTGGTCTTGAGCGTTGCGACGATATACGAGAGAAAGCCGCGCAGGCGTTTCTGGCGGGCGGCAACGAAACCAACGACGGCATCAAAGCCGATGCCGACTCCGTTGCCGAAATAGCGTCCTTCTGGAAAATCGCCGCCGACAACGTGTCCTACATCAATCGCGCGCCGGTTTGCTTGCGCCAGTGTCTGGCAACCAGCTTCTAGCCCGTGCGGTATCCCCATGCCGAAGGCGAAATCATTGCCGCGTCCTACGCTCAGGATGCCAAGCGCCGGCACACGACCGGAGTTTGCCACGCGAACCGCCATCAATCCGTTGAGTACCTCGTTGGCAGTGCCGTCTCCGCCTACCGCAACGACGACATCTGCGCCATCTGCTGTTGCTTGTTGCGCCAGTTCGATTGCGTGCGAGCGGCGTTCGGTGCGAACGAGATCGAAATTCAGCTGCAGGGCGCGTAATTGCTTCTCAATCGTGGGGATTGCGGATTCTCCGGCGCCATTTCCGGCAGTCGGATTGACAACGATGCGATATTTCATAATTTCCTCACTTGCCTGCCACGGGTTGCGATGATGCTTCTGTGTGCGGTAACTTTTGAGAGTATACGCGAGCTGGCGCGGGTGTCAATGCGCAATCAGGCGGCATTTTCCTGATAGGGACGCTCGGCGCTGAACCACTTCTGCAACCCGATTGCGAAGGTCTCAAAACCAGCAGACCGGTAAACGCTGAGTGCAGCGGCGTTATCAGGATCGGCGAGCACGGTTAGCCCTGTGGCGTCTGCAGCTTGCGCCAGGGCTTCCATCTCGGTCATCAAGGCGCGTGCAATTCCCTGGCGCCGGTAGCTCTGCGTGACAAAGAGCTCCGTTATCTCCGCATAGGGAACATCTTCACCCAGGTAGTGCAATAGCCGCAAGCTAGCAAAGCCTACTACTTTGCCTTCCAACTCGGCGACGAGTGGATGTTCAATGCCGTGACTGCGCTGCAGGCGAGCTTGCATTTGCTCTGGTGTTGGCAGTAAACCGGTGAATTCGGCGGCGAGAGTCGCCAATGCAGCAGCATCTGCTTCTTGCGCCGGCCTGATTACTATCTGAGACATCTTTGGTCCTTCTCTTTGAGCTAGATTCAACGCCGCGAGCGAGCGTTGATGAAGGCATGCGCCTGGTGGTACTGCGAGAAACGGCGCTCGGCAGCGCGGAACTCGGGCGTATGGACGTTGCGCCGACCATTGCTGACCGTTACCCCCAGCTGCTTGTGGAGCAGCTCGTGGTACATCACGAAATCCACGACATACTCGGGGACATCTGGTGCATCGAGTGTGATGCTGATCATGATGGCGTCGCGGGCCAGGTTATAGTGTCCCATACGTGAGGTGGTGAGCACACGGTTCCACATCAGTTTGGGGCGGGCCATTTTCCCGCTGAAATATGTCGCATTCACGCGGTTGAAAACCTTTTCCAGATCATAGGCTTGCCCGCGCGTGAAATCTTCAACGGATGTCGTCGTCATCTCGAGTGCGGCAACCACTTCCATGAAATCGTCACTCACGCCGTAATCGGTGGCAAGCTTGCGGTAGTCTTCGCGCTGCTGTTGAATGATCAGACACACCACGGCGCGTAACACCTCTGGGGACGCGTTGATTAAGCCCTCATGCAGGGTGACGTGCAGCCCCGCTTCGTCTCTCCTGGCGCGATAGAGGTGTACGCCATCGGTGAACCCGACTTCTACCGGTTGAGCGGGACGCGGCGTTACGCGGGTGGGGCAGCGGGGTTGGTTGAACTCGCGCAGCACGGCACGCAAGGTCTCCAGGTGTGTCGCCAGTGTCGCCGGGTCGCTGAGGAATTTGAGCCATTGATAGGCGCGCAGCGAGCGGATGGGCAGATGTCCCGGTGCGCCCCCTTGCTCTTTTGCCAGGCTTTCGATCTCGCGTGTGTGCTGCAGCAGGTCGAGAGTGAACTCGAGCACTTGGGGATGTCGCGCGTCCAGTGTCTCATCCTTGTTCTGGGGGGCTTTTGCCCACTCGAAGAAAACGGTGTTCATGTCATTTTGTGCAGCGACAATATTGGTGATGTGCACAGTCTGGCGTTTTTCAGGCGCCTTTCCTTTGGCGATGGGCAGCGCATCGAGCGGAATCTCCTTGAGGAAGCAATAGGCGCGATAGGAGGGCGTGGGCAGGTCCTTTGGTTGCAGGTGGTGTTCTTTGCAGATGGCTTCCGCCTGCGCCACTGTGGCGCTCACACGCTTGCGAAAAGCGGGGGCGTCTTTGGGAGAAATTCCCGCAGCCAACGCCTCGCGCGCCCATTGCGCAGCTTTGACCAGTCCCGTGATTCGAATCTTGGTTGTCGACATAGGTTTTTCTGTACGTGGGCTTTCAGGCAGTGTTCAACGGCAAAGTAAAGGTGAAACGCGAGCCAACTCCTCCCGGTCCCGGTTCGACCCAGATGACGCCGCCATGCGCTTCGATGGCGAGCTTACAGAACGCGAGTCCCAATCCGAAACCGCGCCTGCGGGCAGCGCTATCGCTTTGCACTTGCGCAAAGCGCTCGAAGATGCGCTGCCGTTCGGGCTCTGGAATACCGGGACCGGTGTCGGTCATGCTGACCTGTACCTGCGAGGTTCCCAATACAGCGGCGACGCAGATATCCCCGCCCTGCGGCGTATACTTGATCGCATTGTCCATCAAGTTTGCCAGGACCCGCTCTATTTTCCCCTCATCGATTGCTATCAGAGGCAGGGGATGGGGAATGACGGTGCGCAGGGTGATTTGGCAGCTGGTTTGTAGCTGAGGGCTGTCGCGCCGCCCTCCATGCGCGCTACGTCTAGCATGGAATCTATCAGGCGTTTCATGCGCTCGCGGGCATCTTCAGCGATATTCAGTAACTCTTGATTGGCGCTCAACACCTCTTCAGGCAGGACCATCTTCAACACATCCAGGACCCCGTAGATGACGCCGAGAGGGTTGCGCAGGTCATGCACGATCAGGTCGCTGGTTTCCTGCCGGACACGTTGCATCTCTAGCAGGTGCTCCTTTTCCGTATACAGTTGCGTGACTTGTTGCGTGAGCTGTCTGCGGGTCTGCGCGCTACTATCGAGGGCAATGCCGGTATTACGTAGCCTGGCGCTGAGCATCGCCATGATGTTTCTGCCGATGCCAGGGCGGCTGTTGAGCAACACCTGAAAATCCTCATGGTTGATGCGGAGCAACCTGAGAGTTTCCAACGCAATTACGGAGGCAGAACGAGGCGCGTTTTCCAACAGCGCCATTTCGCCGATAATCTCTCCGGGTCCACGATAACCCAACACGGTCGGCGTGTCGAAGTTGCCCTTGACCACTGCAACCTGTCCGGCGAGAATAACATACATCGCATTGCCAGGCTCTCCTTCGAGGAAGATGATATCGCCGGCAACATGACTGCACTCCTGGAGCAATGATTGAAGCAGTGGACGTTCGATGCTGGCGAGTTCTCGCAGGATAGCGGAGTCCTCTCTTCCAGGTTCTTCAAAGAGCGCACTCTCTCGCAATTGCAGTAATTGAATCAGATGTTCCGTTGTCAGTCGGTTTTGGGCATTCATGTTTTGTTCCTTTGAGACTGCGATTGGTTGCTATACCACAAAGTAAAGGGGGAAGGGCACTGTAGTGAAATTCTGGGGCACCCTCGCGATAGCTACTCAGAGACGTATTGCTGTATTCTCAGATCAGGGATTTCAATACAGGTAAGTATAACTGGACTTCGATAGATTTCAACCTCGTGTAGGGAGAAAAGATGGTTTTTGTGGTGAGGCGAAGCCTCACCACAAAAATCAATCAAAGGAAAGGCATTTGCATGATAATGGGCTTGCTTTTTCCCCGAAGTTGAAACGCACCCTAGATGCGACTGCGGGCGGAAGCGTAACTTGAGCACATGGCGAAGAGGAGAACGCTGAACGGTCATGTGCCAGGAGGGGCGATTGGACAATTTCCAAAAGACGTGTATCACATACCCTGTTATACTCGCAATCCCGGTTATAGCTAACCCATATCAGGAGCGCTTTGATGAACGCATTGCCAGACGACCTTGCGCACGACCGGCACCGACCACGGTATCACTTCCTGCCCCACGCTAACTGGATGAACGATCCCAATGGCTTGATTCACTGGCAGGGTTACTATCATCTCTTCTACCAGTATAATCCTCACGGTCCTTTTCATGGGACTATTCACTGGGGACATGCCCGGAGCGCTGATTTATGCCACTGGGAGCACCTGCCGGTTGCCCTGGCGCCGGCGCCTGGTGATTGGGATGCCGATGGTTGTTGGTCGGGTTGCGCGGTGAACGCTGATGGCGTGCCTTTGTTGTTCTACACCGGGACCAGCCCTCAACGGCAGCTTCTGGCGACTGGTTCACCGGACTTGCTGCACTGGCAAAAGCACCCTGAGCCTCTCATTGCTACACCGCCCCCGGATATTGATGCCGGACCGCATCAGGATTTCCGTGATCCCTACATCTGGCGCGGTGACGATGGATGGTATATGGTGATTGGCTCACAGGATGTGGGTAAGGGCGGGGTGATCTTGCTCTACTGCTCGGATGACCTCCTGAATTGGAAGTACCTTCACCCACTGTTGCGGACGTCTGATGTCCAGAATTTCCCAATCTGGAGTGGCTCGATGTGGGAATGCCCCAACTTCTTCCCTCTGGATGAATCGCATGTCCTTATGCTTTCGGTGTGGGACCAGCAGGTCACTTATTATCCGGTTGCCTTCACGGGCGATTATGCCGGGCAGTGTTTCACACCGCGGCGCCAGAGTCGTGTAGATTGGGGCGGTTGCTTTTATGCCCCGCAGGTGCTGCGCGACGCGGACAATCGCGCGTTGATGTGGGGTTGGCTCTGGGAACAACGTGCGCGGGATGCGCAGCTTGCTGCCGGTTGGGCTGGCGTGATGTCGCTGCCACGGGTGCTCTCGCTCGCTCCAGATGGCGGGCTGTTGCAGAAACCTGCGCCGGAGCTGGCGCAGCTGCGTCTGCCAGCTGCCTGTGCTGGGGTTGCTCTCGACCTCACGGGAGCGTCTGACGCGCTCAGTGCTGTGCATGGTGAGCAATTGGAATTGTGGGTTGAATTCGACCCCCTTTCTGCAGCAGAGGTAGGTCTGGATGTCTGTGTTGCGCCGGATGCTGTGCATGGCGAGCATGCTGAGGAATTCACCCGTATTGCCTACGATGCCACGCGGGGGGTGTTTTACGTGGATACCACGCATGCAAGCTTGAGCGCCACGGCTTTTCATGAAATCGTCACCGCACCTTTTACCCCGCAACCTGGAGCCTCAGTACAGCTGCGTGTGTTTGTGGACCACTCTGTTGTAGAGGTCTTCGTGGACGAGCGTGTTTGTTTCGCAGTGCGCAGCTATCCCACGCACCCCGATAGCTTGGGGTTGCGTCCTTTCGCGCGTGGCGGGCAACCGCGTTTTGAGCGCCTTGAGGTCTGGGAGCTCCAGGAGGCAATCTGAGTGTGTCGTACCGGTTGTTACTGAAGGGCTTGAGGAACTAGCACGCATAAAAGGGAGGTGGTCATGTCACTTTATGGCGCTATTGAAGCAGGCGGGACGAAGTTCGTCTGTGCTGTGGGGACGGGTCCGGACGATTTGCGCGCCGAGGCGCGTTTCCCAACGACGACACCGCTGGAGACACTCGACCGGACGATTTCTTTCTTCAAGGAACAACAGGAACGCCTGGGTGAGCCTTTGATAGCCTTAGGAGTAGGCTCATTTGGTCCGGTAGACCCCAATCCTGCCTCGCCCACTTTTGGTTTTGTCACCACCACGCCCAAACCCGGTTGGGCTAATGCAGATGTGGTGGGCGCCCTGCGCAAGGTATTCCCCATTCCGGTCGGTTTCGATACCGATGTCAACGCGGCGGCATTGGGTGAACACCGTTGGGGTGCGGCGCAGGGTCTGGATACCTTCATTTACCTGACGATTGGTACCGGGTTAGGGGGGGGCGGGATGGTCGGCGGGCGGCTGATTCACGGGTTGGTGCACCCAGAAATGGGCCACATTCGCATCCCGCATGATTGGGCGGCTGATCCTTTCCCCGGTGCGTGCCCTTACCACGGCGATTGCTTTGAGGGTTTGGCCGCTGGTCCGGCTTTGGAACGGCGCCTACAGCAGCGCGGCGAGACCGTTCCGGAAAATCATCCGGTTTGGGCTTTGGAAGCGCACTACATTGCCTTGGGTCTGGTGAATCTCATCCTGACCCTCTCGCCGGAGCGGCTTATTTTGGGCGGCGGCGTCATGCAACAGGCACATCTGTTCCCGCTTGTTCGTCAAGAGGTTCTGATTTTGTTGGCGGGCTATGTGCAGGCGGCTGAAATATTAAACAACTGTGAGCGATACATTGTTCCACCAGGATTAGGCGGTCGTTCCGGCGTTCTCGGCGCGCTGGCGCTGGCTCAAATGGTTGCTCGGGAATAGATCTCTCCATCAATTGGCATATGGTCATTCAAAAAACAGCCGGTTGAGTTTGAAATGAACCGGTCGTTTTTGAGGATGTGAGGTCGGGCAACGGGGGACGCAGAGATTTTCGTTCTCTCTCGTTCACGGATGTTCAAATTCGCTTTCTTGTGTGCCACAGGTATAATAGGGTTATGGCAACTGAAAGATTACAGAAAATTCTTGCGCGTGCTGGTTATGGCTCTCGTCGTGCGTGCGAAAGCTTCATTGAAGAGGGCCGTGTGACTGTGGATGGGAAACCTGCGCACCTGGGCGATAGCGCTGATCCAGAGACACAGAGAATCGTCGTGGATGGCCAGACCTTACGGTACAAACCCCCGACTTACACGTATATCATGTTGAACAAGCCCCAGGGGGTGCTTTCCACCGCTCAGGACCCTCACGGGCGGCGCACGGTATTGGACCTGGTGCGCGTTCAGGAGCGTGTTTATCCCGTGGGGCGCCTGGATTATGAGAGCGAGGGCTTGATCCTCCTTACCGATGACGGTGATCTGGCTCAACAGCTCACCCATCCCAGCTATGAGCACCCGCGCGTCTATCGCGCGCTCGTTAGCGGTGAACCACCTGCGGAGACGCTGGATCGTTGGCGGCGTGGCATCGTTCTGGATGGGCGTCCGGCGCGTTTTGATAAGGTTGAGGTGGAATCTCAGATGCGTGGCGAGACCTGGTTGCGTATCACTGTCCATGAAGGGCGCAACCATCTTGTCCGGCGCGTCGCAGCTGCATTAGGCCATCCTGTGGAACGGCTTATTCGTGTGGAGATGGGACCCCTCAAACTGGGTGACCTGCCTTCCGGGCGCTGGCGGAGACTCACAGTCAGCGAAGTAAAAATCATCACCGAAAAGCGTGTTGGCGCAAGTGGCGTTCGTTCTCAGCGCCGTGCTCGAACTGGTACGGGGCGCGATTCCAGCCGCCCTGCGGGGCAGCGCGGCTATTCCCGCGATTCTTATCCCACCCGCACTGAACCATCCCCAGCGCGGAAAAAGAGACAACCCTGAAGCATGTGTAAGCCCTCGACCATTGCCATAGATGGACCGGCTGCTTCCGGCAAGAGCACCATCGGCTATTACCTGGCGCAGCGTCTGGCTTATCTTTACCTCGATACCGGTGCGCTTTATCGCGCCGTTACCTGGGCAGCTCTGCAGCAAGGACTGCCGATCATGGATGAGGCGTGCATCACACGCCTGGCGGAAGAAGTGGAGATTGATGTTCTGCCCCCTGCCGTGGAGGATGGACGTCAGTATACGGTCACGCTTGCCGGTGTGGATATCACCTGGGCAATTCGCACCCCCGAGGTGGATCGCGCTGTTTCTCCAGTCTCCATATACCCCGGTGTGCGTGAGGCGCTCACCCAACAGATGCGGCGGATTGCGGCTCAAGGGCGGGTGGTGATGGTGGGGCGGGATATTGGCACGGTGGTGTTGCCCCATGCGGACCTTAAGATTTATGTGGTGGCTTCAGCGGAGGAACGCGCTCATCGCCGTCTTCTGGATCGAACCCAGCAAGGTTGCGCGCCCGATTTTGAACAGATGCTGCAGGAGATTCGTCGCCGTGATGAGATTGATAGCGGTCGCGCCGCTGCGCCGCTGCGTCCTGCTGCGGATGCGGTGATGTTTGATACTACCTCCATGACCAAGGAGCAGATGTTCGACGCCGTGGAGCAGTTGGTAGATTCTTTCGCGTGTGATTCTGGCGGATAGCGTTGTGAACTACGCGAGGGGGAGACTCCGTCAAGCGCTGCTGGATTCCTGTTCCCCTTCATGTTGAACCGGCTTACTGCTGTGTATTACCAGAAGCTTATAGGAGAACCCAATAATGAGCCAATCCTACGATCTGATTATTCTCGGTGGCGGACCAGGAGGATATGTCGCGGCAATTCGTGCTGCACAACTGGGGCTGAAGGTTGCGTTGGTAGAGCGTGAGCATCTGGGCGGCGTATGCCTGAACTGGGGGTGTATTCCTACAAAGGCGCTGCTGCGCAACGCCGAAATCGCCCGGCTCGTGACCGGCGGCGGCAAGGAATTCGGTTTCGCGGCGGAAAACGTCACACTGGATTATGCCGCTGCTGTGGAACGTAGTCGCAAGATTTCTGCGCGTCTGGTCAAAGGCGTGGAGCTGCTGATGAAGGGCAATGCTATCGAGGTGATCTGGGGCTCCGGGCGGTTGACATCACCTACTTCCGTCGAGGTAGCCTTGAATGATGGCGCAGTGCAAACGCTGGAAGCGCAGCATATCATCTTGGCAACCGGCTCGCGCGCCCGGCTTATCCCTGGGGTCGAAGCGGATGGCGAGACTATCCTCACTGCCCGACACGCATTGGCGCGCCGCGAATTGCCCGCTTCCGCTGTCATTATCGGCGCGGGTCCTATTGGTTTGGAATTTGCCACCGTTTGGGCTTCTTATGGAGCACAGGTGACCGTGGTGGAAATGCTTGACCACATTCTGCCGGCTGAGGATGAAGACGCCGCCAAAGAACTTGCCCGTTCACTCAAGCGGCAGAAAATCAAGACGCTCGAATCCACCCGCGTGGAAGGCATCGAGAAGACCGAGACCGGCGTCACCGTCCGGGTGACCGGACCGAAGGGCGAATCTGTGCTGGCGGCTGAGGTCGCTCTGGTGGCTATCGGGGTGCGGCCCAACAGCGAAGACCTGGCCCTGGAAGCAGCAGGCGTTGTGACCGAGCGTGGTTGGGTCAAGGTGGATGGCTTCATGCAGACGAATATCTCTTCCATTTATGCCATTGGCGACTTGAATGGGTTGCTCCCCCTGGCGCATGTGGCTTCGGCGCAGGGGATTCTGGCTGTAGAGCATCTCTCGGGGCAGGCGATCCAACCTTTTGACGTCAACGCCATGCCACGTGGAACTTATACTTCGCCGCAGGTAGCCTCTTTTGGATTGAGCGAAGCCAAAGCTCTGGAGCAAGGGCTGGCGGTGAAGGTAGGGCAATTCCCCTTTTTGCCCAACGGCAAGGCGCTGGGGTTGGGGGAGAACGCGGGCTTTGTCAAAGTGGTGGCAGAAGAGCAGAGCCATGCCATCGTCGGCGCCGTTATTGTCGGTCCCGAGGCGACGGAACTCTTGCCCGAACTGGTTCTGGCGCACACTGCCGGGCTTTCGCCTCACGACATCGCTGCTACTGTGCACGCGCACCCCACGCTCAACGAGGCGGTCATGGAAGCGGCGCACGGAGTCTTTGGTAAGGCAATCCATCTCGGCTAATAGGGAATCAGGAGCCGGTTACGGTGATGGGGGTACAGATTTTCATCACCCATAAGCCTATGTTTCGATGAGCAAACATACCACTGCCATCTTTTGCGAGGCGCATCCCGAACCGCCGTTCTGGCGTGTGCAGTTCGAGACGCTCAACCTGCCGCGCCCCGGTTGTTTTCTGCTGGCAGATTTTGGCGGTCCATTGCGCGAGGTGCTTTTCCCGGCGGGGCTGAGCGCAGGGGGTTTCAGTGTGCTTGTGCCTCCAGGGCATCCTGTGCAACGCTTGTTGCCCGGGGAAACCGTGGATTTGCTGGGTCCTTTTGGGCGAGGTTTTCAAACCGAACAGGTGGAGCGGCTCTTGCTGGTCGCCGAGGCGCATCTGCTTCCCCCGTTGTTGCCTTTGCTCGAAGCGGCGCCCATGGTCACTTTGGTATTGGCTGCACCCACCCGGGCGCTTTTGCCGCCGGCAAGGCGTTTTCCCCCCTCAGTTGAATTGCACCTGATCACACAGGACGGCTCTGTGGGCTATGCCGGAACGCTTGAGACCTGTCACGGCGCGGATTCACCTTTGCTGGAGGCGGTGCAGTGGGCAGATCGCATCTGCGCCTCCTGCGATTCGGCATTTTACCCTAAACTGGCGCGGATTGTGCGCCAACAGCGGCTGAATCCCCCTGCAAACTTCGCCCAGGCGTTGATTCAGATTGCCATGCCTTGTGGCGTTGGCGCGTGCGAAGTTTGTCGCGTGCAAACTGTTAATGGGGAGCGCCGCGCCTGTACGGATGGTCCGGTCTTCGATGTTTTGGATTTCGGACTTTAGGACACTCCCAAGGCGTCCTGGTTCTTTCACTGATGAGTTTTTCGTATGATTGAACTTGCGCCTAACCACAAATTCGGATTACCTATCGCCACTCCGGTGATGCCGGCAGCGGGCGCCTTCGGTTACGGCGATGAATACCATGACCTGGTAGACTACCGCTGCCTTGGCGCGCTCGTGACGCACCCCATCAGCCTGCACCCGCGGCGTGCAGCTCACCCTCCCCGCATCATCTTGCGCGGCGAGACCTTGCTGATTCATACCGGGCACCCCAATCCCGGCTTGAACGCCATCTTGCGACAATTTCGTGAATTGTGGGCACGGCTCGGGCTTCCCGTGATCCTCCATGTCCTGGCGGCGAATCCGGCTGAGATGGTCGAGGTTGTGGATAAACTGGCGGGCGAAACTGCCATCCACGGCATTGAGTTGGGGCTGGATGAGCACACGTCTGTCGAAAAAGCGCTCGCGTTGCTGCGGTCCATCCGCTTGAACAGTGATTTTCCCGTCATCGTGCGACTCCCTTTCAGCGGTGTGGCAACTCTGGCGCAGCCCCTTGCCGAGGCGGGAGTTGATGCCCTCACGCTCACCTCGCCACCGCGGGGGGTGTTGCCGCTCCCAGAGGCTTCTGGTGACGGTTCCCCACCTTTGATGCGCGGGCGGCTCTACGGACCGGCGCTTTTCCCGCTGTTGTTGCACCAACTCCATACCTGGATTCCGCGATTACCGGTTCCGGTAATCGCTTGCGGTGGAATTAGCTCCACCGCCGATGCCCGCGCCTGCCTGGCTTTGGGGGCAAGCGCTGTACAACTCGATGCCGTCGTCTGGCGGCATCCCGATTTGTTGGCTACTATCGCCAAGGAGCTCGCTTATGACGCAGGAAACACCGCCCTCTGACGCTTACCAAACGCGCACTCTGCCTGAAACCCTGGTTGACATAGGGGGTGCTGCTCCTGAGACGCGCCCTGAGAAGCGACGTTTGAGCGGTACAAGGTTGCTCTGGATATTGTTATTTGTCTCGCTGGCGCTCAATGGCGTAGCGCTCTACGGGCTGAACGCAATGCAGCGAGGCTTACAAAACGCACAGGTGCAATTGCAGGAGCTGGTGAGCACCATGCGTACGGAGCTGCAGCAGCTGGAGGAGCAACCTCTGGAACTGCAGATTGCTATTGACCAGGAGATTCCCATCTCCGACACGGTGAGAATCAGCGATACCTTCATGGTGCCACTCAACACGGTTTTCCCCTTTTCCACGCAGGTCAACACCTCGTTTAATATCCCACTGTTAGGGCGACAGCAAGTTTCCATTCCCGTCTCCGGTTCTGTGCCGGTCAGCGCTACGTTTGAGATTCCCATTCAGATGGATTTCCCGATTTCGATGACCTATCGACTGGTTCTGGACTTGCCTGTTGCGGTGACTCTGCCACCAGAATTGCTGGAGCCTATTGACCGGATGCTGGGACAGGCTGAGGATGGGTTGAGGTGAATATCATCAATAGGGAAAGTGACACTTCCCACTAGGGATGCCCCTGTCGTAAGACTATAATGACGGCATGTTCCTCAGCAGAATGGAACCTGTTTGATATCTCTTATGCACCTTTCCAGGAGGATAAACGCTGGCGTCCCAAGTTGACCACAGCCCGGTAGAACATCCCTCAACGCCCCAAATGGGTGCGGTGACCGCAGATCAACAGCAGAAAGCCGCTATGCGAGGGATGTTTTCGCGTATCGCGGCGCGATATGACACCATCAATCGCATCATTTCGCTGGGGCAGGATCAGCGCTTGCGCCGTGAGATTGTGCACCGGGCGCAATTGCCTCCGGAAGGGAACTTGCTTGATGTGGCGAGCGGTACAGGTGATGTGGCGCTGGTGGCGCGGCAGCACCATCCGGGATTGCATATTGTGGGTGTAGATCTCACCTGGGCAATGTTGCGCGGGGCACAGGACAAATCTGCTGATGGCATTTCGGCGCCATTGTGGAGCGTCGGCGATGGTCTGGCATTGCCTTTCCCGGCGGCAGCATTCGATGCCGTCATTTCGGCGTTTATGATGCGCAACGTTCCGGATGTTCGTCAGGCTTTTGCTGAACAGGCGCGCGTGGTGCGTCCCGGCGGGCATGTGGTCTGCCTGGAGATGAATTGGCCCCGATGGTTTCCGATGTCGATGTTGTTCGATGTGTACTTTAACGGTTGGGTGCCTTTGGTTGGGCGGTTGATTTCCAGGGATGCGGATGCCTACACTTATCTGCCCCGTTCGGTGAAGCATTTCCTGCGCCCTGAACATGTTGCCCAGGAAATGCAGGCTGCTGGATTGCACAACATCAAGTTGGTCAAGCGCATATTGGGCACGGCAGTAATCTATGTGGGCGAAAAACCGCTTGTTCCAGGTGAGGAGATTCGCTAGTTGACGATTTGTAGAGGGAATGCGCGCGCCCGGCAATCCTGACGCGCATGAAGATGTGGACTGGACGGCGAGCAGGGAGTGCGGTTTTGAGACCTTGTTCATCATTTCTGTTGATTGAGCACTATTTCTAGGGAGGAAGTATGGATCAAACGATCGATCCGCGAGTTGAGATATTGCACGCGAAACAAGCGCGCGCGCAGGAAGGCGGCGGCGCTGACCGTATCGCCGGTCAACACGCTAAGGGCAAACAGACTGCCCGTGAACGCATCGAGATGTTGCTCGATCCGGGTACATTCCAGGAATTGCAGACCTTCATGATCAGCCCCAACGACGGCGAGAATGCCATCGCGGGCGATGGCGTGGTGACCGGTTACGGTGAAATTGACGGGCGCACGGTCTACGTCTACGCTCAGGACTTCACCGTCTACGGAGGCTCCGTTTCACTCACCCACGCGCGCAAGGTTGTTCGGGTTCAGGAAATGGCGATGAACAGCGGTTGCCCCATTATTGGGTTGCTGGATTCCGGCGGCGCGCGCATTCAGGAAGGCGTGAGCTCACTGCAGGGGTATGGTGAAATCTTCCGCCGCAATGCGCTGGCTTCGGGCGTGACCCCACAGATTTCGGTCATGCTCGGTCCTTGCGCGGGCGGCGCTTCCTACAGCCCGGCGCTCACCGATTTCATCATCATGACTGACAAAACCTCGGTCATGTTCATCACCGGACCCGATGTGGTCAAGAGCGTCACCGGTGAGGTGATTGATCAGCAGAGCCTCGGCGGCGCGATGGCGCACTTTACCAAGAGCGGCGTCGCCAGTTTTGTGGCAGAGAATGAGGAGGCTTCCCTGGCATTGGTGCGGCGATTGCTGAGCTATCTGCCCGCCAACAATGTCGAAGATGCGCCCTATTTCCCTCCAGATGATCGCCCCGACCGTATTGACCTGCGTTTGAACACGCTCGTGCCTGAGGATCCCAACACGCCCTATGATATGCGCGTTGCCATTGAGGGGGTCTTTGATCTGGGGTCTTTCCTGGAAGTGCAGGCGGGCTGGGCGCAGAACGCCATCGTTGGTTTTGCGCGGCTCGATGGGCAACCGGTAGGGGTGGTAGCGCAGCAACCGATGTATATGGCGGGCGTTATTGATATTGATGCCTCGGATAAAATCTGCCGCTTTGTCAGCTTTTGCGATGCCTTCAATCTACCCGTCATCACCTTTGTGGATTCACCCGGCTTTCTTCCCGGCACGCATCAGGAGCATGGTGGGATCATTCGTCATGGCGCTAAAATCATCTATGCCTATGTCGAAGCTACCGTGCCTAAGATATCCGTGGTCACGCGCAAGGCTTACGGTGGCGCATACGTCGTGATGAGCAGCAAGGGTATCGGTGCGGACTTGCACTTTGCATGGCCCTCCGCCGAAATCGCTGTGATGGGCGCAGAAGGAGCGGTGAATATCCTCAACCGCCGGGAAATCTCCCAGGCTGAAGACCCCGAAGCTGCGCGCGCGGCACTGATTGCTGAATACCGTGAGAAATTCGCCAACCCCTACCGCGCTGCGGATGAAGGCATTGTGGATGCCGTCATCGAACCGGCGCAGACTCGTGCGATCCTTGTATCTGCATTGCGGGCATTGCGCGAGCCTGCCCGGCAGTTGCCATCGAAGAAACATGGCGTCATGCCCATGTAAAGGAGCTCACTGTGGATGCTGAGTTGCTGAAACAGGCGCTGTTGTTAACAGCCATTGGTATGGGTATGACGTTTGCTGCCATCGGAGCGCTGGTGCTTGGAATGTTTTTGCTGGGAGGAATCAAGCCCAGAAAACCTGCTGAAGTCGCTGACGAGGAGCCTGCCACGCCAGTTGCTGAAGCCGCAGCCACGCCCGACACTGCGGATGCGGCGCCTCCGCAGGATGCGGCGCCTCCGCAGGATGCGCGTTATCTCGCTGCTGTGGCAGCTGTTGCCGTCGCGCGCGCGCAATCTGTGCGGGAGGATCGGCGCACGTCTGGTGTTGTAGTGGATCAGTGGCGTAGCCATGTGCGTAGCCGGCACCTGACACAACGTGATTATTGATTGTTGAGGCTGCGAAGCCCGCTTAATGGTAACCAGGGGTGGCTACCCCAACTCATCTAAGGAGTAAAACGATGCCAGTCTATCGTGTGACTGTTGCTGGAAAAGAGTACACTGTGGAGGTGTCTAATCCGCGGGAGCGACCGGTGCGCGCTGTGGTGGATGGTGAGCCTATTGAGGTCTGGGTGGAAGAGGGTGCCCAGGTCGCCGGGGCTATGCCTGCCTCAGCCGCTTCACCCGTCGTTGTTGCGCCCGCTGTGGCTGTGCCCCCACGAACCGCATCCGCGTCGGGCGATGTGACTGCACCGTTGCCCGGGGTGGTCACGGTTATCTCGGTCAAGGTGGGCGATACCGTCAAACCGGGACAAGACCTTTGTATTCTCGAAGCGATGAAGATGAATAACCCAATTCGCGCCACGGTCAGTGGGGTAGTGAAGACAGTTTACATCAACGTTGGTCAGCAGGTCCAGCACGGTACACCTCTCTTCCACATCGCGGATTGAACTTATGGAAACCAACGGTTCGTTAAGCGCTGCTGCAATCACCCAGCTGGCTTGCCAGATTGAAGCCTTACGCACCAACCTGGATTGGACGCTGGCGCATTTCGTCTTTGTGGCTGCAGCGACTGCACTTTCGGAGGAGTGCGATATCGTCTGCTCGCCCGCCATGTCGGTGGCGAGCTACCACGGTCCGCGCTTCCCGGAGCTGGCTTTTCTGGGAGAATCGCCGGAGCTACTGCGCACCTATACGACCTTCCTGGTTGAACCGGGGAGCGAGGTGCATCTGCTCGTCTCTACCGAGCAGCGCGCGATTGCAGAGCAGGCTTTTGCGGTAATCGAGATTCGCCCATCCTGGCAGTTGGTTTTCAGCAGGGATGCGTCGGACCTGGATACCGGTGCGGCGATGGCGCTCAAACTCCGCCACCTGCCAGCTATGCAGACGCTGGCGCAGAAGGCAGAGATTTCCACAGTGGGGGAAGAGTTATTCGAACGTGGACCGGCGATGGGCATTTGGGAAGGGCGCACGCTCGTAGCGATGGGCGCGACCCGCACCCGTGTGCCGGGAGTCGCCGAAATTGGCAAAATCGCGGTGCATCCGGATTATCGCCAGCGCGGCTACACGGCGAACATTGTGGCAGCGTTGCTGCAAGCTCTACTAGAGGAAGAGAAATTGACGGTGTTCACGATGGTGCAACAGGGCAACACCGAAGCCCTGCAGCAATATGAGGCGTTGGGCTTTGAACGGGTACGTCCTATGTACTTGATGCGCTGCCTCGTGGCAGAGGAGCAAGCGCCGTTGCCGCATTAGGCGACGGCGCTTTTACGAATCACGGTAAGGAGTGAAGAAGCGGTGAATATCCCGATCAATGAACTCATGGCGGGCTGGTTGGACCTGATACAAAACCCTGGCAACGTGGTGATGATTGTCGTCGGCGGGGTATTGCTCTATTTCGCTATCGTCAAAGAATATGAACCGTCGTTGCTACTCCCTATTGGCATTGGGATTATCATTGCCAACCTGCCTCTTTCGGCAATGATCAACCCGGAAGAGAATGGGATGCTCTACATTCTCTACAATGCCGGCGTCCGCACGGAGCTCTTCCCGCTGCTGATTTTTGTGGGTGTCGGCGCGATGATGGATTTCCGCCCGTTGTTGGCACAGCCGGTCTTTGCGTTGATGGGTGCGGCAGGGCAGTTTGGCATCTTCGGTACATTGATTCTGGCGATTCTGTTGGGTTTCAAATTACCCGAAGCCGCCAGCATCGGCATTATTGGCGCCATTGATGGTCCCACGAGCATTTACGTCGCCAATAAGCTGTTGGTGGAGTATCCTACCGCGCAGGGCTTGACGCCCAACCCTGGAATGGCGGGCATCATCGCCGTGGTGGCATATTCGTACATGAGCCTGGTCCCCATCATTCAGCCGCCCATTATGCGCTTGCTGACCACTCGTGAAGAACGGCGCACGCATATGGAATACGCCCCGCGTCCCGTCTCCAAGCTTGCGTTGGTCATGTTCCCCATCATTGTTACCATCGCCGTCGGCATTCTGGTCCCCCAGGCGGCCCCACTGATTGCCTCGCTCATGCTGGGCAATCTGATGCGGGAAGCGGGCGTGGTCGAGCGCTTGAGCAAAGCCTCGCAGAATGAGATCATCAACATTGCCACGTTGTTCTTGGGTCTGGCAGTCGGCAGCACGATGACTGCGCACAGTTTCCTCAACTGGAACACCCTCAAAATCTTGGGACTCGGCCTGATTGCTTTTGGGTTAGATACCGCCGCAGGGGTGCTCTTCGGAAAATTCCTGTACCGTGTTTCGGGGAAGAAGATCAATCCGTTGGTTGGCGCGGCGGGCATCAGTGCTTTCCCGATGGCTGGACGGTTGGTGCAGAGGTTGGCGAATGAGGAGGATTACTCTAACTTTGTGCTGATGCACGCCATGGGCGCGAATACCGCCGGGCAGCTGGGGTCCGTG
>JAKJAC010000031.1:25780-29134 GCA_022707705.1 Chloroflexota bacterium
CAGGCGGTGTATTGCTCACCCTGGTCTTGCCGATGGTGGGCTTGTAACCAGATTGGGAGAGGAATAGCTGAGTGTAGAGGATAGGGCGAGAGATTCGGTCGTTGTTATCTTCTCGCCTTTTTTGATTTTCCGCTTGATCGCTCACTAGCATTGGAAAGGAGAGCTTGCATGGCTAAAGGATTCGTTGTGATTGATGTGGATCGTTGCAAGGGCTGTGGTCTTTGCACCCACGTCTGTCCCGTGAAGATTCTGGCTCTTTCCCCTGATACCTTCAACGCAAAGGGCTACCATCCTGTCATGGTGACAGACCCGGAGAAATGCATCGGGTGCGCCTCGTGTGCTACGATTTGCCCCGATGTCGTGTATACCGTTTACCGCGAGCGCCGCGTCCGTGCGGCGACCGCCAAGGAATAAGGAGGAAGCCATGGCAAAAGAATTGCTTAAAGGTAACGAGGCTTTCGCCGAGGCTGCAATCCGCTACGGGCTTGAAGCTTACTTCGGCTATCCCATCACTCCGCAAAGCGAAGCGCTGGAGCACCTGGCGCGCCGCATGTTGGAGGAGAATCGGGTCTTCATTCAGGCGGAAAGTGAACTCGGGGCGATCAATATGGTCTATGGTGCGGCGTGTTGCGGCGTCCGCACGATGACCTCCACCTCTGGACCGGGCTTCAGCCTTATGGAAGAGGGTCTCTCGTACATCGCTGGGTCCGATGTGCCTGCGGTCGTTGTCAACATGCAACGCGGTGGACCTGGGCTGGGTAACATTCAACCATCGCAAAGCGATTACTTCCTCATGGTCAAGAGCGCCGGGCACGGTGACTTCCATCCCATCGTGCTGGCGCCCGCTAGCGTCCAGGAAATCATTGATATGATGGGTCTGGCTTTCGACCTGGCGGAGAAATACCGCACCCTCGTGCTCATTGCGGGCGATGGCAGCTTGGGGCAGATGATGGAATCGGCCGAACTGCCGCCGATGCAACCCTTCCCGTACCCGCGCCCCGAATGGGCTGTGTCTGGGGCTGTGGGGCGTGAGCCACACATCATTACCTCTCTCGATCTCTCACCTGAAGGGTTGGAGCGGATGAATTTGAATCTCCAGGCTAAGCTGGCGGAGATTCAAAAGCATGAGATTCGTTGGAAAGAATATGAGACTGAGGATGCTGAGGTTTTGCTGGTAGCGTATGGCACCACCGGGCGCATTTGCCTCTCGGTCATGCGCGAAGCACGCAAGCAGGGCCTCAAGGTCGGGCTTTTCCGCCCGCAGACGCTGTGGCCTTTCCCCTCCGCGCGGCTGAATGAACTGGCGGGACAGGTGCGCGTGATGTTAGCTGCGGAGATGAACGCCGGGCAGATGGTGGAAGATGTGCGGCTTGCCGTTGCAGGGAAGGTGCCCGTCCACTTCTATGGGCGACTGGGCGGCATTGTCCCGCTGGCTGATGAAATCCTGGCGGAGGTGAAGAAACTATGAGCGCCATTCCTGAAACGATGGAACTGGTTTTCCAGTATCCTGAATCACTGACCAAGAAAAATACGCATTATTGCCCCGGATGCACCCACGGCGTCATTCACCGGTTGGTCGCCGAGGTGCTGGATGAGCTGGGCGTGCGTGGGCAGACGATCGGCGTTGCTCCGGTCGGGTGCTCGGTGCTGGCGTATTACTACTTCAATATGGACTTCGTGGAAGCCCCACACGGGCGCGCCCCTGCCATGGCAACCGGCATCAAGCGTGTCAATCCCGATAAGATCGTTTTCACCTATCAGGGTGATGGCGACCTGGCAGCCATTGGCACCAACGAAATCATCCATGCAGCACATCGCGGCGAGCTGATTACCACCATCTTTGTCAACAATGCCATTTACGGTATGACGGGTGGACAGATGGCGCCGACCACACTGCCAGGGCAGAAAACCACTTCCAGCCCTTTCGGTCGTGACCCTCGCATCGCGGGTATGCCGGTGCACATCAGCGAGATTATGGCGGCGATCCCTGGTGTGGTTTATGCCACGCGCCAATCCGCACTGGATTTGCCGGGCATCAACAAGACCAGGAAAGCCATCAAGCGTGCATTCATGGCGCAGCAGCAGGGGTTGGGATTCAGCATCGTCGAGGTCCTTTCGACCTGCCCCACTAACTGGAACCTGGACCCTTGGGCGGCGATGCAATGGGCAAAAGAAAACATGATTCCCCAGTTCCCGCTGGGTGACACCCGCGTGAGCGACGAAGTCGCCGCGCTGAAAGTATAGGAGGGTGTGATGCGTCACGAAGACATCATCATCTCGGGGTTTGGCGGGCAAGGAGCGCTCTTCGCCGGGCAGTTACTGGCGTATGCCGGGTTGGCTGATGGATTGCATGTCAGCTGGATTCCCTCTTATGGTCCGGAGATGCGCGGTGGCACTGCTAACTGTACTGTGATTGTGTCGGAGGAAGAAATCGGCGCGCCCATCATTCGGCATCCCTCGGCAGCGATTGCGCTCAATCTCCCTTCGATGGACAAATATGAACCCCTGGTCAAGCCGGGCGGCGTTTTGGTTGTGAATACCACCCTGGTGCCGCGTGCGAGCGAGCGGACGGACATCCGTGTGGTAGCTTTGCCCGCAAGCGATATCGCTACCGAGCTGGGCAATGTCCGCATGGCGAACTTGGTTGCCCTCGGTGCGCTGCTCAAAGCCACGGGTATCGTCAATGTGGAAGCGGTTATGGCGCAACTGGAACTCCATCTCTCGGAGCGCCAGCGCAAATGGCTGGAACCGAACAAGGCAGCATTGCTCAAGGGCGCTGAGTTTGTGCAGTAACACGACTCACGGCTAAGCGTTGGAAAACGCAGTATAATAGACCCGGTAGCCTGCACAGGTTGCCGGGTTCTGTTTGGAAAAGGGCAACATTACGGCACAGAGGCGCTCTTCGTCAGAGTCTTGCTCTCCGCTGTATTACAGATTTTCTGGAGGTTTGTATGCCACACTCAAAACCAACTCTGGGCCTGGCATTGAGCGGCGGCGGTATCCGTGGGTTAGCGCATATCGGAGTGCTGGAGGCGTTGGAAGCGGCGCAGATTCCGGTGCACACCATTGCCGGATCGAGCATGGGCGGCATTATCGGCGCGCTCTATGCTGCTGGCGTTTCTCCAAACGCCATGCGCGAGGCGGCAGTCAAAGCGAACATCCTGGATTTTGCGACCCCCGACCTTCACGGGCGCGGCTTGATAGGGCAACGCAAATTCCAGAGTTTCCTCACCGCATTGTTGGGGCGGGAGGATCTCACGTTTGCTGATCTGAGAATCCCTGCGGTCTTGACTGCTACAGACCTGGAGAGTGGCGTGCTGGTACTGCTGCGTGAAGGTCCTCTGGTGCCAGCAT
>JAKJAC010000320.1 GCA_022707705.1 Chloroflexota bacterium
AAGTGATATTCTGGTAATGGCGCGATAAGTTCGCCGAGAGACTTTCCAACCACACGCCCAAACCAGACAGGATCATCCCAGATGAAACCGAAGCGCAAGGCAGGCGCATAGAGTGCCGCAGTGAGCAGCAGCAAGCCCACCCAAAACACCATGAGTGAGCTTGCTGACTTGTGGTTTCTAAGATTAACGGTCATTGAAAACATTATCCGCCGTTATGAGCGAGCGTCAAGAGTTCAGAGACTCTTCAAAACACCAACAAAATAGTCCCCTACGAAGACTCCACCGCTGGATAACGCGCTTTCACCCAGCGTGTCCCCCACCAACCAAGCACGCCCCAAACGATAACGATAGCCTCAATGGTCCAAATCTTCCACAGCGCATCAAGCCCCCAGAGCTGTGCAAACGCTGCCACTGCATCAATCCCGCTCTTAAAGAGGAAACTCAACCAGAACCAACGAGATTGTCTCTTCAGAGAGCCGTAGAAAAGCAACACATTGCAGAAAATATGAACCAGACAAGTGAAGAAACGCTCCACTATGGGAGCTAACCCCCAAAGAGGGTTGTTTGCCACTGCAATCTGTGCGACTTCATTCGCTGAGAACAATTCTGGCGCTACGAGTGCGGTGACAACGCCGGAAAGCGAACTGAAGCCCAGCAATAACGCTTCCACGGCGCCGAAACCGATGGCAAAAGCCAATGCCTTCCCCCAGGGAACCTGCCCCAAACGGGTATACCGAAGCACCAACCACGTGAGCAACACCTCAGTCATGCCGGTAAGCAACCCCACATAGATGTAGAACACCAGCATAGCGATAGATTCAGGCAAAGACTCCGTCAGGGCGTTATAGATAGGAGTATTCAGGGGTATCGCCCAGACGAATTTCAGGACGACTGTCACCACCCAGGCAAGCGCGCCTAGCCCCAGATAACCCCAACCCAGTTTGCGCACCGCCGCATAGACAATGTACGCCAATGCTACCAGGATCATTCCCAAACCGCCCAAAAGTGCTATCGGTGAGACTTTCTCAGCGGTGATAGGATACGGTTTCCACTGAAACTCGTACTGCGAGAGTTGCACGGGACCATCCCAGGTGATGCCGAAGGTGTATGTTCCCGGCTCAGGATATACCACGGTGTTCACCGCAAAAGGGCCGGGTTGATCCATCGTACGCTGGAAGACCGGCTGATGCGCATCATCCTCAAGCAACACGCGCACGCTGCCAGAGACAAGTGAACCCCGGAAATCAATACCGACGGGATCGCCCGCTTGCTTTACCTCCACCATGAAATCCATGAACTTACCCGCCGTTGCCTCATCCAAAGCACCAGACATGCTTGCGCCCACAAAAGGCGCTTGAGCATCGCCCCCCTGACAAGCAGAGAGGCCCAACAACATGAACACCATTAAAAAAGTGAGAAGAAACCGGTTCCGCATTGATAACTCCTTCTATAGTGAGGTACTCAATCCTACCCACACGTTCAGGCAGTGAGTGGGTCACGCATCCTCGCTTAAGCACGTCTGATACACAGTCTTCCTACCAGGCGCGCTCCAGAATCTCAGCCAATTCCCCCTCGGTGAGGGTGATAGGGTTGCCCTTCATGCTGCTGGCGCGCGAAGCGCCAGAGATAATACGTGGGAAATCAGCAGCAGTGATGCCATACGTCGCTAAGCTGGGAATCGCTAGATCGCGGCACAACGCCGCGCTCCAGGCGACAGTATCCTCGGCAACAGCGCCAGGCGCACCGGTCAACAAGCGCGCGACATCTTCATAACGTGCCAATGCGCGGTTATCCGGGTCACGCTCGCGCAGCGCACGGATGTTGACCGCCATCACCTCCGGGAGCAAACGCCCGCAGACGGCGCCATGAGGCGCGGGAAACAAGCCCCCCAACACACCCGCAAAACCATGCACCGCGCCTAATTTGGCGTTCGCCAAAGCCAGCCCACCGAAGAGGCTAGCAATTGCCATGTCCTCCCGCGCCTGGGAATTTCCGCCATCCTGATAAGCGCGCCGCAACGACCGTGCGGCGCGGCGCATCCCTTCACGGCAAATACCATCGGTAATCGGGTTAGCTGCAGGCGTCACAAAGGGCTCCACAAGTTGCGTGAAAGCATCCAGGCCCGTGCTGGCAGTGATGGGCGGCGGCGCGCTATAGGTAAGTTCTGGGTCCACCAAAGCGAGGCGTGGCAACATGTGCGGGCTGCGCAGGCTCACCTTGACGCCATGCTCAGGTGATGCCAGAACAGCGTTGCGGGTCACTTCGGACCCAGTGCCTGCCGTCGTAGGGATAGCAATCACCGGTGCCGCAGGAACCTCCAGCGGCTTGCCCTGCCCAATCACCTCAAGATACTCCAGTAGTTCACCCGAATTGGTCAACATGGCGGCAATAGCTTTCGCGGTGTCCATCGGGCTACCACCGCCAAAGCCGATGACAAAATCGCACGCATTCTGTCGCGCCAGCGCCACGCCCTGGCGCACATCGTTGGTAGTAGGTTCGCCTGCCACAACAAATAACACAGGTTTCAAGTTCCCGGCAGCCAAAAATGATAACAACGGAGCGACTCGCTCCACACCCTTACCACTGACCACCAGCGGGCGCACGCCCATCTCTGCAGCAAGAGGCGTTACTTCCCGCAGCACCCCCAAACCAAAGAGGATGCGCGTCGCTGTAGCGAATTCAAAGCGCATGACAGTTCCTTCCTACCAACCGGAGTCATCGGGGAAGATATCGGAGTACTTGATGCTACTGCGCGATTCCGCCATCATCTCAGCAACAGCATCGCGCCAGGCAGCATAATGTGCGGTTGCCTTGTGTTCTGCGGGCGCTGCAGCCGTGCGATAAACTTCGACCAACACGAAGCGTGTAGGGTCATCTGCCTGCTGAATCACATCAAAGCGCGCAATACCCGGTTCCTGCACACTATGACGCGCATTTTCAACGGAAGCCGATCTGAACGCCTCGACACATTCCGGCTTGACGTGTACAAAGACATGAACAACCAACATACATTGCCTCCTCTGGGAAAAGGGGGAAACCCATGCTCTATGGACTGAGTTCATCACAAGACCATTCTACGACGAAATTGAAGCTTGACAATTCCAGAACAACATGATAAAATATTATAGATAAACTTATACAAAAACTATAAAAAGGAGAGCGAAATGACCGAGACACCTCAATCCGTATATGATTTCACAGTCAATAACATTATGGGATTGCCAAAGTCCCTGGCAGATTATCGGGGAAAAGTGCTGCTTATCGTCAATACGGCGAGCAAATGTGGCTTTACCCCACAATTCGCGGGACTGGAGGAGCTCTACAAGAAATACAAAGACCGTGGGCTCGTCATCATGGGTTTTCCCTGCAATCAGTTCGCCGAGCAGGATCCGGGAAGCAATGAAGAGATTCTCAATTTCTGCCAGGTGAACTACGGTGTCAGCTTCCCCATGTTCGATAAGGTTGATGTCAATGGGAAGGACGCGCACCCGCTCTTCGAGTACATCAAGAAAGAAGCACCGGGCGCATTGGGGCTGACCGCAGTCAAGTGGAATTTCACCAAGTTCCTGATAGACCGTGATGGCAAGGTGGTGCAGCGCTTCGCCCCCAACAGCGAACCCGCGAGCATCGCGCCAGACATCGAGGCGCTGTTGTAAGGTAGCCATCGAGCGGCGACCCGGTTTGATTACACACACCAACAAAAAAAGCGAGTCAGAATTCTGACTCGCTTTTTTGCTATTCACATCATGTCTTTCAGCGCTTCCGCCCTACCAGGCATAAGCCTCAGGAGCGGCGCCCCCCGGTCCAGGGAAAATCTCATCCAGACGCTTGAGAATCTCGGCGTCCAGGGTGATCTCTAAGGCACGCAGACTGCCATCGAGTTGCTCCAGCGTTCGCGGACCGATGATGGGCGCCGTGACCGCCGGATTCTGCAGTAACCAGGCGAGCGCCACATCGGCAGGCGTTTCCCCCATGTTAGCACACAGCGCCTCGTAGGCTTCGATTCTGGGGCGGAATTTCTCAACATCGCGCTGCAACCGTTCTGAAGCACGTCGCCCAGCTTCGATCTTCTGCAGAACGCCACCCAAGAGACCGCCCGCCAACGGGCTCCACGGAATCACACCCAATCCAAAACCCTGACACGCGGGAATGACTTCCAGTTCAACCATGCGGGCATTGAGATTGTACAGACTCTGCTCGCACACCAACCCCATGAAATGCCGTTTTTGCGCCTCACCCTGTGCTTGCGCAATATGCCAACCCGCAAAGTTACTGCTGCCCACATAGAGCACCTTGCCCTCGCGTACCAGTTGCTCCATCGCCTGCCAGATTTCCTCCCAGGGGGTCTCGCGATCCACGTGATGCATCTGATACAGGTCAATGTGATCGGTCTGCATACGGCGCAGGCTCTCCTCGCAGGCGCGACGGATATGATACGCAGAGAGCTTGCTCTCGTTGGGTCCATCGCCCATCCCCCCGTAGACTTTGGTCGCCAGCACCACTTTT
>JAKJAC010000321.1 GCA_022707705.1 Chloroflexota bacterium
TGGTCGAATTCGCTTGCGGTTGCCGCAGGTCGCAGAATGAGTGCCAAGGAACAACTCCTTACTTTGGGCGCCAGGTGAGTAGTCGGGGTCGGGTACTGACCCATTCCTGTGAGGGTGGGGGTTCGACTATCGGGGGCTCCTGACCCTCCCGGAACCATCCCGTTTGTCGCATGCGCAATTCCAGATAAGCCATTTTGAAATCATGTGTGATCTGCCGCATTTCCTCGAGGCTTTGAGGAAACTGAGACTCCTGGCGCAGGATTTGCTTCTCCAGGGTTCCCATCACAAAGTACTCATTGCCGATTATCGTCGGATCTAGCTCCTGGAAAAACTCAGTCAGCGCGTGTTCTATTTCGTGCTTGTTGGCAATCAGTGCCTCACAGGCGCGGCAATAGCGGCAGGTGAGTTTGAGGATCATGAATTGCCCGGGCTCAACCAAGACCAGCAGCGGGAGTGTGCGCTGACCGGTCTTTTCGTTGCAGACAGGGCAACGCCAGAGCCGTTGATCGGGGTACGGATTGGGCATGTATTTATACAGAGGCGGCAACGCGCCAAAGTGAGCTTCATTGGTTTCGGTCATTGGTCCTCCCGAGAGATGTTATTTCCTCCCCACCCACCGGTGCACCGCGGCGACGTAGGCAGCATAGTCTGCGCCGAATCTGGATGCCAGGTAGCGCTCCTCGGGGAGGATGAGCAGGGTCTGGCAGAGGAGCAACGCCAGCAACAGAGCGCCCAACGCCCACAGATTGGCTAACACCAGGGCGACGCCGGAAAAGAGCAGCGCGGCGGCAAGGTAGAGCGGATTGCGCGATAGGGCGTAGGGACCGGTACGCACGAGCTCCGTGGTGGGTGCGCCGGGGTCGGTGGGTTGGCGGTAGCGCGCGAGCTCGCGCCGCGCGGAGAGCATCAGCGCAACGCCGGCGACGCCCAGGGCGATTCCGGCGGCGATGAGGCGCAGCCGCTGGAGCGGGCCCAGGATTTCGAGCGGAAGGGGCGCAGGCGCGAGGTATTGGAGGACGATGGCAATCAGGAAGGGACTCCCGAAGACGACCTCGCCGATAGCCCAACGGTTTTGGTGTGCGGAGTTTGTGCTCATCAGCCGCCTCCTTGAAGGACGAAGTGTGGCAATAACCCAATGCGGACTTTACTAGCTCTCACTTGTTCCGAAAAACGTTCTCGACGCTACCCGATTGCAGATTGGCTGCGTCATTCAGTGTTTGTTGCTCAGGGCTGACGGTATCGGCGATTAACAATTCCGCACTCATCGTACTGAGCGTAGTGAGTGTTGCCCAATTAACCCATAGCCGATCGCCTGTACTCTCCGCGTCACGATACATGCCAATGCCAACCCTACCGATTCCCAGATCGGCATCAGTTCCTGTCCATACCAGAGTGTCATTGATGTAAAAATAAAAGCGGCTGCCGTTGGCGACAACACGTAGCGTATTCCATGCGTCACCCTGAGCGATTGCCGCGGTTGAGGCCCAACCCTGAACCGCCACTGATGTTCCACCTGCAACTGCCTTCCACACTGAGTAGTAACCATTTCTGGTGAATTGGAAGGTGTAGGAATTGTACCAGCGGTTAGTGCTATCTAAAGGATAGGGTGTACCACGAACGATGATACGATTGGCGTTAGTGTTACTGCCGCTGCGGGTAAGTCTTACCTGATAGTCGAAATTGACATAATCGGCTGCATAGCTGGTGGAAGCGGAGCTACCGGCCACACCTGGAGTGGAGAAATAGTTGTTATCGACACTCCAGGTGCCCGAATGAGCCACCCAACCCGCCGCGGAACCGTTGAACTGAGAGTTGAATCCAGAAACTGCGGCATGGTTCTTAAGCGCCAGTGGCAGGTAGATTCTGAACATGGGTACATATGTGGAAGTGTCACCATCGCCGGCGGGGAAGCTTTCCAGGTTGCCCGCCCGATCACGAGCACGGCTGCGGAAATAATAGGTGCCCTCTTGCTGCGCCTGAAAGGCAGCCGAGGTGCTGGTGCTCGCGCTAAGCCAAGTGATCCAGGTTCCGGTAGAGCCAAAACGGTATTGGACATCGTAGTTGGCAATACCACTGGTCGCATCGCTACCGCTCCAGCGGACGGTGAACTTGAGGCTGGTCTGCCTGGCGGCTAGAGCAGCAACCTGGGATAGCGGCGGCGTGGTATCCAGGATGATGCTTTTAGCATAAGTGGCGCTGGTGTTACCGGCTGCGTCGCGATATTGAACTCTTACGGTTTTAGTGCCATCACCCGCGGGGAGCGTGATACTTTTGCTGGCGGTGAAGGTTTCCCAGGCTTGCCAGACGCCGCTAAAATCCAGCCGCATTTGTGCCACAGCTACATTATCGGTAGCGGAGAGGGACAAACTTACGATGCGGTTATTAGTCATCGCGGCACCGGAGTTAATGTTGATGCTTCCAGTAGGCGCTTGTGTATCCGCTGCCCGGAAATTGGCGACAGTGATGGCGGTATTGTTGAGTGTCCTGCGGTTATCGGCTGAATTTGTTGCCGTGTAGAGCACCCCGGTAGGCTGCCCACCGTAGCTGACTTCTGGGTTAGACCAGTGATTAACGCGTGGGCAACTTGGTGTGCAGTTATACGCCATAATCGTGCGAAAGGCTCGGTTAGGTACTTGGTAACCATAGGCATAGGAGTAGGCTCCCGGTACACTGGCATTGGCGCGGTCGTGCTGGCAGCCCATGTTGTGGCCCATTTCGTGCGCGAACGAATAATACCCCGTTGCACAGTCGCGACTCACCACTGTGAAAGCGTATGCCTCAAAACTAGCGGATACGCTGTTCATGAGATATCCTATGCCGCAATTCCCCCCGGAATTCACAATGAGCGTTACTAGATCCGCATTGTACGTGTTGCGCAGGGAATGGACATTATCCATATAGCCGTCTGACTGCACGCGCAGGCGTGACAAGGTCTGGTTCCAATCGAAACTGCTCTCGCTGTAGACGACCTCAACCGTGTGTACCAAGCGTATGCGGGGGTTGACGCCACTGTTGGCAAAGCCTTGATTTGTCTCATTGACAGCTAGATTGATCAGATTCTGCATTGCGACCGTGCCGCCCGCAGCACTGCGCGCATCCGCGGTATAAGCCACCAGTATGTCAATGAGCGAACCATTGTCCGCAACAGTCGCATCTGTCGTGGGAAGATCGGATGCTTCGGGCAAGACGACTTCCACCGGTTCTGCTTCAGGTGGAAAAGCGTGCGCGTCGATCTCGCTAATCATATGCAAGGCTCCGCCGCTATATCGCACCTGAAAAAAAGCCTCTGGCAGCACGATATTGCCTACCAGTACGCCATCCTGAACCACAAAGATAAGTTCGCTGTGTTCGGCGCTTTCTACCCGCCCAAACCATGTCAGGCTACCATCATGGTTCGTCTCGACGCGATCGATCTGGGCTACAAAGACCTTGTCGTCGAAAAGATTCAGGCGTACGCTGTGGGTCGTGGTGGGGTGATCCGCAAAGGTGTTCAGTGTGGCTACCAGGTTGGAGTCGAGTTCAACCTGGCGCGCACGCACTACCGTGGACTCAGCCTCACGCGCTTCGACTGCGGCTAAGGCTGCGGCAGATGTCGTAGCATCCGTTTGGATGAATAGCTCCGGTATACCGGTGTCCTGGGATATCGTAACCGCCGCCAGCGATTGCGAAGAACTCAATGCCAGACAGATGCTCAACCAAAAAAGAACGACTTTGCCTGTAAGTGCTTTCATCTTGAACCTCCGAAAGTTGATGATCGGACAGTTGAGGTAGTATACCGAATCTTGTGTAAAAAGCAGGAGCCGGGTATCCTGGTAGTTTGGCAAAAACTAACCGGAGGGATACCATGACTCCTATACAGGATGATACACAGGAAATTGATTACTGTCAAGAATTTCAAGCCCTGCTCCACGCGAAAATACGCTTAGCGGTGCGCTGCACTTTGGTCGCCGTGCTCGAAGAGGAGGTGAATCTGTTCATCGGTGCGGGTCGCTACGAACGCAGCGGTCAGCAACGCGACCAGTGCAACGGTTATACGCGTAACCTGGGCACTAGCGTTGGGCTGATCGAGGACCTACCGGTGCCAGCAATTCCAAATATGACCCCGGCTTTAGACGGTCTGACCGATCGAAGCGATCGGGAGACGAACAAGGGAGTTCTGAAGGCACCCAACTGGAGTTGAAATGAGTATGGCAAGGTCTGAGAGGGGCTGTCACTGAGCCAGCAAGTTTCTGCCGGTTCAGGACGACTGGCTGAAACTGGCAAGCGTGCCCAGCTCACAGTACCGCACCTAAGCGGCGTGTAGCCGAGTCAACAAGTCAACCAGGTCTTGATC
>JAKJAC010000322.1 GCA_022707705.1 Chloroflexota bacterium
TGGGCAATCCCCACGCGGAAAGGTTGCCCTTTCCCATCGGCACGCCCGGCGATTGCCTGGCCTGGCTGCGTGAACGATTGGCGTAGGTTTTGAGGTTTGCACCTAATGAAAGACTACGCCCACGCATTGTTGCAGCAGATGCTTGGACCAGGGGCGGATTTCAGACCGGGCCAATGGGAAGCCATCGAAATAGTTGCGCTACAGCGTGGACGAGCTTTGGTGGTGCAGCGCACGGGGTGGGGCAAAAGTCTGGTGTATTTCCTGGCGACCAGGCTTCTGCGTGAACAAGGCGCTGGTCCAACCTTGCTTGTGAGCCCATTGCTGTCTTTGATGCGCAATCAGATTGCGATGTCTCAAAAGATTGGCTTACGCGCTATTACGATTAATAGCGCCAATCGTGATGAATGGGAGATTGCTGAACAGGCTCTGGCGCACGACGCCTGCGATCTTCTGTTGATTTCGCCAGAACGCTTGAATAATGAGCATTTCCTCAAATCGGTCTTGCCCGTATTTTCTGGCCGTGTTGGCTTGTTTGTGGTGGATGAAGCTCACTGTATTTCAGATTGGGGACACGATTTTCGTCCTGATTATCGGCGAATTGTGCGAATCTTGCGGAACTTGCCGGCGGGCGTGCCGGTTTTGGGAACAACAGCAACGGCAAATGATCGGGTGGTGGCTGATGTACAAGCACAGCTCGGTGCAGAATTGAAGGTGTTGCGTGGCCCGCTGGCGAGAGCGTCGCTGCGACTTCAGAATATCCGCCTTGCTGATCAGAGTGAACGCCTGGCGTGGTTGGCGCGATATCTTCCGCAGCTTCCTGGTAGTGGCATTGTCTATTGTTTGACTGTAGCCGATACGCAACGTGTGGCTGCGTGGTTGAATCTTCATGGTATTACTGCAGTGGCGTACCACGCCGGAGATGACGTGAACATAGACCGGGCTGCACTGGAACAAGCTTTGCTTGACAATGAAATCAAAGCGCTGGTAGCTACGGTGGCTTTAGGTATGGGATTTGACAAACCTGATCTGGGTTTTGTGATTCATTTTCAGCGTCCTGGTTCAGTAATTGCTTATTATCAACAGGTGGGACGCGCCGGGCGTGCGGTAGACCGCGCCTATGGGATTTTGCTGAGTGGGCGTGAGGATGACGAAATCCAGGAGTATTTTATTCAGAGCGCATTTCCTGGTGTCACGGTTATGCAGGACATTCTCTGGGTTCTGGAGCGATTTGAGACACTCTCTGTACGTGAACTTCTGGCACATATCAACGTCTCACAATCTATGATGGAGAAAGCGCTTAAGTTGTTGGAAGTAGATGGCGCGGTCGGCAAATCCGGTTCGTGCTATTTCCGCACCCCTAATCCCTGGCATCCGGATGTGGCGCGGATGGAGCAGGTGACGGCATTGCGCCGGAACGAACTGGCGCAAATGCAGGCTTATGTTACCCATACCGGATGCTTGATGGAGTTTCTTGGTCGAGCGCTGGATGATCCTGCCGCGGCTCCGTGTGGACGTTGCGCGAATTGTGTGGGCCAAGGCTTGCCAGCAGAAGTTCCGTCACCATTGGTCATTGAAGCTGTTGAATTCCTGCAGGGCTTTGAACTGCCCATCGAACCACGTAAACTGTGGCCCGGCGGGTTGTTCCCAGATTTGAAAGCCAAGATTCCAATTGAGTGTCTCAACGCGCCGGGCCGTGCATTGTGTGAATATGGTGACGCTGGTTGGGGAAAATGGGTGCGTGAAGGGAAGTATTTGCATGAGCATTTCTCCGATGACCTGGTGGCAGCTTCTGCCCGGCTTATTGCAGAGCGTTGGCATCCTGAACCGTTTCCGGCATGGGTTACTGCTATCCCCTCGCGGCGACGCCCACGTCTAGTCTATGACTTTGCCGAGAGATTGGCAACTGCGTTGGGGTTGCCGTTTGTTCCAGTTTTGGAGCGAATCGCTGATGCGCCCGAGCAAAAGACGATGGCGAACAGCGCAATGCAGGCGCGCAACGTGAACAACACCTTGACTATGGGGTCTACGGCGCCGCGACCCGCGCCTGTATTGTTGGTGGATGATATTGTTGACTCCCGCTGGACACTGACGTTGGCTGGTTGGCTGTTGCGAACTCACGGGAGCGGTCTGGTATATCCCTTTGTGCTGGCGCGTGCCGCGGGTAGAGGAGGATAGTTTTATGTTGTTGACGACTGATGCCCAAGCGATGTTGTTGCTATGTTCTCACTTGGGCTTGTCTAATCGACCGGAACTCAAGCCCTTGACGCTACAAGAGTGGAATAAACTGGCGCAGGTTTTGGTGACTTCTGAGCTGGTGCGACCGGGAGCTTTGCTGCAAACTACTCGTGATGACTTGCAGCGGGTCCTACATCTGGAGCAGGGAATGTCTGAGCGTGTGCAGCTGTTGCTTGAACGCGGTGGGGCTTTGGCAATCGAACTGGAACGTCTAGAATCTTTGGGTATTTGGGTTTTGACCCGCGCTGATAGGGATTATCCTGCTTGTTGGCGTCAACGCCTTAAGGCTGCTGCGCCAACAGTGCTCTTTGGCGCTGGTGAGAGGGCTTTGTTAGGACAAACCGGTGTTGCGGTTGTGGGATCTCGCAATGTTGAAGCGGAAGGGCTGGCTTGCGCTGAGTTTATCGGTAGTGCTTGCGCCAAGTCCGGGTTGGTATTGGTTTCTGGGGGAGCGCGTGGGGCGGATTTAGTCGCTACTGAGGCGGCTCTCGCAGGACGTGGTACAGCAATCGGTGTTTTGGCGCATAGTTTGGAAAAGGCAATTCGTGAACCATCAGTGCGCGCGGCATTGGTTCGCGGCGACTTGGCTTTAGTTACCCCCTATGCGCCGGATGCAGGCTTCAGTGTGGGTGCAGCGATGGGGCGTAACCGTTTGATTTACACATTGGCGGATTACGCAGTTGTGATAGCCAGCGATGCCGGCAAAGGCGGTACATGGGCCGGTGCAACTGAAGCTCTGAAGGCACAATGGCTACCTGTTTTTGTATTGGAGGGGGCTAACATTCCTGAGGGAAATCGCCAACTCCTCAAGAAAGGGGGAATTGCTCTTTCAATTTCGATGTTAACGCCGAGTCTTGTTCTGCGTGAGTGGCTACAGGCGAGTGCTGGGGAGTTTGAACCGCCGCCGGTTCAAACCAAACTGTTCTGATTGGAGTCACAGAATTTATGTCCACAGCCCGACATCATGCTGAGTGGCTTTCGCTGCTGGAAATCTCTGGACCCTTCCTATCTATGCCGGTGCTGCTGCGCGCGTTCCCGCAGGGACTCGACGCGCTCGACGCGGACTTGAAGCGTGATGTGCGCGCGGTGTATGAGGAATGGCTCGACAATCAGGGCGGGCTGCGGGCCGATCCGGCGATTCACGCGGCGTGGGCGAAGTGGGTGTTGCAGCGTGTGCTCGAATTTCCCGCCGAGGTGTTGCGCGATGCGGACGCGCTGGGCGAGCGGTTTCAGGTGTTTGTGGCCGAGCACGGTGAGGTGGTGGCCCCGGATTTCGCGGTGGTGGAGCCTGATGATCCCGCCACGGCACGACTGCTGGTGCAGATTGTACCGCCCAGCCAGGGATTGGACAAGCGCCTGCGTGAAGCGCGCTGGAGCGCCTCGCCCGCCACGCGGATGATGACGCTTCTGCACGCGACGGGCGTACGCCTGGGGCTGGTGACGAACGGCGAGCAGTGGATGCTGGTGGATGCGCCCAAAGACAACACGACGGGCTTCATCTCCTGGTACGCAGAGCTGTGGCTGGATGAGGATGTGACGCTGCGCGCGTTCCGCTCGCTGTTGGGCGTGCGCCGTTTCTTTGCCGTGGCCGGGGATGAGACGCTCGAAGCGCTCCTGGCTGCCAGCGCCGATGATCAGCAGGAGTTGACCGATCAGCTGGGAGCGCAGGTGCGCGCGGCGGTGGAGGTGCTCATCCAGGCGCTCGATCTTGCCGACCGGGACGCGGGAGGCGCGCTGCTGGCGGGGATGGCGCCGCAGGCGCTCTACGAGGCCGCGCTCAAGGTGATGATGCGCCTGGTCTTTTTACTCTCCGCTGAGGAACGGGGCCTGTTGCCGCTGGAAGATCCCTTCTATGCGCAATGTTACGCGATTTCAACGTTGCGGGCGCAGCTGCGCGAGGCCGCCGACCAGGGCGGGGAGGAGGTGCTGGAGCGCCGTCACGATGCGTGGAGCCGGTTGCTGGCGACCTTCCGCGCAGTGCATGGTGGGATTCAGCATGACCGGCTGACGCTGCCTGCCTACGGCGGCAGTCTCTTCGACCCCGACGAATTGCCGTTTTTGGAGGGCCGCCCGGCGGGAACGTTCTGGCG
>JAKJAC010000323.1 GCA_022707705.1 Chloroflexota bacterium
TGGCTCGGTCCCGAGGGTTGCCTGCTGGAAGAAGCGACCTTCGTGCCCCCGCCGCCCGCTGAGGTGCCCACGGCGCTGGCAGCGTTGGAGCGCTTTTTGCACTACGATGACTCGCTGCCGTTGCTCATCAAAATTGGGCTGGCGCATGCGCAATTTGAGACCATCCACCCGTTCCTCGATGGCAATGGGCGTGTGGGACGCTTGCTGATTACCTTCTTGCTCTGCGAGCAGCAAGTGCTGTTCAAGCCGGTGTTATATCTCTCCTACTACTTCAAACGCCAACGCGCCACCTACTACGAAACCCTGCAAGCCGTGCGCGAGCGCGGCGATTGGGAAGGCTGGTTGGCATTTTTCTTGCGAGGCGTGGCCGAGGTGAGCGCCCAAGCGGCAGACACAGCGCGGCGGATTCTGTTGCTGCGCGAAACGCACCGCACTCTGATCACTGACCGGCTGGGTCGCGCCGCGGGCAATGGGCAGCGGGTGTTGGAATACTTGTATGAACGCCCGATTGTCTCCGTCAATGAAGTGCAAGGGTTGATTGACGTGACCTATGCTGCGGCGAATCAATTGGTCAGCAAACTGGAGGACTGCGGCATCCTCGCCGAATTCACCGGGCAGAACCGGAACCGGCGTTTCCGCTATGCCGAGTACATCCGCTTATTTGCCGACCCGGCGCCGGAGCTGCCGGACTAAGGTGGGATGCACTTTCTGAAGTGCGTCCCACCTGGCGCTTGGTGACGTGAAGTGCGTCCCGCCTGCACGTGTCGTGTTGGAGGTGGGATGCACTTTCTGAAGTGCGTCCCACCTGGCGCCTGGATGTGAAGTGCGTCCCACCTGACGCCTGGTGACGTGAGGTGCGTCCCGCCTGCACGTGTCCTGGAGTATCTGGAGGCGTTTGATGATTGAAAGCCTACACAAGATTTCGATGGTTGACAACGAGCCCGAGCCCGAGCCCGACGAGGTGGGACGCACCTCAGAAGGTGCATCCCACCTGCGCCGCTATCCCGCCTACAAGGACTCCGGCGTGCCCTGGTTGGGAGAGATTCCCGCGCATTGGAGCGTTGAACGCGCAAAATGGCTTTTCGAGCGCATGCAGCGTACTGTCAGCCCCTCCGATGAAACAGTTACCTGTTTTCGAGATGGCATGGTAACTTTGCGAAAAAAACGTAGGACGAGCGGATTCACAGAGTCGTTGAAAGAAATTGGCTATCAGGGCGTCCGACATGGTGATCTGGTAATCCACGCTATGGACGCTTTTGCCGGAGCCGTCGGTGTCTCAGATTCGGATGGCAAATGTACGCCGGTTTATTCTGTGTGCCAACCAAAGCGCAATGCAAATGTATACTATTACGCCCATGTTGTGCGAGAGATGGCGCGTACCCGGTATATAGAAGCACTAGCGCGTGGCATTCGGGAACGATCAAGTGATTTCCGGTTTGAGATGTTTGCCGCACAGGAAATTCCCGTCCCCCCACCCGACGAGCAACGCGCCATCGCGCGCTTCCTCGAAGCCATTGACCGGCTGACGCGGCGCTACATCAACGCGCAGCGACGGTTGATCGCGCTGCTCACGGAGCAGAAGCAGGCGCTCATCCAGCAGGCGGTGACGCGAGGGCTGAATCCCCACGCGCCGCTCAAGGATTCGGGCATCGAGTGGTTGGGGGAGATCCCGGCGCATTGGGAAGTGAAACGCCTTAGACATTTGGGAGAAGCCATTATTGGATTAACTTATGCCCCTAATGATGTAGTGGGCAAAGATGAGGGGGTCCTTGTACTTAGAGCCTCAAATGTTTTCAACGGTCGCATTATTTTAGAGGATTGTGTTTTTGTGAAACGAGAAATTCCAGAACGGCTGATTGTGAGGGAAGGTGACATTCTTGTTTGTTCGAGAAGTGGTAGTCGCGCTTTAATTGGCAAAAATGCCCAGATCAACAAAGAAATTGCCGGAGTAACATTTGGTACATTCATGACTGTTTTTAGAAGTCAATTCAATGATTACCTTTTCTGGGTTTTTAACTCCAAGCTGTTTGAACATCAATCCGGGGCTTTCCTTACTTCCACAATAAACCAACTGACAATTGGTGATTTCTATGGTTTCAAGATACCAATGCCCCCCGAACAAGAACAGATAGCTGTTATCCAGTATCTTAAGGAGGCTGCAGCTGGTCTTGATACCGCTATCACCCGCACCCAACGCCAGATCGACCTCGTCCGCGAGTACCGCACGCGGCTGATCGCCGATGTGGTGACGGGCAAGCTCGATGTGCGCGGGGTGGAGGTGGGACGCACTTCAGAAAGTGCATCCCACCTGGCATCCCACCTGGCGTCCCACCTGGCGTCCCACCTGGACCTGGAAGACGAAACTGATTTTGCAGAAGCTGAGGAAATAACCCCTGACGAGGAGGCGCTAAATGAATGAGATCTATCCGTATCAACTCTTATTGCGCGCGCTAACCGCCCGCAATGTGCTGTCTTTTGGCGCCCAGACGGCGCCCTTAGCCTTGGGCCCATTGAATGTGTTTATTGGGCCGAATGGTTCAGGGAAATCGAATTTTATCGAGACTCTAGCGTTGTTGCGTGCGACGCCGGGCGATATGCGGACCATCATCCGGCGCGGCGGCGGCGTGCGCGAGTGGTTGTGGAAAGGCGCCCGAGACGCCGTGGCCTATCTGGATGTGGTCTTGAACAATCCTAATACGCCACAAGCGCTCCGGCATATCCTCAAGTTCACCGAGGAGAATCAGATTTTTCATCTTGAGGATGAGCGTATCGAGAACGAAAAACCTAACCCAGGCTACGATTCGCCCTTCGTGTATTACCGGTATCAGCATGGGAGACCTTTTCTAAAAGTGCGGGGGGAGGAGAAAGAGCTGACACAAGAGACTTTTGAAGCGGATATCTCTGTGCTGGCGCAACGGCGCGACCCCGATGCTTATCCTGAGGTATCCTATCTGGCCAGCGTCTATGAACGTATCCGCATCTACCGTGAATGGGCCTTTGGACGCAATACTGTCTTCCGCGAACCGCAGAAAGCGGATATGCGCAATGACCGCTTGGAAGAGGATTTCTCCAATCTGGGATTGTTTCTCAACCGCTTGCGGCGCAACCCCCAAGCCAAAAACACGATTTTAACTGCATTGCGCGACCTCTATGCCGGTCTCAACGACTTCGATGTCAGTGTCGAGGGCGGCACCGTACAGGTCTTCTTCACCGAAGGCGATTTCATCATCCCCGCGACACGTCTTTCCGATGGTACGTTGCGCTATCTGTGCCTGCTGGCAATTCTGTGCGATCCTGAACCACCCGCTGTCATCTGCATCGAAGAGCCGGAGTTGGGCCTGCACCCGGATATTCTGCCAAAAGTGGCCGATTTGTTCCTTGTGGCATCCGAGCGCACACAGCTATTGGTCACTACCCATTCCGATATCCTGGTGGATGCGTTGACGGAACACCCGGAGACGGTTATTGTGTGTGAGAAACATGCCGGACAGACGGAAATGCGCCGGTTGGACGCAGCGCGACTGGCGCATTGGCTGAAAGACTATCGCTTAGGCCAGTTATGGGTGCGCGGGGAGCTGGGGGGCGTGCGATGGTAATCAAGCTCTATGTCGAAGGCGGCGGGGATAGCAAAGAGCTCCATGTGCGCTGCCGCGAAGGCTACCGGAAGCTCATCGAGAAAGCCGGCTTTCAGGGCCGGACGCCCCGTATTGTCGCCTGCGGCGGGCGCAATGCAACGTATGACTCGTTCACGACTGCGGTAGCCGGCCAGGAAGACTATCCACTGTTATTGGTGGATAGCGAAGACCCGGCAGCGCCTGCCGAAGACCCCAACAGCGACCTTGCCTGGCAGCATTTGCGGCGGCGTGATGGTTGGGACCCCCCTGTTGGCGCTGTCAATGATCAGGCGCAGCTGATGGCGACGTGTATGGAAACGTGGAGTATGGCAGATCGCGCCGCCATGCGTAATGTTTTTGGCGCTGCGCTGCAGGAAAACGCCCTGTTGACCGAGCTCGATTTGGAACAACGGGATCGTCATGTGGTGCAAGATACGCTAGAACGGGCTACGCGGAACTGCGGCAGAGACAAAGCCTATCAAAAAGGGCGGCGCTCGTTTCAGGCGTTGGCGGCATTATCTCCGGCGACGCTAACTCAGTATTTGCCGTATTTCCGCCGGTTCATCGCCACGTTGAAACGACATTTGTAGGTGGGACGCACTTTCTGAAGTGCGTCCCACCTGGGGAGACAGGAGGACTTCATGCCAACGACTGATACGAGCGAGAAGGGCTTGGAAGACCTGA
>JAKJAC010000324.1 GCA_022707705.1 Chloroflexota bacterium
CGGGTGAGAACCTGTTGGTCCTGCTGGAAACGCGGCTTGATAATATCATCTACCGCCTCGGCTTTGCCGACTCCCGTGCGCAGGCGCGGCAGTTGGTTGAGCACGGTCACTTCACTGTCAACGGGCGCCGGGTTACCATCCCTTCCTACGCGATTAAGCTAGGGGACGCGATTGCGGTGCGCCCTGAGAGCCGCCGGATTTCTTACTTCAAGGATCGCCGGGAACTGATGGGCAAGCGCAATGTACCTGCCTGGTTGGCACTCGATGACGAACTGCAATCTGGACGGATTCTCGCCTGGCCCACTCGTCAGGAGATTGATGTCCCGGTGCAGGAACAGCTGATCGTTGAGTTCTACTCACGCTAAGCAGAAGGAGGCGACGTGTTAGCTGCGCCAGTCCTGCCGAAAATCGAAATTGATGTTAATACGCAACAGTACGGTCGGTATGTGATCGTGCCTCTTGAGAGTGGTTACGGCGTGACGCTGGGTAACTCCCTGCGCCGGGTGCTGCTTTCCTCTCTCGAGGGCGCCGCGATTACCGCCATGCGTATCCTGGATATCCCGCATGAATTTGCGGCGATTCCTGGCGTGCAGGAAGATGTGATCCAGATTCTGCTGCGGTTAAAGCAGATCCGGCTGACGATGCAGGGCGAAGGTCCGCAGTACATGACCTTGCGGGTTGATGGTGAGGGGATGGTCACCGCTGGTGATATCATTCCCCCACCAGAAATCGAAATCGTCAATCCAGAACTCTTCCTCTTCAACGTAGATGACAGCAATGTTCATCTGGACTTTGAGTTCACCGTCGATAAGGGCCGGGGCTACTGGCCGTCGGAAGAGCGTGGACGCATGCCGATTGGTGTGCTTCCGGTAGATGCGATTTTCAGTCCGGTGCGCCGGGTTGCCTATCACATCGACCAGGCTCGGGTGGGGCAACTCACCGATTACGACCGGTTGGCTATCGAAATCTGGACTGACGGACGTTGCGCGCCGTTGGATGCGCTCAAGGAATCCGCCCGCATTCTTCAGCGTCATCTGCATCTCATCGCCGGAGCGGAAGCTGAACCGGAAGGTCCCGCGACGACTACGGAAGAACCTGAAGCCGATACGATTCCTCACCGGGCTTATGCGACGCCCATTGAGGACCTCGGATTGGGAGTGCGTGTGTATAACGCCCTCAAGCGCACCGGCATCTCCAACGTTGGAGAGGTCCTAGAGATGATGCGCCGCGGTCGCGATACCATGCTTTCCATCCGTAACTTCGGCGAAAAATCCCTGGAAGAGCTGGCGCTCCAGCTCCAGGTGAAGGGATTCTTGCCCACTGACTACGCGGACGTGTACGCGGCTTCGGGTGAAGACACCGACGTTGACGCGTTTGAAGATGACGATTTCATAATTACTCAAGACAACGCGGCCTGACGTTGTCTCTATGCCAGGAGGTCTGTTATGCGACATCGTGTCGCGGGTAAGAAACTCAATCGTTCTGTGGGTCAGCGAACAGCGCTGCGCCGTAACTTGGTGACCGAGCTGTTTCGCCACGAACGTATCTGCATCACGCGCGCCAAGGCTGAGGCAATTCGTGGTCAGGCTGAGAAGCTCATCACGACAGCCAAGCATGGCTTGAGCGGCGAGAAGGAAGACCCCGCTCGGGGCGTACATGCGCGCCGTTTGGCGGCTGCGCGGCTGAATGACCGGGATGTCGTCACCAAGTTGTTTGGTGAGATTGCCCCGCGCTATATGGAACGCCCGGGTGGGTACACTCGGATGTTGAAGTTGGGGCAGCGCAAAGGTGATGCTGCACCCATGGTACTTTTAGAGCTCGTTAAAGACTAGGTTTCTCTGCGGAGAAGTCGCCGTGCGGGTTAAGGCCATCGTGGCCTACGACGGAACCGGTTATAGCGGTTTCCAACGCCAGTCCAATGCCAATAGCATTCAGGCGGCGTTAGAAGCGGCGCTGGCGGGACTGTTTGGGGCAGCGGTGTCTGTATCAGGCTCGGGTAGAACCGATGCCGGCGTGCATGCAGCCGGGCAGGTCGTGGCTTTCGAGGTGTCGTGGCGTCATGAATTGACCTCATTGCACCGTGCCATGAATGCCCTGCTCCCGGAAGCCATCGCCGTGCTCAGCCTGGAAGCAGCCCCCGACGACTTCGACCCGCGGCGCGATGCCCGCTCACGCTGGTACCGTTATCGCATCTATAACGCGCCGGTACGCGATCCGTTGAGCAGTCGTTATAGCTTGCACGTGCCGCGTGCGCTGGATGTCGAAGCTATGCAAGCGGCGGCAGCGTCGTTGCTGGGCTGGCATGACTTTAGCGCGTTTGGCTCACCGCCGCAGGGAACCAATGCCATCCGGGAAGTCTTGCGCGCTGAATGGCAACAGGCGGGCGCCTGGTTGACCTTTGACATCATTGCAAATGCTTTCCTGTTCCGCATGGTGCGCATGTTAGTGGGAACGATGTTGCGGGTGGGCTACGGTGCGTTGACTCCGCAGCGTTTCGCCGAGATTCTGCAGACGCGGGATCGCTCCGGCGCCGGTCCTGCGGCTAGTGCATGCGGGCTGACATTGATGGCAGTACAGTATGATGTTTGATCGAATCAGGGATGTAAGGTCAAGGAGCTGCAACTGAGGGTGCTTGGGCTTGAAGACTCTGGCTCTCTTTGCGGCTACCAGACTAATCAGGGTGAGTGAGGACAAAGTGAAAGACGTAAGAATGCAAAAGACCTATATGGCTAAGCCTGGCGAAGTACAGCGAAAGTGGTACGTTGTAGATGCCACCGATAAAACGCTCGGGCGGCTGGCCACTGAAATCGCGAATGTTTTGCGTGGCAAAAACAAACCGGAGTACACTCCGCATACCGATGTGGGCGATTTTGTCATTGTGATCAATGCTGAGAAAGTGCACGTCACCGGTCGCAAGCTCGATCAGAAAATGTACTATCGTCACTCCGGTTATCCAGGCGGATTCAGGGCGGTGTCGTTGCGGCGCCAATTGGAGACGTTCCCTGAGCGGGTGATCGAGGCAGCCGTCAAGGGGATGTTGCCGCGCGGTCCTATGGGACGCCACATGTACCGTAAGCTAAAGGTCTATGCGGGCGCCACCCACCCGCATGAGGCACAGCAGCCTGAGCCGTTGGACTTATAAGGAGGCGAGGATGGAAGGGCAGTATTTTGAAGGTTTGGGACGCCGCAAGCGCGCCACTGCACGTGTGCGCATTTTCCCTGGTGGCAACGGCCAGTTTCTGGTCAACGGTCGTACCTACACTGAGTATTTTGGGCGCGAAATGGACCGCAATACTTTGGCGGAACCATTCCAGGTGACCAGCACTGCAGGTAAGTACGACATCTCCGTGGTTGTGGCTGGCGGTGGTATCACCGGGCAGGCAGAGGCGGCGCGCATGGGCGCGTCACGCGCACTGATTAAGCACAACCCGGATTATCAATCCGAACTGCGCAAGGCTGGTTTCCTCACCCGGGATGCCCGGGAGAAGGAACGCAAAAAGCCAGGTCTGCGGCGCGCTCGCAAAGCCACCCAGTACACCAAGCGCTAGATTCTTCACCTTGGCTGGTTATCTCGAACAGGTAGGCGAGTTTTTCGCCTACCTGTTCCTTGTTGGCTTGCGGTGATGCAACGTTGCGTCGCGCCTTACATGTAAAAACGCCCTCTCAAATCACGGCTTCAGCCGCTCTTCATTGCGGCATGCAGGAGCTCGCTGAGCAGTCACGGGCGAAGACGAATTTTGGGGATGAATTCTCAGTTCTTGTGAGACTAATCTAGTAAAGCATGAGGTAGGTCACGATGTCGGGAATTGTGATTTTGGGATTAGGACCGGGCGCCCTCGAACAGTTGACCCGTGAAGCATGGTCGGTCTTGACCACTACCGACGAACTCTGGTTGCGCACCACGCACCATCCTCTTGTGGCAGAGTTGCCCAAAAACCTGCAACTGCACTCGTTCGATGCCCTTTATGAGCGCCTCCCCACCTTCGAGCAAATCTACGCCACCATCGTGAACGAGGTGCTCGCTCTGGGGCAGCGTGAGCGCGGCGTCGTCTACGCCACGCCCGGGCATCCTCTGATTGCCGAGGCTACCGTGCCTGAGATTCTGGCGCGCGCCAGAGCCGCGGGCTTGCCGGTGCGCGTGGTGGCGGGCTTGAGCTTCATTGAGCCGGTGTTGACTGCGCTCGAGGCGGCGCGCTTTGCGCCGTTGCCTGCGGCGGTGCCAGAAGCGCTTCCGGCGCCTTCAACCTGGCAGGATGCGGTAGACGGCTTGCAAATCGCCGATG
>JAKJAC010000325.1 GCA_022707705.1 Chloroflexota bacterium
CGAGCAGCACTGCCAACGCTAACGCCAGCATCAACAGAGCGCGATACAGTTTCTTGAGGTAAGAAATAGCACCCTGCCGAATCCAGCTCGCCACCTTTTTGGCTTGCTCTGTCCCCGGGTCCTGCTTGAGCACCCAGAAATACAGGCGCACAGCAAATCCGATAGAAATGAAACCACATACAATCCCTATGATCAACCAAGTTGTTTCAGACATTGTTCCATAGACTCCTGATAAGATCTTGTAACAGTCCCCGTTGCCGGATGCCGGATTCAGAGATAAAGCGCTGAATCACAACGAGCAGTGTCCGGTAAACAGGTCGCACAACCTACATATTAGCGGAGCGCCACCAGCGGTACTGCTTGGCGCGCAGCTCGTCCCGCGAGGGCAGCGGGAAATAGATGAATTGCTCTTTGTTGCCGACAAAGATGCCGCTTTTGATCGTGCGGTAGGGGAAGGATGCCGGCGAGATGCGGTCCACCATCTTGGTGCTCACCGTCTTGGTGCGCAAATCCACAAGGCACTGGCGCAGGTGGTCAATATTGGCATAGGGAAGGTCACCCACAGCGCCGTATTCAGGATTATCCGCCAGTTCGCCTAGACGCAGCTCGACAAAGCAAACTGCGGGCAAGGTCAACAGGGAGGTGGGGTTGTTGACAATCAAATCATAGAATTCGTGAGGAGGCAGAGTGCTCACGACCAACGGGTGCACAGGAGCGATTTCCTGATACAAATGCAGCCCGGCTTCCTCTGCCGGCATCACGGGGCTGGGGTCCAGCCCGAGGACGCGTCCATCCTGGGTGACGAGATAAAGCTGCTTAATAGCATTGAGCGAGATATGTTCGAGAGCACGATAGACGGAGATGTACACTGAACGCTTGGGTTCACCATCCTCGTGCGGCACACAACGACGGAGACCAGCCTCGATGGGCAAGGCGTCAGTGCGGTAATCGGGGTCAAGTTCGAAGAAAATCGCCTGTCCGTGCGATTTTTTCTCGCTGCCCACAGCATAATAGGCGCCAAACTGCTCGGGGGTGAGCATGGAGGCGATCAACGCCTCAGGAACTAGAGACAAATACAGATGTACGGTCATTGCCTTTCCTCCTGATCTGGAAGTTAAACACATCTGACAATTGCAGTCTCGAGTGAGCCGAATCGCTCAACATTATAGCACGCTTTTGGAAAAGTATGTCTGATACAAGGGTATGTAGCAGGGCTTACGCATTTGATGTGTTTCATCGCGTGTATTCTGGCAGATGCGGACTAAAGTCCGGAAAAATAAGGGATTTTGGGATCGGGGTGCAGCCCCGATCCCAAAATCCCTTATATAAACCCATTCAAGCGGCTAACATGAGCCTAATTGGCAAGCAATGATCTGCCTGTGGGACGTTGTCTTCCAAAGGCAATAGTCCCGGGGCATCTAAGGCGAATTTCCGGGAAGCTCAAGCGGTTGTACTCAACCGTGGTCGGCTTGGTGGGACAATGGCGTTGGGTACAACGTGGCGTTGGGTACAACGTGGCGTTGGGTACAACGCGTTTAGGCAGTGGGGCACATCGAAGAGGCGCAGAGGTGGGTCTCTTGTGATTTTCGTGGACGGTGAAGCCCACAGGTGGACTCTTACCCCGTCCACGAAAATCACATGCAGTGACAGGTCTCTACTCTACAAAAATCTCGACTCGCTCGCCGTCTTTTTCATCCATTACATCAATGATGTGCCCCTGCATGCCGGAGTTAAGTAAGGACTCCAACTCATCGGCGTCGAGGTTGACACCGCCGACATTGATATCGGGGGCGTGCTGCCCGCCACGACGGAGCGCCGCGCGCACGAAATTCAAAGGCAGCGTGAGGTTCACCCGCACCGAACCGGAATCCGAATCCGTAACTTTGACCCGTAACACACGGGGTTGGGGCGCGGCAGCAACCTCGGCCTCGACGCCGCTGGATAGCGCCTGCAACAACCGCGCCGCGTCCTCCGCATTAATCTTGCCATCGGCGACCATCTGCAAAATCCGTAAACGCTCCTCTTCTAGCTGGCGCGGTGTGGGGCGCGGCGGCATCGGAGGGCGAGGAGGCATTGGCATATGCGGGGGAGTGGGCACGCGGGGAATCGGTGGCACCGGCGGAACAGGCGGCACATGTCCAAAATAGCTGCCGCGCTGAGAATCGTCCCACTGGAATTCCAATTGGTCTGCAGCATCACGGAGCGCTTCCATGCGAATATCGAGCGACTCCAATTTCCATTCCAGACGTTCTTTTTTCGCCAAAAGACGCTCGCGATGAGCGACCGCACGCTCCCGTGCGCCTGGAGAACTGTCTTCGAGGGATTGCAACTCCCTTTCCATCTCGCCCAACGCCGCCTGAATCTCGCCGATTTCGCACTCAATTTCGCCCTTGCGATTCTCGGATTCGGACACCTTCTCCATCAGTTTTTCGCGCTTGCGCGCCAATTTCTCTGCCAATTTTGCCTTGAGATCATCCCTGACCATAGCACACCTCCCAAGTTAGGATTTCATTTTCCTGTTAGCAAGTGCAAGACTTGCTCTACCGTCGTCTTGCCCTCAGCAAGGTCGCTCAGCAGCTCCTGCCGCGTCTCCGTAGCGGGTTCATCCTCACGCACTTCGTAACCCAGGGCGCGAATCACATCGTGCAAGCGATTACGCACCGTGGGATAGGATAACCCCAGCTCATCCCGCATGCGGGTCAATTTCCCCTCACAACGCAGAAAGAGCTCCACAAACTGCCATTGCTCTTCATTCAAGCGCTGCATCCGCCCCAAGGGAAAATTACCCTCGAGAGAGGTGCCGCATTGATTGCACGATAGCCGTTCCGCTATCAACTCGCCGCCACAAATCGGACATTGCGCCGGAAGACGATACATGGTTATCTCACCTCATTCGGAAACTATACATAGAATAACATAAAAATCAAGTTTGTCAATAATGAAATGCCATTTTTTGCCAATACATCTTAGAATTATTTAGTTGTGGCTTTAATATCACTCGTACCCACCAAGGAATGGACAAACTACGAGATGGGTTGATAATATCATGCAAGCTGCCGCTTCAATAACACGCAATTCCATTCAGAAGCCGGTGGAGGTAAACATGGCAAAAAGGCTCTCCGTGTTGGATGTTGATCGCTGTGTGGGATGTCAGGCATGTATGTTCGCCTGCACGCGACGGACCGGTGAGGGGGGACTGGCAGCCTCTTGTATCGGCATCCGTTCGGCGGGCGGCATCCGCAAAGGCTTCGTGGTCGTTGTGTGCCGCGCGTGCACCAATCCACCTTGTGCCCGGGTATGCCCCACTGACGCGTTGATCTTCCGTGAAGGCGGCGGGGTCAGGCTGAAAGAGGAGCTGTGCATTGGATGCGGCGCCTGTGTGGAAGCCTGCCCCTTCGGCGCCGTGTTTTGGGATGCGGACCAACACAAACCACAAATCTGCGTCTACTGTGGTTATTGTGCGAAATACTGCCCATACAGCGTCATCGCATTGGAAGAAATAAACCCCAGTGAAACGATGGGCTGAACTGCCGTGTGCGTGTAAAGAATCAGGAGGTTCCCATGTTGAACAATGATCCTCTATCCCGTGTGCTTATCATTGACCTGGCACGGCGACGCTCGTGGGTGGAAACGCGACCGGAGCTCTTTGACCCCAACCAGAACGGTGGGTTGGGCGGCGCCGGCGCCGCTATTCGTCTGCTTGAAGAGGAATGCCCTGCAGGGGTGGACCCACTCAGCCCAGAAAACCCCATTATTCTGACGATAGGTCCCCTGGTAGGGCATTATCCGCTTGCCTCCAAGACCGTGGCTATGTTCAAATCGCCGCACACGGGCAATCTGGGGGAAAGCCACGCCGGAGGTCGCAGCGCCATCGCGTTGCGCATGGCGGGCTATGGCGCACTCGTCATCCGGGGGCGGAGCACGATGCCCATCTATCTGGTTGTTGAAGGCGACGATGTTTTCTTCCGCGATGCCTCGGCGCTGTGGGGTATGCGCAATGCGTACACCGTTGGCGCGGTCTTGCGGCAGCGCGAAAGCGGCGCAGGGTTACGCTCAATCATGCGCATCGGGCGCGCAGGCGAACGGGGGGTAACTTATGCCAGCGTCATCACCGAAACCTACCGGCACTTTGGGCGGTTGGGATTAGGCGCGGTGTTCGGCAGCAAACAGCTCAAAGCGTTGGTCATTTCCGGGAAGCGCACCTTGCCGGTTGCCGATCGCAGAGCCTACCGCACGGTTTATGACCAGCTCTTCAAAGCCGCGACCGAATCCGAGTTAATGA
>JAKJAC010000326.1:0-3942 GCA_022707705.1 Chloroflexota bacterium
GGTCTGGCGCGTAAGGTTGCGCGGGTGCGCCCGATTGGGGTCATCAAAGGTTGAACACCGGGACCACTGAGACCACTGAGGTCATTGAAGTAAAAAAGAACCGGGCTTCCTATGAGGAAGCCCGGTCGCGTTATCGAGCGTAGATTATGCCACGCGGCTGACGTTGGCGGCTTTCAAGCCACGGTCGCTGCGGGTGACCGCGAACTGAACCTGGTCGCCCTCATGCAGGGTCTTGAACCCACTCGTCTCGATGTCGGAGTAGTGGACGAAGACGTCCTTACCGCCATCTGCGGGGGTGATGAAACCGTAACCCTTTTTCTCGTCGAACCACTTGACGGTGCCGGTCCAAACGGCATTTTGACTGCTTTCCATATTTTCCATCTCGGGTAAATCCTCCATACTTACTTTTGTAAAACTCTTTGTCCGGGACAACAACAAGCCGCTCCGAGGGGATCCTCTGAACGGCTTGTGACACGTTTCAATCAGGGACCGACTTCGAAGGCACCCACATTATTCGACGCGTACCCGCATCATTCCGTGATTCTCTCTCACGGCGTCATTATTCCAGACAGGGGGAAAGTATACCATTTTCCATCCAGCTGTCAAGTTGGCAAAAGGATTATCTTTGACGCCCGCGGAAAGCGCGCTTATAATGAAATAGATCGACTTTGGAAGAGGCAAGGCAGATAGTCAAGCGCTTGAAACGGCTCGACACCAGCTGCACTGGACGCGCCGTCTGCAGCTCCGCGCCCGTCAGCCAAGCCGAAGAGCTCACGGTCTCATCGGGTGCGGGCAACCCGCCCGTCCAGTCGCCACCGCTCGCGGCTACAGCGCAAGCCGTAACTGGAGAACTACTCATGGTATCTTTTGGCCATGCAGACACATCATCGTCTGAGGAGGACGCCTTTCGGCGAATCCTGGCGCGGCATACGGTTCGCCACCCAGAACTCGAGGCTCAGGACCTCTACAAACTGGTCTACCAGGCCGCCTTGGGAAGCGAGCATGCTGTAGCCGATGTATCGCAGGCCCGTGTGTGGCTCGAGCAGGAAAGTGAACACCTCATCGAGGGACCCGGGGAACCGGTCATCGAACCGATCTCGCCAGATGGGCAGATTGTGCGAGTTCATCTGCGTCCGTATGTGGCGCAAGGCGGTGATCTGGAGGTTTTGCTTGAGGCTTTTGCGCGAACGGCGCAGGAGTACCGGGGCACAATACTGCAGTTGAGGCGGTATTGGCGTTACGCGGTGCAGCTGGCGAAGGAGGGAGCTTTGGGGCTGGCGGTGGACGAGTTAAGCAACCTCTTTGCGGAGCTGGAGGGCCGAGGGTTTCCTGCGTTGCATCACTCGAAGGCGTACCGAGAAGCCTACCGGCCAGCGTACAGGGTCGTAATGCGGGACTACCTCGTCCAGATAAGAACTGGGCGCCAAGGAAGCGGCAGCCCACCCTGAGGCTGCACCTGACGCGGCTATCGTGGCCGGTTGCGAGCGCGGATGGGCTTGTCACGGAGGCTTCTTCCGCAGACCCATCGCCCAGCCTCCGTGCAAGTGAGGCGCAGCCCGTAATGCGGCTCGTCACCCATGGCACAGCCTCAAAGCGCGAACAGAGTGAGTTTTGGGCTTTAGGAGCGCTCTTGCAGGAGAATATATCATGGTTCCTAGACCTGTACCGCCGCATTTCGACGACGAACCCGTCCGCTCCTCGCAGTACCAGGACAAGAGACTTGCTTTCCTTCAACCAAGGCTGGACCGGCGCAAGTTTCTTAAGTTGATGGCGGGCGCAATGGCTCTTGCCGCGACACACCGCATCGGAGCAGAGCCTCTCGCCTCAGCGCCAGGCACCTACGCTCCAGAACCTTCCTCGGATCTTCCCGGTTGGCAGGGCTCCCTGCTGATTGACGGCGAGTCGCTGGCACATTGGACCGTGGAACACGATACCGGAGCCTCTGGTTCTTTGGAGGTAGCGCCAGGCTTGCTGGGCCAGGCAGTCCAGCTCAACTGGAACCTCGGTTCAGGGGCTTGGGTGCAGGGGCGCTATACCTTCCCTACGCCCGTGAACCTCTCCCAAGCCGATATCTTTGCCCTGAGCCTCCAAGGGGGTGGACCGGGCGAGGTTGCCAACACCGTGAGCCTCATGTTTGCCGATGTGAACAATGTCTTCTATGGCGCCAACATGGAGGGCAAATCTAGCGGCGTCAACCAAATCGACCGCTGGCTGATCAACCTGCCCATTCCCAAAGCGGCCTTCTACTTCTTCTTCGCTTTCGGTGACGGCACCCAGATTGACTGGTCACGCATTGACCGCTTCTTCGTCGTCGTTAAGCGCCCCGCTTCAGCCCTGGGCGGGGGCGCCGGGCAGCTGCGAATTGACCAGGTTCAGGCTGATACGGCAGCGAACTGGTCCCGGCAAACCGAATTCTTCAGGGCGACCACCACTTCACAAGCTGCCTCTAAAGCCATCGAATACCTGCTCAGCCAGCAGGACCCCTCCACGGGCCTTCTGGTTTCCTGGCAGGAAGAGGAGCTTGAGAACCCTCCACCCAAAGCCTGGCTCTACGATCAGGCTTTGGCGCTCATCGCCCTTACCCGTGAAGGACGCTTCACCCATGGGGTGCCCGCAAATGCAGCCGCTCAAGCGGCGCGCAACTTGGCGGGTCTCCTGATCCGCCAACAGAAGAGCGATGGTCACTGGTCCAGAACCTGGAATCCACGGACCGGCGCTGAGCTGCTTGATGACCGCTGGGTGGGCGATCAGGCCTGGTGGGTGATGGCACTCGCCGGCTACGCCAACAAGTTCGGCGACCCCTCCGCCATGGACTCGGCGCAACGCGGAGCGGATTGGCTCGTGTCGCAAATCGACCCGATGGGCAAGGTCGTCGTCAGCACCGAGGGCAACGTGGACGTCTGGTGGGCGCTGCTAGCCACCTCTCGCTTGGCTGACGCAGAGAAAATCAAAGCCTACCTGCTGAATGCAACAACCGTCTGGGACCCTAACCTGCGCTACTGGTGGCGGGGCTTCAATGACCCGGCTATCGCCATGGACGCCGCCACATGGTTGTCGGCTTTTGCCCGTCATCCATCGGTCAACCAACCGGAGCGAGGTCAAGCCGCGCTCAGTTTCGTCAGAAAGACATTGCTCACCATAAGCCAGGATGGCAGCTTGTGCGGCTTCGATGGCATGGGACCGGTCAGCATCTGGTTCGAAGGCACCGCTCAGTATGTCGCTGCCGGCGGCGAGGATGCCCAGACTTTTCTGGAGATGCTCATCTCCCAACAAAACCCCGATGGGTCCATGCCGGGTTCCACGGAGAACTGGTCCAGTGATGCCTTTGGCTGGTTGACCACGTGGCGCGGTCTGGCGCCCACCGCGTGGCTCTATTTCGCCATCACCGGGCCGCCGTTTCCCGCCCCCGCCACCTTCCTCCCTCTCATCCTGAGGGGCGTCTGACGCCTCATAACGCTAGCCTCTGCGCCCCCCTGGGCACGCCAGGCTCCAGCCTGATGTTATGTTCGGGCGAGACGGCGTAAGTAGCTGTCCATTGTCGCATGTAGACTGATAGTGGCGCCAGAGTACCGGCGGTAGAGAATCGACAGGACGCTCGTGGAGATGGTCAGGCGACCGGGGATGCTCTTAGCGGTGTGATTTTCGTGGACGGGGGAACCCCTTAGGATTTCTTAGCCCCGTCCACGAAATCACACTTATAGAGCTCAGAAGCGATCGCGGCGAAGTTTGGGGCTACCGGTTGCGCAGGACCAACGGCAGGTAGACCCAATGTGACTCGCTGCTGACGACAATCTGCCCGGTGTGCCCGGCGCCATCGCTGTAGGTATAGGTTCCCGGTTCGGTGAACTGCCGCCGGTAACTGCGTCCCGGCGCTACCATGCCACCATCGAAGCCGAGGGTATCGCTCAACGGATTGCGCGCGCTGAGCAGGCGCAGGCGGGG
>JAKJAC010000326.1:3952-4270 GCA_022707705.1 Chloroflexota bacterium
AGCTGTGTCTCCGGCGGCGCCATGGTTTCCCAGGGTGCGTCCCATTCGACTGTGCCGCCCAGCGGTATAGTGAGCGTCGCCGGGGTGGGACCGGCGGGGTTCAGTGTCACCTGCGCCAGTTCCCCATCCGTCCAGGGTGTGAGCGGCACGTTGACGTGCACAATCTCGTTGATGACCTGGATCACCGGGCTGCGCCACGATTGGTAGCCCGGCTTGCCTTCCACCTGCAGATAGTAATAGCCCGGCGGGGTGAAGAAGGCGAAGTAGCCATCCGCTCCGGTGACTTGCGGGTTGACCTGGTTATCGTAGAGGTGCGCG
>JAKJAC010000327.1 GCA_022707705.1 Chloroflexota bacterium
CCTCGCCTGTGTATGGCTCTCCAGCAAGACGCAACGACTGTGCCCAACGCTCTACATCCGACGTGCGGATCAACCATGGCGCCTTTCCGGTGAATTTCAGGAGCGCCTCCCAGGCTGCCCGATACGCCCGCCGGGTATTCTCAGACTTACGTGATGCCAGCCATAACGCCGCCGCTCCAGCCCATTGCTCCGCCGTAGTCTGTTCCAGATCCGCTACCGCTGCCGGAGCCTCTGCCGCTGACGCCAGCATCAGGCTGGTCTCATCCACTATCACACCCCGCTCACCCCAGTTCGCGTGCATTACCGTCCTCCTACATCCTCAGGGCGCACTGGAGCGCCAACCGATGCCAGCAACCAGGCGATGCGTTGCAACTCGTGCAGCGCCTGCGCCTGGCGGCGCACCGTCTCAGTTCGGTCTAGCGTTACGCCCTGCACCAGCGGCGTCAGCGCCCGCAACCCACGCACTGCCGCTTCAGCTGCCTGGTCACGGACCTCCATCGCCGCATTAGGCCACGGGCGTCTTTCTGTCATCACCGGCCCTCCCGTGCGAGTTCTTGCGCCCGGCGCCGCGCCTGCACATGCCGCCACCACGAACCCAGCACCATCCAGAAGCCCGACGCAGAAAAAGCGCCCAGCGCCAACAGCGCCGCGCGCCATTCGATTACCGCTATACCCAGCAGTGTCACCAGCGTTCCCACTACCACCAGAATTGCCGTGTAGCCCTCGTCGTAGCCGCGGCTCTCTGCCCACGCTACCACCAGGTTGTACACAAACCCGAATGCGAACAGAACTCCCCAAACCAACCCGATGCGCGCCCAATCCAGCCCCGATGTCATCATGCGTCCTGTTCCTCTACACTGGAATTGGAATTGGCGAACCTTAAAATCTCCGCATCCACGCGCCGCTCATACTCGATGGCGCGTAGCGCCGCGGCCCACGTTCTATCATGCTTTGAATCCTTTTGCGCCTCGCGCATCGCATACACCAGCTTGACGAAATCACGCAGTTCCCCACGTTGCATCGTTATCCCTCCTCAGATTGAGGATATCCCCAACCAGCACCCTCAGACACATTCCCATCCGGAACCGGCGCGATACGCATTTGCCGCAGTCCATCAGCAATCAACCGCGCGGCCAGCTCTCGCGGATCAACACCCTGATGCCGCGCCGCCTGCCCTAACGCGATCATGTCTTCTCGCGTAAGGCCCTGACTAAGCCCAACCATAAACCGTTTTGGAACCAAGTTCATAACCACCGTATACCTCCTGATTTGACCAGCGTGTCGGGAGCGGGGAACTCCCGCGGAGCCTTCAGCAGTGATCGCAGCTCCAGGCGCCCACCCCATCCATCATCACACTTCGCCGTGCCCCACCTTGCACTACCACACCAGCCCCCAACACACCCAGTTGCGTCGCAGCGGCCCTAGATCCACCCTTGGCCCTTAGCAACGCAATAGAAAGCGAAAACACCCATCGCAATGCTGAAGAGAATCAAGATTAATGCCTCTACCATCGCGTGCCTCCATTGCGTATTCAATTCCAAGTCGTTACCATACTGACAACACTAATAATAATCCGTTCCCAGTGTGGTAACAACAACAGATGTAACCTTTTTATATGACATTCATCCTCTTTTCTGGTTTTTCGGGCTTTTTTGGGTTTCTGATGGCATTTCTTGACGGGCGTGTTACACGCGGGTAACGTTACCTCGGGTAAACTACAGCCATGGAAAAACGATTCTCAGAATGGCTTAGGGATAAAATGAATGAATCCGGGATCGGGGTTCGTGAACTATCTCGGATGATAGATATGTCGCCTGCGCAAGTATCACGGGTAATGAACGATCTACGTACACCTGGATACGAGTTCTGTCAGGCGATCGCGCGTGCATTCAAGATTCCGGAGGAGGAAGTCCTTGAACAGGCCGGGATTCTTGCGCACCCAAGCCCAGCGCTGAAACTATTTTCTCAACTATCGAACGAACAGCGCGAAGCTATTCTGCGTGAAATGAGAAAAATGGTAGCAGAACAACAGTGGAGGCGAGGTAGTGTCGTCAATCATTCAGAAACTTGAGTTCTTTGTCATGTTTTTAACTCTCCCTGAAGAGAAACGCAGTCAAATAACATCAACTCTAGCGCAGACAAATCGATCCAGTTCTCCCCAACGCCCTCGCCGTTGGTGGGTTTTAGCGTATCCCACTTCGGAGCCACCCTCGAAATTGCGAGCCGTATCGCTCGGAATTCTGATTGTTGGGATTTTTGGTGTACTGAACACGGTAGTAAGTGATACTCTCATTGATATGGCCATCAAAAATAGGTTGCCCTATCAATGGACATTCCTGACGTATTTGCTGCTGGCAGCCCCCATGGCGGCAATCGCCATCGCCAATCTGGCAGCCCAACTTCACCTTCTACCGCGTCGCGCGTTGGAACGCGCGTAAGCCATTGCCATAAGTCGAGTTTTGCAGCTACATTTATCTGCGCCTGCCGGCATCATTACCGCTGAGGGAAATCCATGGGGCAGTACAGCAAACCGAGACCGTTCTATACCAGAAGCGGACTGCTTCGCTACGAGACCCAAATTCAGCATCGCGAACTGGGTAAATACCAGACCCTCCGCGGCGATAACCCCCACGTTCTTGAACAAATGGCGCTAGCGCGTGTCAGACAATGGGATGAACAGTGGCAGCGCCAGCAGGAAACCCAACGCAAACAAAACGAACGTCATACCCGCGCTCGCGACCAGAAGGCCAAGAAAACCGAGGCGGCTCAACGCACCCAAGATGCGCAAACCACACTCGCAACTCTAAACGCACTGCTCAGCCACACCCTGAGCGTTGACGACGTCGTGGATTGGGATTCTCTGAAAAACCTGCAGGATTTCACACAACCTAGACCGCAACCGCCCACCGAGCCGCCACCGCTACCTAACACTCCACAACGCGACGCGCCTCAGTACCACACCTATATCAACTTGCTAGACCTGATCGTCACAAAGCGTCGCAGCGCCAAAAACAATGCCAGCGCCGAACAATTTCGGCAAGACACAGTTCAATGGCAACAAGCCAAAGCCCAGCGCGAGCAGACCATCGCGGAACAAACGCTTGCTTATCAGCAAGCGTCAAACCAATGGGAACGCCAGCGCGAAGCCTACCTGCGGCAGCGCGAGCAAGAAAACGCTGTCATAGATGAAAAACGCCGTCAATACCTCTCTGGTGATCCAGAGGCTATCAAAGACTACTGCGAGCTCGTCCTGGCCAATTCTGAGTACCCGGACTTCTTTCCGCAAGTATACGACCTCGATTACTTGCCAGAAAGCAGCATCCTGTTGATTGACTATCAACTACCTGCACTCACCGACATACCCACACTCTATGATGTGCGGTATATCCAGTCGCGTGACGAATTCACTGAAAAACACCTCCCTGAACCCAAAGCCCGTGCGCTCTATGACCACGTCCTTTACCAGATTGCCCTCCGCACGCTCCACGAACTCTTCGAGGCCGATCGCGCAGATGGCATCCAGGCCATAGTTTTCAACGGCTACGTCAAGACCATTGACCCCACCTCTGGTCACGAAACCACACCATGTGTATTGTCGTTGCAAGTCACCCAGGAGACCTTCTCCCAACTCAACCTGGAGAACGTTGATCCCAAAGCTTGTTTTCGCAGTCTGAAAGGCGTCGCTGCAGCGCATCTCCACACCCTCACTCCAATTGCTCCCGTCCTGAAACTGAATCGTGAGGACGCGCGTTTCATTGACCCTCAAGAAGTACTCGAGGGTGTACAAGAAGGCGCAAACCTCGCCACCATGAGTTGGGAAGACTTCGAGCACTTCATCCGCGAACTGTTTGAACGCGAATTCAGCGTTGCTGGGGGTGAAGTCAAAGTCACTCGGGCAAGCCGCGATGGGGGCGTGGATGCAGTAGTCTTCGACCCAGATCCCATCCGTGGTGGGAAAATCGTCATCCAGGCAAAGCGCTACACCAACACCGTAGGTGTATCTGCTGTGCGCGATCTGTTTGGCACCGTTATGAACGAGGGGGCCAATAAAGGCATCCTGGTCACCACAGCCACGTATGGTGCAGATGCTTACGAATTCGCTCAGGGGAAGCCTATCGTGCTACTCAATGGCAGTGAGCTGCTGCACCTCTTGGAGAAACATGGTCACAAAGCGCGTATTGACCTACAAGAAGCCAGACGCATGGCAGGGGAGTATTGACCATGCCTGGAAAGTATACTCTCAAGAGCGGTAAACTGTTCATTCGCCT
>JAKJAC010000328.1 GCA_022707705.1 Chloroflexota bacterium
TGTCGCTGCCATAGTATTTTGTTGTGGTGCCCATGTCATTGGCAGCATTCCCAACAATAGTGCAGCGATTAAAAACAGATTCCAAGATCGAATACGCATGTCTGGATCCTCCTGAGGATGTGAAATCTTAGCGGACAAACAATCACACGACTCGGATGATGCTTGTAGCTATCACCTCCTTTCTTTGTCTCGATGGATGCCGATGCGTCCTCATGCCGGGCATTGAAGCTGCAATGGATCAACCGTTGACACAATCCACACGCCTTCAATTGGGCCACTCACATCTGTAATGCTCAAAACGATGCCTCAGTAATCTGTCATAGTGCAGACAAGGCACTTTCCGAGGATAAACTATAGTGTAGCAAGAAACTGTCAAGAGGTCAATAGACAAACGTCATAATTTCTGGAAATTGCTTTTTGGGGCTACTGCGGGCGAGAAGTATCTTTCTCGATATTCCAGCAGCGGTTAGGCTTGTTGCTGCCGTCGTGAGCTGCTTTTAGTTACCCGGTTTCAGAATTTGACATTCCCTTAAGGTTGGCTATATAATGAAGTTGATTTTTCGTGTTCTGGAATTCTTCTTTTCCTCACGTTGCTCAAGGGAGAAGGTCGTTGACGACAATGGTGCCCTGCAGCTGCTACGACTGTAGTTCGATGGTATTGCGCCGACTGGCTTGCCCACGGCGTGTGCCCCCCAGAAAGGTTGTCCGCTAATGAAAGCTTTTGCCCGTATGCCGTTGAACTTGCAGAAAATGAAAGTACCCCGTGGGATCATCTATCTTATTCCTGAGCGTTGTAAGGGCTGTCGCCTTTGTCTTGAGTTTTGCCCACGCGAAGTGTTGCAGGAATCCACAGAGATCAATGCGAAAGGTTATCACTTCCCTGAAATTGCGCCTGGCAAAGACACGAACTGTATTCATTGCCAGTTTTGTACCATGATCTGCCCTGAATTTGCGATTTTCACCGAAGAAATCGAGGATTGAAAACTGGAATTCAGGTTGCCCGATTGATGCCCTGCTGATGTTGGTAGCTGATTTTCAAAGGGGGTCCCGATGTGAGCGTTGAAGTTCTTACCGGAAAGCATTTTATGCACGGTGATGAGGCCTGCGCTGAGGGCGCGATTGCGGCAGGCTGTCGCTTTTTCGGTGGCTATCCCATCACACCCTCGACCGAAATCGCAGAGCGCTTTGCTCAACGTATGCCGGAGCTGGGGGGAGTCTTCATCCAGATGGAGGATGAGCTGGCAAGTATTGCCGCAGTGCTGGGCGCTTCAGCAGCTGGCGCGCGTGCGATGACGGCAACTTCAGGACCTGGTTTGAGCTTGATGTTGGAAAACCTGGGTTTGGGGGTGATGCTGGAATTGCCGTGTGTGATAGTAGATATTCAGCGCGGGTCGCCTTCGACGGGACTGCCCACGATGGCGGGACAATCCGATGTGATGCAGGCACGCTGGGGCTCTCACGGGGATTATAGCATCATTGCCTATGCGCCCTGGTCACCGCAGGAAGCGTTTGACCTGACAGTGCTATCTTTCAATATGGCGGACCGTTTCCGTACGCCGGTGCTGCTTCTTGGGGATGAGGTCATCGGGCACATGGTGGAGCGGGTTGTTATCCCGCCCGCAGAGGAAATTCCCCGCTGGGAGCGCAAGCGTCCCAAAACACCACCGCCGGCAGCGGGAGTTTATCATAGCTTTGAGCCCGACCCTGAGGATTTGATACCACCTTTACCACATGCGGGCGAGGGGTATCGCGTGCACTTCACCGGGTTGACCCATGATGAACGCGGCTATCCTGATATGTCGGCAGATACTCATCACGCGCTCGTGACACGGCTCAATGCCAAGATTCAACGCTACACGGAGGAGATTATTCGACTGGAAGAGTATGCCATGGATGACGCACGTTTGGTGGTTGTCTCTTTTGGCTGCACCGCGCGGTCGGCGCGGCGCGCAGTGCGCGAGGCGCGTGCACGGGGCATCCCCGTGGGATTGTTGCGCCTGGTTTCGCTGTGGCCCTTCCCGGAGGCGGTGTTGCGCGAGTTGGGGAAACGTATGGATGCCTTTATCGTCGCGGAGATGAATCTAGGGCAGGTGCGCCTGGAGGTGGAGCGTTGTATTGGACGTCCGGCGTGGGGCGTTCATCATGCAGGTGGCGAGATGATCCATCCGGAGAAGATACTGGCGGCAATTGTTGCGGCGGCAATGTAGGGGCGCACCTGTGTGTGCGCCCGCACCTGTGTGTGCGCCCGCACCTGTGTGTGCGCCCGTGTTGGCGCGCACCTGGAGGATTTTGCAATAAGGAGCTATTATGACGCAGGCGACCGTTGTTGATACGCACCCACTGGATGCCATTCTGCGCGCCGACCGCATGCCGCATATTTTCTGTCCGGGATGCAGCATCGGTATTGCGATGCGCTGTTATGCTCAGGCTGTGCTGGAATCGGCGATCCCGCTGCAACGCCACGTGATCGTTTCGGGAATCGGATGTACGGGACGGGTAGCAGGGTATATGGATTTGGATTCCTACCATACGACTCATGGGCGCGCGATACCTTTTGCTACCGGCCTGAAGCTTGCCAATCCTGATTTGATGGTAACCGTGTTCAGCGGTGATGGTGACCTCTCCGCTATTGGTGGCAATCATCTGATCCATGCGGCACGACGTAATGTGGATGTGAAAGTCATCTGTGTGAACAACTTCAACTATGGGATGACGGGCGGGCAGTGTGCCCCAACGACGCCATTGGGGGCAGTGGCAACAACCTCACCCTATGGAAATCCCGAGCAGCCCTTCAACCTGCCCTATTTACTGGCGGCAGCAGGAGCGGGTTATGTGTCCCGCTGGACTTCGTTGCATGTGCGCCAGCTTAAACAGGACATCCTCCACTGTTTTGCGCGCCCAGGTTTTACTTTCATTGAAGTTCTCTCGGCATGCCCGGTGGGTTTCGGTAAATCCAACAATATTCCTGATGGGCTGGAGGAGATGCAGCTCTACCGGGAGCGTTGTGTGATTGCGCGTGGGGTCCCGTTGGAAGAGCTCAGCATTGATCTGCGCGAGGATAGCCCCATCTACGTCGGCAATTTCGTCGATCGGGAATTGCCGGTCTACAAACCCGTAACTCATGTTGGGTGATTCTGACGTGGAGATTTCGTAACAATCCACATCACCCAATGCCATTACCGCACTGGAGGCAAGGAATGTACAAAGAGATTCGTCTATCTGGCTTTGGCGGGCAAGGTATTGGCCTGGCAGGCGTCTTGTTGGGAAGGGCAGCGGCGCTTCATGGTGGTTTAGAAGCGGTGATGACGCAGGCTTATGGTCCAGAAGCGCGGGGTGGGGCTTCAAGCGCAAACCTCATCATCGGCGACGAACAGATTGACTATCCCTTTGTCCAAGAGCCCGACATTCTGGTCGCGATGTCTCAGGAAGCCTATGCCAAATTCCGCCCTACAGCCAAGGCTGCGGCGCAAGTACTGATTGATGGTGATTTGGTCACGCCATTCCCTACGGATGTGGTATGCGCTATCCCCGCAACACGCCTGGCGGAAGGACTGGGTAGAAGGATTGTGGCAAACGTGATTATGTTGGGCTTTTTCACCCGGCAGACGGGGTTTCTTTCTCGTGAAGCGGTGGAACAATCGTTGACGGAATCACTAGGTCCCAAACTGGTGCCGTTAAATCTTAAAGCATTCGCGGCGGGCTACGAGTATGCCGTAGGGGCGCACACAGGCGCGCCCCTACACGGAAATGTGGTTCTGTGTGAGGAGATAGAGAACCTTGGACACCAAACGACCCTCTATACATTGGATGCTGAGCGGTATTGTCATCTTGATTGGATTAGCGCTTTATGGTGTTTTATCTGTCACGGATTTTTATTCGGAACCCTGGCAGGCACTGCTGCTGAACCTTAGTTTTGCGCTTGCAGCTGGCTGGAGCGCGTGGCGTGCCAGCCGGTTGTGGCGGCCCGCCAAGACAGGTCTGGCGTCTCTTTGCGATGGGGCTGTGGTGCTGGGCGGTGGCGGAGCTATTGTGGGCGCTTTTAGCCCGCATTTACGGCGATGCGATGCCTGTGGTCACGCTTGCCGACCTATCCTGGGTGGTAGGCAGCTTTATGTTGATCATTGCCCTGGCATTGCAGGTCCGCATTCTGTACCGGCTTTCTGAGTTGCGTTTGCGTGGCCTGTTGGCAATTGTGCTGGGCACACTTTTTTTGCTTAGTGCTGCTGCCGCCTTCCTGCTGCCTCAGATTTCGAAGAGCGAACTAACGC
>JAKJAC010000329.1:0-276 GCA_022707705.1 Chloroflexota bacterium
GAGTTCATCCTGATCTATCTCTCGTGCTTGCTTCGCCGCAGTCTTGACATCGGCGCGATCCAAAACCGCTGCCGCCGCCAGGCGACGATCAGCATCCGTATACCCAGCAATGCGTCCCAGCACCGTGATCAGTGCCGCGCGTACGCTTTCATCCTTCTCAGCTTCCAGCGCCTGGATTACCGCCGGCACCACTGCGGGTAAACCCACGCTGAGCAGCCCGTTCGCTGCATTCAAGCGGTCCTCAACCCGCTCCGATTCCAGCAATCGGCATAGTGC
>JAKJAC010000329.1:286-4252 GCA_022707705.1 Chloroflexota bacterium
TCTGCATCCCCTTCAACCTGATGTTTCAGCGCCCTGGCTGCGCTAGGTGCGGTGCTGGTCAGCACCTGCAGAGCCTCACTCGTACCATGCTCCAACATCCATGCGCGATAGTCCCGCCGTGCCAGAGTCAATGCCTGCCGGAATTCCGGTTTTGCATTCCAACCAGGTCGGTCGCGACCGTTTTTCGATTTGTGACCGTAGTAGGTCGTCGAAGTACAGATCTGACCACTGCAATCAAGCAACGAGCTGAGCGACCGCCCTGCCAACTCCGCCTCGATGATTCGTTGCACACCAGCGGCCTGTTGAGCTGACAACTTAGCCAGCACCGCTTCCAGCTCCTCACTCGCCCATGAAATCAATACCCCCACATTACCCTCGCCAATTTACGCTCTTCTAGGCATCTTCATCATGCGGTCGCGCGTCATCGCTACGCGAAGAAACGCCATCTATTAGTCGATACCCATTGACGACTTTTTGACTGCGGGGATCGTAAACCCCCTTGCGTACTGTCATCTGGTTCTTCTTCACCATTTCCAGCAACCTCTGTGCAGCCAACTGATGGCTGCACCCAAACCGAGCCGCATAATCTGCCGCTGTGATTTCATCCTGAGCCAACATTGGTCGCTCGCTGAACTGCTCCAACTCCGCCAAGATCTGCCGTCGTATGTCATCCATCACAACCGTTCCTTGGTCCGCAAATCAACCTGCTCCACGAGTGGAATGTAATCCACCAACTTGCCATCTTCGACCACTAACACGATCAAACCGTTCGACAGCCGCAGTTTTGAACCGGTCGCCTTGCGACCATGCTCACCCATGCCACACCAGCTAGGCAACAACACAATGTCAGCCTCATACTCTACTTTCCCCTTCACCCGCACCGTCTCACGCACATACTCATGAAAGTGTGCACGGAATACAAAACGCGGTGGGACTTTGCCATGCACGATCTCTTCTAGCATCAGACTTTTCAAATAGTACCGCAGCTGGTTGCCCTCTGTCCACATACGAATACCGCTGGATGGACCATGGTGCGCATAATCAACTAGGAAACCGTCAATATCCACAAGCCCATGTTGCATTACCTTGAAGTCAATGGCTGGAAACTCCGCCTCCAACTGCGCCTTGACCAACACCGGTGCAGAACCTTCTTTGAATACATGCACCCCCGTGCCGCTGGCGAAACGCATGACCTGCACCCCTGGTAGGCTGACCAACGGGCGCAAATTGGCCGCGGCGATGAGCAACTGCCCGGCGAGTTGGGTTGTCACCAGCTGCTCGTGGAACGCATTCCCTTGAGTGACATCACCATCGAAATAAATCTGAATCGGCGCTCCCGCAGCAATCCGCGCAATCTCTTCGAGATACAACTGGTAAAGTACCCACAGATATTCCTGTGTTGCAGTTAATTTAGGCGAATAGGACACAATCTCGCCCGTGCTCTGATCCTCATCCTGGAGAACCGTTGTCGGATTCAGTAGCCCCAGTACATGGCCGCTGTGCATATCCGACAAAAATACCAGAACCTTCCGCATAATCCTTAGCAACTCCGTGCTGCTAAGAAACGGTAGCAGCACCTGCCTTCCGCTTCTTTTCGCGTTTAATTTGCCGTCGGCTAAATCGGCGCGCTCTCCAGCGCTCTCTCCTGCTCCGTGCAGGATGACCCGCTTCGGCTTGCGGACCTCGCATCGTCTGGATCACCTCCCCTCATCGCAGTTGCACCGCCGCGAGCAACCGCCCCATCGAAGGCATCCGTATTCACTACCAGTGCGCCACGTCCCAACACTTCTGCAACTCGGCTACGCCTTGCCACTCCACCGCTGCTTCGGCGACGCCCGCGTGCCTTAGTCTTCTGCGGATGACATACCGGACACCGTCCTCCGGTATATTGCCGTCCACACCGTTTGCATGTAAATGGCTTTGCGCGTGGCATCGCCTACCGTCCCCAGCGGCGCCAGAGCTTGAAACTCAGCGCAGCACGCCCTTGCCGCCACTGGCGCCTGCAGTAATAGTCATACGCCGTGTGCAACGTCCACAACCAGATGTGACAAATCTGAGATAGGAATTGCAGCCACAGTACCCGCAACATTTCAACGCTCCGTAACTCATCTCAAGAGCTCAATCAACGCTCCACGTACGGCTTGATTGTGTTGCATCCGCCATTCATCCCCATTCCACCGATAGATGGCGACTCCAGCAAACCCTGCGATCCGCGCTGCTTGGTATGCCTGGCGTACCACCTCTGCCGCCCGTGCATCGTCAACCCACCCAAAATCGGGCTCGGCCGTCTTCCAAAGATGATTGAACTCCGTGACATATACAGGTAGTGTCGCCCACTTCGAGGGCAAACTCTTGAGCAGTTCTGTCACACATCCGGGATAGTTGAGATATTGCCATTGCAGAGGCGCATCGGCGAACCGCACCGCTGAACCTACCAACCCAGGATCAGGACCGCGAACGTATCCGTGCATAGTAACGAACTCCGCTCCAACGATGCGGCGCCATACTTCACGCAGCCAATCACGCGGATCACCTGCCTCTGCATTGAACGGATCCAGCGCTCCTGGTGCCATTCGGGGACGAATATTAGAAGCCGACACCAATTCACGGATTGCAATATAGGCATCTGCTACATGCACCGGAGACAGCGCTCCACCTTGTGGCCATTCGCGGGGATTATTAGCCTCATTGCCAATCTCCCACCCCCAGACGCCACAGGAGGCGATCATCGTCTGCGCTGCTGCCTGTACGAAGGATGCCCACTCCGATGTACCAGGTAGCGGTAAAGTCCCCTGGCCGCCGTTGTCTACTGCCCAGGAGTACCGCAGGTTCACAATGACATGCAGTCCTGCCATCTCTTCGGAGCTGAAATCTAGCGTTTGCATCTGCGTGCCGAGATACACGGGACGCACAATCAATGTGCGCAATCCCTGCGCCATCAACCATTGCGCACCTGTCTCACCACCGTCGCCGTTCTCGTCATGGATACCAAACAACACCGATCCGCTTGGCGGCGTTACCGGGGGCGGCGTAGCCTCTCCCCCGCGCCGGATCAGACGTACCCCGGTCAGCGCCTGCGCTGCCGTTTCGTGCACCAGACAATAACGCGATGCGCGCAACGATTTGCGTTGCCCGTCCCAGGGGTCCACGATGGTAGCATCATCTACCGCAATGGACTCTACCACCACGAAGTGTTGATTTCCAGGCAGCGGTCCACCGGCGCTGGGATCCCAGCGCACCTCGCAGACCGTCGCCCCATACGCGATGATCTCCTGTCTGAGCAAGTTAAAATCCGCGAGCTGCTCCGTCTCACGCCAGTGCCGGACACCGGCATACTGTAACTGCGGCAGCGCCTCCGGGATGCGCTGCGGATTCGAGAGATAGGCTCCGCTGAATGCTCCTGCCGCCCGTAATCGTTGTGCAGTCTCAGGCGGCTCCACCCCGGCCAGCATGGACACGCACGTGACCAGACAACCGTTTGCCCCAAAGGTCGCGTTACCGCTGTAGACGAGGTTCTTCCAGCGTGGATCGTTCTGGCTATAGGCGGGCACAGTTCCAGGCGCAACCGGCGTCTCGAACTCGCCGAATTCTGCAAATACCACCTCATCCACGCCACGCACTTTGAGGTAGGCTTCGATATCGCCATTCCACCGCTCGGCATTCCACACCACGACCTTGCTACCCGGTTTGCCACCGGCAACCAGGTAGGCTGCGTCATCCGCAGAATACACAAACGACCGGCGCCCCGGATGAAGGTATGCCGTCACCGTCTGCAGCTCAACCAGCGTCGTGTCCTGTGGCAACAGGTTCACCGTCACCACATGCTCCAAACCGCCAGGCGCTGGCCTCTGCGTGGGAACCGCATTGACCCGCGCATTAACTGCCAACGTGTAGTCGTACAATGCCGGCAGCATGAAGTCATAATCCTGCTCATCCCAACCCACACCAGCGCCACCGAAGGTGAAC
>JAKJAC010000032.1:0-286 GCA_022707705.1 Chloroflexota bacterium
TGGGGTTGCCAAGGTTTACGGGCATTGGATCACAGTGAACTACCGCGAATCGTTCAAGCTCTACGCGTGCTCGGGCATCCTCTTCAACCACGAAAGCCCGCGGCGCGGGCTGGAATTCGTCACGCGCAAGGTCACGCACGCCGTGGCGAAAATCAAGCTGGGGATGGCGGACCACGTCAGCCTGGGTAATCTGGATTCGCAGCGGGATTGGGGCTATGCGGGCGACTATGTGCGCGCGATGTGGTTGATGCTACAGCAGGATAGCCCCGATGATTACGTCGTCGGC
>JAKJAC010000032.1:296-20305 GCA_022707705.1 Chloroflexota bacterium
TGGACACGCGGGCCTGGACTGGCGCGAGTTCGTGCGGCAGGATGCGCGCTTCATGCGTCCCGCGGAGGTGGATTTGCTCATCTCGGATCCGAGCAAGGCAAAGGCGAAGCTCGGTTGGGCGCCTGAGGTCAGCTTCAAGCAACTCATCGAGATGATGGTGGATGCGGATATCGCGCTGCTGGAACACCAGCACCGGTAAAGGACATTGCGCAGTCAGCGTTTGCAAGGAGGGGGACGATGAAGACTCTGTCAGCTTCGACCAAGGCTTATTTGGGATTGTTTATTTTTGTGCTGGTGCTGCGGCTACTGCTATTCCTCTTCCCCGCCGAGTATGTGTTGCCCCAACAGGAGCAAATGACCTCACTCCCTTTCATTGTGGTTGTTTTCGCATTGGGGTTACTGGGTGTGCGCCTGACACAGAAAACAGGTTTCGCGGAGATGTGGGATGCCAGGGCGAATAACACGCAGCGCTTCCTCATCCCGGCGCTCATCGGATTGGGGTTTGGAGTCGCATCCGTTGTCTTCGATCTAGTGCAGCCGTTAGGCGCGGAAATTCAAATTCCGCTGCCGGCGTCGCTGATGGTCTATCCCATTGGGGGCGTACTCGAAGAAATCCTGTTCCGGCTCTTGCTCACCCTGGCTCTCATCTGGTTCGTGTCGAAAGTGATCTTCAAGGGCAAGCATGATGAACCGGTGTTTTGGGTCGTCTCTGTAGCCGTGGGCTTGCTGTACTCATTCCTGCAAATCGGCCAATATTCGGTGCTGACCGGGCAATCCGTGGATTTGCTCGTCGCGCTACGCTTCCTGGTGATCATCGGGGCGTTCTTCGTGACGGCAGCCTATCTGTTTCGCAAGTACGGTTTCCTGGCGGCCATCTCCCTGCGTTTGGCTGATTATCTGATTTTCCACATTCTGTGGGGCGGGCTGTTTTTGCACTAACCGGGCGCATAAGCCGGTCGTTCTAGCCTGTGGCGATTTCGAGGTGAAGAAAGGTCAGATGTGCGATGAATGAAGCTTACGAGATTGTCTATGAAAATGAAGCGCCCTGGGATCTCATTGGCGGCGGCATCAATGCGTACAACAATGCGCAGGCTGGAGAGCAGCATGGCAAGCTCCTCTGTTTTGTGGTGCGGGCGCCGGATGGGAAAGTCATGGGTGGCATCATCGGCGAGACCCATTGGGACTGGTTCTACGTCAACCTGATGTGGCTACCTGAGGAATTGCGCCGGCACGGTTACGGCAAGCAGCTCTTGGCGCTGGCGGAGGAGGAAGCGCGTCGCCGCGGCGCGCGGCACGCTTATCTGGATACGTTCAGCTTCCAGGCGCCAGAGTTCTACAAAAAATATGGATACCAGGTCTTCGGCACGCTGGAGAATTTCCCTCAAGGGCACCAACGGTATTTTCTGACGAAGGACCTGTGATAGCGCGCTCGCCGAAGCCGGCGCAGCAGAGGTCACAGGTCACTTGGGTTCCAAACATACCAGGAGGCAACCATGACCATTGAACGCGTAATCGTCATTGTCTTGGATGGCGTGGGCGTGGGCGAGCTGCCCGACGCCGATGAATACGGCGATGTGGGCAGCAATTCCATCGCCAACACTGCCCGCGCCATTGGCGGGTTGGACCTGCCGAATATGCAGGCGCTGGGTCTGGGCAATCTGAGCGATATTGTGGGTGTGCCGCCCCGCGCCGATACGCTCGGCGGTTATGGCAAGATGGCGGAGGCTTCCAAGGGCAAGGATTCCGTGACCGGGCACTGGGAGCTCATGGGCATCCACTCACCGATTGCCATGCCCACCTACCCCGATGGCTTCCCGCCAGACGTGCTGGAGGAATTCACACGCCGCACCGGCTACGGTGTGATCGGCAACAAGGCTGCTTCAGGCACGGAGATACTCGTGGAGTTGGGCGAGGAGCACCTCAAGACCGGCAAGCTCATCGTTTATACTTCGGCGGATAGTGTGTTCCAAATCGCCGCGCACGAGGGGATTGTGCCCATCGAGGAGCTCTATCGCGTGTGCCAGATTGCCCGCGATATGCTAAGCGGACCCCATGCGGTCGGGCGCGTCATCGCCCGCCCCTTCGAGGGTGAACCGGGCGCGTTCAAGCGCACGCCGCGCCGCCACGATTACCCGCTGCTGCCGCCAAGTCCCACGGTGATGATGAAACTGGTGGACGCGGGCTTCGATGTGGCGGCGGTGGGCAAGATTGATGACCTCTTTGGCAACACCGGCATCAGCCTGAACAAGCACCGCACGAACAACAAAGATAGCATCGCCGCCATGCTGGAGTTCATTCAGGATAGCTTCAAGGGACTGGTGCTGGTGAACCTGATCGAGTACGACATGATTTACGGGCACCGCAATGATCCGCAGGGCTATGCAGGCGCGCTGCGCGATTTCGATGCGGCGCTCCCCATCCTGCACGCCGCCATGCGCCCCACGGATATCGCCATGATTGTGGCGGACCACGGGGTGGACCCGACTACCCCGAGCACAGACCACTCGCGCGAGTACATCCCGCTGCTGGTCTTCGGCGCAGCGGTCAAGCCGGGGGCAAATCTCGGCGTGCGCAAGACCTTCAGCGATGTGGGCGCGACGATTGCGGAGATTTTCGGGCTGGAAATGCCAGAGATTGGGGTTAGTTTCTTGTCAGATATCACAGCCTAAGGGTTTGGAAACCACGGAAAGAAGATACTGGCGGCAAAACAGACCAGACCTCATCCCCAAAGGGCGCACGGCGCTGAGTACAGCGCTGTGCGCCCCGCCCCTTCTCCACCCGGCGTGGCGAAGGGGGTTCAAGAACTTGCCACTTCAGGAAAAACTCAAGGAGAGACACTAAATCTATGACCAAGATCAAATTCGGCACCGATGGTTGGCGCGCGCAGATTGCAGAAGACTACACTTTCGACAACGTGCGCCGGGCAGCGCAGGGCTTTGCGCTCTATCTCAAGCAGCATGGGCTGGCTGAGAAGGGCTGCGTCATCGGCTACGACCAACGCTTTCAATCGGAGTTCTTCGCACAAGCCGCCGCCGAGGTGCTGGCGGGCAATGGCATGGAGCGGCGAGCGGGCGGCGCCATCAATATCACCGCGAGCCACAATCCACCCACGGATAACGGCTTCAAGGTGCGCGACCCCGAAGGCGGCGCGATTGCGCCGGCAGGACTGAAGGAAATCGAAGCGGCGATTCCCGACTCGGTGGCGGATGTGCGGCAGCTGGACCTGAAAACCGCGCAGGCGCGAGGGCTGGTCACGCTATGGGACCCGGACCCGGCGTATATCGCGCACATCAGCAAGCTGGTGGATTTGGAGCGCTTGCGCAACGCCGGGCTGAACATTCTGGTGGAGCCGATGTGGGGCAATGCGGCGGGCTGGTTCCAGCGCCTGCTGTGTGGGGGGAGCACCCGCATCACGGAAATCCACGCAGCGCGCAATCCGTCCTTCCCGGAGATGCAACGCCCGGAGCCGATTCAGCCGAATGTGGATGTGGCGCTGGCAAAGACGGTGGAGCTCGGCGCCGATGTGTGCCTCATCACCGATGGGGACGCCGACCGCATGGGCATCGGCGATGAACACGGTGTCTTCATTGACCAGCTGCGCGTCTTTGCGCTGCTCACCTGCTATCTGCTGGAAGTCCGCGGCGAACGGGGACCCATCGTCAAGACGCTTTCGACGACGCAGATGCTCAACCGGTTGGGGAAGCTCTACGGGGTGCCCGTGTACGAGACCGGCGTGGGTTTCAAGTACATCGCGCCCAAGTTCCTGGAAGTGGATGGGTTAATCGGCGGCGAGGAGAGCGGCGGTTACGCCTTCAGGGGCAATGTCCCGGAGCGTGACGGCATTCTGGGGAATCTGTATTTCCTGGATTTCATGGTGCGGACGGGGAAAACGCCCTCGCAGCTGTTGGAGTTGCTCTTCGAGAAATTGGGGCAGCGCTTTTACTACGACCGGATTGATACGCGCTTCCCTTCGGAGAAGCGCCCGGAGGCGCTGGCGCGCATCCAGGCGGCGAAACCGGCAACAATCGCGGGTGTTCCGGTGACCAAAATCGTCACGGAGGACGGCTTCAAGTATGAGCTGGGCGAGGTGGGCTGGTTGCTGGTGCGTTTCTCCGGCACGGAGCCGGTCATCCGGGTCTATTGTGAGCTGACGGATGAGAGTCTGATTCAGCCGGTGTTGAAGGGTGGGTTGGAAATCGCGGGGTTGTAGGGGAACGAACTATTGATTTTGGGCGGCGGGTGAAGTCCCGCCGCCCAAAATCAACTCTCTCCAGATTTTTTCCCCGTTTTGGAACGCCCCCTCCTGCCGCGGTTACGGAAGGAGCATTTTGACCGCATCCCAGCGCCCGAGCTGCTGCAGGTAGCCGGTGACCAAGCTCTCCCATCCGGCGCGGTCATCCGGTTTCTGCGCCGGGCAGTAGGTCAGCAAGAAAGGGATCATGCGATCCTGTTGGGTCAGAATTTCGTCGAGCATCAGCCAACCGATGGGACCTGCCTGTTGCAGGAAGGGGCTGGCGATGGCTTCGGCGATGGCAGCTCGGGCATCGTATTTGACGGTTTGGTACTCGAATTGCCAACCGCCCTGCCGGCGGAAGGTCAGCAGCAGCACCTCGACCTCGTCCAGCATTCCCCGCAAGGGCAATCCAGCGCTCCCCGCCATCACGAGCAGTTTGCCCTGCCAGTATTGGTGCCAGCGGGTGTGAAGGTGCCCCACAGCGATGACGCTTGCCGGCGCCGCGGCGAGACGCTGCTCCATGGCGACATCGATGCCCTGCCGGGGACTGCGCCAGACGTTGCCGGGCGAACCATGGCAGACCAGCACATTCTGTCCGGCGGGACCCTCGATGAGCAGGTCCACGGGCAGGGCGCGCATGGCGGCAATATCGGCGGCGGAGAACTGCCGCGCCAGGTATTGGAGGGGCATGAACTGGACCGAGGCAGCAAGATAGGGATTGGGGTTCACGGAATGGAAATCCAGAATGCGGGTTTCTTCATTGCCCAGGACGCAGGGGATGCGCTGCTCCTGGAGCGCGCGCCAGACGTGACGCGCGCCGGCGGCATAGGCGCTGCAGCCCACACTATCGCCCGCGCAAGCAATGCTATCGGGCTTCTCGGCAACCAGGGCATCCAGGACGGCTTCCAGGCTGATGCGGTTGCAATGGATATCAGCGATAACGGCGATTTTCATTTCGTGCCCGTGAAGCCAGCGCGTTTATAACTGGGCGCGCCCCCGGGCGGTGAGCTCCAGCATCTCGCCGCCGTGTTCGAGGGCACGCGCTCGCAAGGCGCCCTCGCTTTCCAGGCGCGCGAAGAGCGCGCTGAGCGCCATTTCGGAGCGAAATGCCAGCTGCCCAAAGCCAGGCAGGTTCCGCGCGGCGGGCGGCGCCTTCGGGTCGCCCCGCAGGATGCGAACGAGCGAAGCCCGCCCCCACCCGTGCGATGCGGCAAGAAGCGTGAGCACGATGCCGCCCCTGCGCCGCTTCATCGGGAAGGGCAGCTGCCTGCGGAGCGGCAAAGGCCACGCAGTTATCGCACGATTGGCAGCGGGTGAGGGGTTGCCCTCCCAGGTAAGCGCTGAGGTAACCATGGCGGCAGCGCGCGGTCTGCGCGTAGGCGGTAATCTCATCCACACGCTGCGCCTGAATCACCGCATAAGATTCCAGCAACTGCGCGACGCGCTCAGAGACATTGGGAGGCGGCGGCAGAAGCGTGAGGCCCAGGTCGCGCCCGGAAGGGTGCGCGTGCAACCAACCGGCATCGGACCAGGTGAGCAACTGGTCCTCGAAGGTGTCCAACGACAGACCTGCCTCCAAAGCCGCAGGGACCGGGCTGACGAACAGCGTCTGCCCCTGCTTGAGATGGGCGGCGGCGCAGAAAGCCTTGAACGCCTCCTCGCCCGGTTGCGCCAAACGCGCGGCGCCCGCGGGCGTCAACGTCATCAAGAAACTTCGCGGTATATCGGGACCACGACGCAGAAGCCCGGCTTGCTCCAACAAGCCCAAAGCCACCCGCACGCGCGTTTCATCCGCGCCGGTATCACGCTCCAGGTCACCGGATGGAATTCCACCCTGGTTTACGTCGCCCAAGCGCGTGCGCACAGCCTTGTAAGCCAGGCGCAGATATTCCACGGGAATCTGGTCCTCGCGGGCGCGGCGGGTCAGCACACCACGGTCAGCGGCGCTGACCATGAGCAGGCACTCCGCGGGCAAGCCATCCCGTCCCGCGCGCCCCGCTTCCTGGTAGTAGGCTTCCAACGAGGGCGGCGGGGCAAAGTGGAGAATGAAGCGGATATCGGGTTTATCTATGCCCATCCCAAAAGCCACCGTCGCCACCACCACGCGGGTGCGCCCTGCCATAAAAGCATCCTGGATGCGCGCACGGTCGCCCATCCCAGCGTGGTAATACGTGGCATCCACGCCCTGCTGCCGCAACAGCGCCGCGAGTTCCTCGCAGCGGGCGCGCGTTCCACCGTAGACGATGCCGCTGCCGGTCTGCGCCTGGCAGAAAGCGAGCAGGCGCTGCAACTTGTCATCGTTGTTCTTGGCGTAGAAGACGGAGAGTCGCAGATTGGGACGGACCACCCCGCCGGCATAGATGCCCATGGGGGCGGCGCCCTCGACCGCAAGGCGCTGCACAATATCGCGGCGGACCCGCGGCGGCGCGGTGGCAGAAAGCGCCAGCAGCGGGGGGCTACCCAGGAGTTTGCGCGCCTGCGCGATGTAGAGGTAATCGGGACGGAAATCATGCCCCCAGACGCTCACGCAATGCGCCTCGTCAATCACCAGGCGGTTGACGCCAGCCTGGCGCAGAAGGTGCAGGAAGGGCGGTTGGCGCAAGCGCTCCGGCGCCGCGTAGACCAGGCGGACCTTGCCACCGGCGAGCTGCGACAGGGCGCGCCGCAGCGCATCGCCTTCCAGACTGCTGTTGATGGTGACCGCCTGCGCCTGCAAGCGGGTGGGCAGCGAATCCAGCTGGTCCTTCATCAGCGCGATGAGGGGTGAAATGACCAGGGTTACGCCGCGCTCGGCGAGGAAGGCGGGCAACTGGTAGCAGAGCGACTTGCCCCCACCCGTGGGGAGAATCGTCAGCAGGTCTTCACCGCGCAGGACGGCGGCGATGGTTTCCAGCTGACCGGGCAACAGATCCGAGAAGCCAAACAATTCACGCACCGCAGCGCCGATGGTTTCGCGCTCAGTGGGAGAAACGGGAAGCGTCTCCAGCGCGGGCACGACCTCAGCCACAGACAGTTCCGGCGCGAGCTGGCGCTCGGGGGTGGCAGCGGCAAAGCGCGCGCCCAGGACACTCATGGCGTCATGCAGAAGCTCCAGGTCGAGCTCATAGCGACTCGCGAGCTCCGCTTCCATATCGGCGGCGCGGGTGGCATCACCGCTCGCCTGGAAGTAAGAGAGCAAAGCCCGCACCTGGGGAACACTGAGCGACTGCTCCGATTCCGCTGCCTCACGCAAAGCCCCGACCGCGTAAGCCGTCGCTGTGACCCAATCCCCCTGCCGGCGCAGAAGTTCGACCATTCCCAGGGCATAGGCGCGCGATGTGGGAGCGAGCGATTGCAGCTGGCGCAAGGCAGCGAGCGCCGTATCGCGCTCGTCAACTGCCAGCAACGCCTCAGCACGCAGGCGCCAGGCGGTGGAACTGGTGGAATCCGTCTCGGTAAATGCATCCGCAAGACCGCGAATCGTAGCGGTATCGCCCTGCGCCAGCGCCACGTCCAGCTCCAGCGCCAGGGTCGTCAACGAGGTGCCCTTGCTGATGCTTAGCCGCTCCTGGAGGACGTGCAACGCCGACTGGGGGTCGCCCTGGGCAAGGAAGGCGCGCAGGCGCAGGTCGAGCAGGGAGACCATGGGGCGATTGTGGGAGATGATAGTATCCAGGCAGGCATGGAGCTCTTCGAGGTATTCCCAACGCAGCAGGAAGTTGAGCAAGCGACTGCGCTCACTGGCGGGCAGTTCGGGGGCAATCTCGGGCGTCAGGCCGAGCGCCGGGAGAATAGCCGAATAGGATTGCACCGGGAGCCTCCTTCGTTACACGGGCATTCGTAGCAGTTCAACAGGCTTCTACGCCCTCGATAAGGCTGGCTGTGTAAATCGGTTTTTAGAGGTTTTTTGGCGATGCGGGATAACCGCGTTGCCAAAAGACCAATTGACATTAAAGAAATTGCGGGTCAATGACCGCATCGAAATCAGGAACGCTATGGACGCCCACGACAAGGGGCCAATGCTCGCCCGCCCAATTGCGGCTCAGGCCCACAGCCAGGTACAAGGAGCTGGCTGAGAGCCGTTCCAGAAGTGCAGCGTGCTCCAGAGATAGCGAGCTCGCGCCGCCGAGCCAAACGCGACCCAACGCACGCCACTTCAGGTCGGTGACGGCGACGCCGCGCGTCGCCAGGGCGCGGGGATGGTTAGCGTCGCCCGCCAACTCGAAGCCCATGCGCGCTTCATACGTATTCGATTCAGGGTCGAGGGTGAAGGAAGCCCACACGCGTTGGGGTTGGACGAGGCACAAAGAACGCGTGTGCTCGCACAGCACGTCCGCAGGCGCGCGGTCCAGATGCTCGGCGAAGAACTGCGCGCGGCGGTCGCCCTGCAGGCGGCGCGCGAGACGGGGACGGACCCTGACGAAGTCGGTAACCCAGTCTTCAACGTGGGGCGGTTGGGGGCGCGGGGTGAGCAGGTTCAGCACCGCCACATCGCCACACTGGAGCAGCTGCCCGGCAGCGGTGGTCATATCGCCCAACAGGACGGTATCGAAATCGCGCACGGGTCGCACCCAACGCAAGCCCGTGACCGGGTCAGGCTCAAGGGTCATGCCCGCAGTGCAGATGCCGCTCCGCATGCGGGTCAAGGCGAGAATCAGAAGCTCGTGTTCAGGCATGGGCAATCTCGTGCCGCCTACAGGTGCAGCACGCTGAGACCCGGCAGGTTGGCAGCCCAATATTCAGCCACCAACCGGCGGTGACAATGGTCAGCTGTGGGTTCGGCGCAGAGCAGACAGAGGTTCTGGTAGCGCGATAGCAGGTCGCGCCCTATCGCAAGCGCGTCGCGCTCGACGAGCAAGGCGTGAAAGCGCGCTTCGTAGATGGACCAGTCGCCGCTGAGACGGTATTCGTCCAGAATCTCAGGTGCGGGCGCCAGGTCAACCCGGTGCTCATACGCGATGCCAAAGCCCTCGCGCAGGAGGAACGCCAGGTCATCCCGTTTGGTGTAGCCTGCCAGGTGCGAGGTGTTGCGCAAGCGAATATCCACGAGCGCATTCACCTTTGCGGCGCGCAGTTGCCCGATGAAGGTCGCCAAGGGCTTGCCATGATAACCAATGGTCATGATCATCATTCACCACCTCAGAAGAGTGTCAGCTGCTGGGGAATCAATTCGCCCTCTTGAAGGTTGCCATCGGGGAGAATGTGGAGGACGCGGACGCCGCGCGCCACGAGGGTCTGGGTGATGAGCAGGTGCCGGTGGCAATGCGAAGGGTCGCCCTCGCTACACATGATTGCCGTGCGCGCGGTCTGCGCCGCCTCGAGCAGGCACGCGATGCCGCCCTGATACAGAGGCGTCTCCGCCATGCGCTCATAATCGGGCCGTTCTGCGCCGGGATTGTAGAGCGCCGGGTCAGCGGGGCGCCCGCCGAGAGTCTCGCCCGCGCTTTCATATTCGATGCCCGCGGCGCGGAGCGCCGGAGCCAGCGCCTCACGGTTGAATTGCGGTTGCCAACGGCTGTACGGCTGCGAACGCACATCCACGAGCCGCGCAATGATGTGTGCCCGCAGCAGGGCGATGAAAGCCGCAAGCTCATGGTCGCTATGGCCAATCGTATAGAGGCACAGCGGTTCTAAATCCATTGCAGAATCCCGGCAAAGACGATGAGCAGGATGGCATTGACGGCAGCCAAGCCGCCGATGACGCGTTTCTGGATCGCGGGTTTCCAATCATAGCAATACATAGAAACAACGAAGAAGGGAATATAGACGGTGATGAAGACAGGGAAAGCGCCCCACCAGGGATAGACCCAGACAAATGCGGGAGTTTTCGCGAGGAAGATTTCGAAGATGGAGAAGAAGGCAGCGTTTGCCACGGCAATGAACAGGCGGTTATTGATGCCCAGAATCTTTGCCTTGGGGTCCTCGGGCAGAAGTTTGCTGAAGACTAAGCCGGCGATGGAGAACATCAGACTGAGCTCCACGCCGACTCCGACGAGGAGCAGGAAGGCGGTGCCGGTGGGTACGGTCCACAGCGCGTGCCCGGTGAAGTGCTGGATGAGGGCATTGACGATTTCGGCGAACCAGTGCACCATGTAGAGCGATAAACCGGCGGCGACGCCCTTCCAGTTCTTCTTGGAGATTTCGTTGAAGTAGACGTAGACGACCAACGCCAACAGGGTAATGACGACCCACTGAAAGGGCTCACTCTGGCGCAGCAGCGCCAGAGCTTGTTGGGTTGCTTCAGGATGGTTCATTTTGCACCTCGCTTATTGGTCACGGATTTGTGTTTATGGTTCCATATCGCGAATCTGTAGACGCAGGGCGTCCACAGAAATCAGGATTTCCCAGAGAGATAATCCCAGCGAGACCAGCATCAACAACAGTGAGAGACCAAAGACGATTTCGCCCGCGAGCAATTGCCCGGCAAAGAGCAAGAACATGCACAGCACGCAACCAAAAAGGCTGGCGATGCCGAATGCCTGCATATCGCGGATGATGTAGACGCGCCGGCGAAGGTTGTTCAACTGCCCGGCGACGCCCGGTTCGTGCTCGGTCTGGTAGCGGCGGTGCAGCTCACGGATGAGCGAGGCGAGCGTCAGGAAACGGTTCGTGTAAGCCAACATCAACAACGAAAGCGCCGGGAACAGCAAGGCGGGCGTGGTCAGAGTCAGTTCCATCGTCGTTAGCCTTTCTCAGAATGATGGTGGGTTCAGGCGGCAGCGCCTGCCGTGACAGGCGCTGCCGCGGTGAACGTGTGAATGGTTAATTGCCGCGCAGAATCAGCGGCATGAAGAGCCGGTATTGCAGAATGGATACGTTAAAGGTGGCGCTCTGCGATGCACCATGCACCTGCTGGGCGGTCACCGTGATGGTGTGGGAACCGGTGATGTCCCAGCTGTAGTCTGCGGTTGCCCCCACGGTCCCGTTGCTCCAGGTATAGGTCAACGGCAGCGTCGCGTTCAACGGCAACGGTGCGACGGTGTAGGCGCCGGATTCGCCGGGTCGCAGCTCCGCCGGTCCGTTGATGGTCAACCCGGTCAGCGGTTGGTAGACCTCGACCGACAACGTCTCAGTGAAGGTGGCGCCGGGCGCGCCGGGCGCGCCGTGGACCTGCTCCGCGACGACCGTCACGGTGTAGGTTCCAGGCACGGTCCAGCTGTAAACCGCCGTCGCACCCACGACACCGTTATCCCAGGTGAAGGTGAACGGTTGGGTGGCATCCACCGGCAGGGGCGCTACGGTGTAGGTTCCAGCTTCATCTACCGTGAGCAGCGCGGGTCCAGCAAGGGTCAGGCCGGTGAGCGGTTGGTAGACCTCGACCGACAGCGTCTCGGTGAAGGTGGCGCCGGGCGCGCCGGGCGCGCCGGCGACCTGCTCCGCGACGACCGTCACGCTGTAGGTTCCGGGCACGGTCCAGCTGTAAACCGCCGTGGCACCCACGACGCCGTTATCCCAGGTGAAGGTGAGCGGTTGGGTGGTATCCACCGGCAGGGGCGCTACGGTGTAGGTTCCAGCTTCATTCACCGCGAGCAGCGCAGGTCCGGCAAGGGTCAACCCTGCAAGCGGTTGGTAGACCTCAACCATTAGCGTCTCGGTAAAGGTAGCGCCGGGCGCGCCATCCGCCTGCTCCGCAGTGACCATCACAGTGTAGGTCCCGGGCACGGTCCAGCTGTAGACCGCGGTCGCGCCCACGGCGCCGTTATCCCAGGTAAAGGTGAGCGGTTGGGTGGCGTTCAAGGGCGAAGGCTCCGCCGTGTAAGTTCCAGCTGCATTCACCGCGAGCAGCGCAGGTCCATCGAGGAGCACACCGGTCAGCGGTTCAAAATCGAGCACCGAAAGGGCGCCGGGCAGCGTCGCCATCTGGCAATCGCCGTTGAACAAGGTGAGGTCATAGACGCCCGGAGCCATCCCCTCAGGAACCACCGCCGTGAGGGTCGTGGAGCTGACCACGGTGACGGAGGGCAACCAGGTGACGCCGGGCGCACCGGGCGCGCCGAGTTGGACCGCGGGCATGCCGGTGAAGTTCTCCCCGTGAAGGGTGAGCAGCGTCGCTTCAGAAGGAGAAGCAATCGCGGGAACGACGCTGGCGAGGATAGGAGCAGGATTGGGCGCCAGGGGCGAGGAAATCTGGATATCATCAATGAACCAACCCGTATCGCCAGAGGAGGAATCGCAACCGAGGCGCCAGCGGAGCTGGACATTCTGCCCCGCGAAGTCAGCCAGGTTCACGGTGACTTGCGTCCACGTCGTCAGATCGCCGCCCCAGGCGCGGCGCCCGGCAAGCGGGTTGCTGAAGCTGCTGGAGATGGTGGCGTTGTAGCCATTCACCGTAATACGACTGCCCAAATCCAACCAGGTCGTGCCGTTGGTGGAGATTTCCAGCACCGCGCCATCGTAGGTCGTGCCTTCGAACTGGTAACGATGCCAGAAAGTGAGGGTGCTGCCCGCCGCCACAGGAATGGGTGTGGTCGTCCACAAGCGGCTATCGGTCACGACACTATCATCCGGCACAAACCAGGCCTGCGCCGGGCTATGGGATTGTTGGGTGCTCAGCGCCCACCGGTCGACGCCCTGAGCTGCAGCGTGGCTCCAGTTGCCGGTACCGGATTCCATATCATCCCAGAAGCTTACCGCCAGGGCAAGCGTGCTGAAATGGAAGGGCGTACTCCAGGTGCCAGTGCCGCAGGTATTCTGCCCGGAAACACGCCACCAGTAGCACTGCCCGCCTTCAAGATTGGTGGAGACGGCGTACGATGACGCGGCAGAGACCGCATCCACGAGCGGCGCAGTGAACAGGGGAGTGCGGTCCAGCTGCACGCCGTACGACACCGCCTGCGAGTCGGGATTCCAGCGCAGATTCGGGCGCACCGCCTGGTTGGTCGCCCCATCAGCGGGCGCCTGAAGCACCGGCGCAGCAGGCTCGGCGCCGAAAATCTGGAGGCGCACAGCTTTGTTGAGCGCCACAGCTGCCTGGTCCGTCGCGGTAATCTCGACGGTATGGACGCCCACGGGCGCGCCAGTCGCCACGTCCAGGGTCAGCGTGGAGCTGTAGGGCGCGGCTTCGGACTCGGGGTCAAAAGCCGCGGTGACGTTAGCGGGCAAGGCGCTATGCGACAGGCTAACCGTGCCGGAGTAATTCAGCATGCTGTTAATCGTGACGGTCGCGGTCGCGGTGCCGGTGCGGCAAATCTCGAATGCCGTTGGCGCCACGTCGAGCGCGAAGGTCGGCACGTCCGGTTCCATGAAGATGCGCACAGAAGGGTCGCCGAGGATGTTGTAGGTCTCCCAATAGTAGCGCGCCGAGCTCGGGTATGCCGATTGGACTGCCGCCAGGCCGAAGTCGGTCATGGTGGCGACATCCGCATAGCCCTTACCCTGGACTTCGGTGAATAACTGGTCGAACATGCGCCGTTCCAGGATGTCATCTTCGCCCCAGTAGCTGCTATCCGAGGAACCCCAGTACACCAGCGCGCCCTTGTTCTCCTGGAGTACCCAGGTTTCGCCGTAGACCTCGGTCTGAGCGAAGTCGCCGCTGATACAGGCGTGACTGGCAACGAAGGGGAAGATTCCCGTGCTGGTAAGGTTACGGACATTGGTCTGACTGTAATCCATTTCCCAACCTGACCAGCTGCCATGCCCGGAGTAAATCACCGCCCAACGCCCGTCGTTGAGGGAGGCTTGAATGTCCGTGGCATCTGCATTGTGGGTGATGCAATAGAGACGGTCGCCGCCCGCCTGAGGGTTATTCGGGAAAATGCCGGTATAGCCCCCGGGAAGGGTGTGCGTGTTAATCACGTAGTTGTGCGAGCCTTCGGCTACCGTGTAGTTATCGCAGGTCGCCAGGAATGCCGCTTTTTTGAGATAGGCTTCCTCGCCCATCAATTGGGCATACGCCAGATATTTGTTCACCATGATGGTGGTCTGCGCCGCAGAACGGACCGGGAAACGCCCACGCCCGATATCCGGCACCCAATCGCTGCTGCCATCCATCGTACCGTAGTAGAGGTCGGTAATCTCGGCAGCATCAACACTGCTCCATCCCGGCATGGTATCGGTATCACCGACCAGCAAGACGTAGCTCGGCGGCAGCGTCCAGGTATCGTAGGCGTTCTGGATGTACGCCTTAATCTGCGCCGCCGTAGTCGCCGGAATATCGGAAAGCCGGACGATGGTCACATCGAAACCACGGCTCTCTTTGAGCTGGACAAAAGGCTCCATCGCATCGCGGTACGCGTTTGCGGTGATGATGAGGTAGCCGACCGCAGCGTTCTGTACCGCTGTACTCGGCGCCGCGGCTTGCTGCCCCTGTCCCTGGTTGTAGTTGAGGATGCGGTCTGCCAGAGCCGACTCAAAAACCGGGGAGGCATAGCGTTCCGCCACTGCCTGGGTGCGCGCGATATTCGAACCGGTGAGTTTGAGGCGGAAAGTCACGCTGTGGATGAGCTGCACTGCGCCGGTCGCAGGGTTGTAGCGCACCGGCGTGACCGCCACGGTCTGCACACGATGCCCGCGGACCGTGTAGCTTTGCTCAAGCGCCACCGGCGCAGCAGGATACCAGGTATCTTGAGCATAGAAGGCTGCATCCAGCGCGAAAGGCGTTGCCTCTTGCGCACCCGGCACTTTCTCAACCGAAGGCTGCGCGGGATAGAGGGTCTGGAGTCCCAGAGCTGCCAGCGTGGTCTCGGTAAAACCGATGTCCACGACTTCCAGCATCACTTTCGCCCCAAAGGGGATTTCCACATCCTTGCGCAAGACGGGCAAATCGGGCAAGCCAATCGCGCTCGAGCCAACGAAGCCCTCACCGGAGAGCTGGCTGAAGCGCTGCCCCGCAACCGTGACCTCTTGCGCGAAAACGCCAGGCAACAACGCAGTGAGGGTCACGGCGTTGGCATCCGCATGTGGCACAACCACGGATGGCGCCGCCGGGGTCACCGACCCGTTAAAGGGAATCCAGCGGTCGCCGCCGCCGGTACTCTGTGGCAGCGAGTCCGCCGCCAGAGCGGCAGATCTGCCGACGGCAGAACTCGTCGCCAACCCCAACGCCAAAAACAAAGCCATCAAAGCCAAAAACAACCGTCGAAACGTCATCAGAAACCCTCCACAAGATAGAATTCAAGGCAAAACAACAACCCCACAACACACAAAAACGGCTACACTCCCACACTCCAGGGCTGTGAGAAATCAGGGGGAGCAAGCCGGTCAGGTGGGCTTAAGAACTTCTGCCTGGAGCTCACCATCCTGCACTTCGACGCGCAGAAGCGTTCCAGGCGTGATTTGCTCTACGGAAGTGATGATTTTGCCAGTTGCGCCATGCCGGGCGATGGCATAACCGCGCCCCAAAACCGCATGGGGATTGAGCGCTTCGAGGCGGGCGGCAAGTCCGGCAAGGCGCTGCCGCAGGAAGCGCTGCCGGGAATTCCAGGCCCGTTCGATACGGGCGCCCAAATCATCCACGTGCTGGCGCGAGTTTGCCAGCTGCGCACCCGGCGCCAGGTAGGTCAGTGCGCGCGTCGCCCGCGCGACGGCATCGCGCCGCGCCGCCAACGCAGCGCTGAGGTTGCGGTCCAGTTGCAGGGATTGCGATTCCAGGCGCGAGGCAAGCTCTTCACGGTCGGGGGTAGCGAGTTCGGCGGCAGCGGAGGGGGTTGGCGCGCGCAAATCCGCCGCAAAATCCGCGAGCGAGAAATCGGTCTCGTGCCCCACCCCACTTACAACGGGAATCCGTGAGGCGGCGACCGCCCGCGCGACCCGCTCGTCATTGAAAGCCCAGAGGTCCTCGAGCGAACCGCCCCCGCGGACCAGCAGAATCACATCCACATCCTCACGGGCGTTCAGCGCCGCGAGCGCTGACACAATTTGCGGGGGCGCGGCATCGCCCTGGACGGCGGTTGGCGCGAGCAGCACCCGCACCAGGGGATAGCGACGGCGCAGGATGTTCAAGACATCGCGGAAGGCTGCCGCTGTGGGCGAGGTGACAATGCCGATGCAGTGGGGATAGGGCGGCAGGGGGCGCTTCCGCGCCGGGTTGAACAGCCCTTCGGCTTCGAGGCGCGCTTTGAGCCGCTCGTATTCCTGGAAAAGCGAACCCTGACCGGCAGGTTGGACAAAGTCAACGTAGAGCTGATAACGTCCGCCCGCTTCGTAGACGCCGAGGCGTCCATGGACCACAATCTGATCCCCGAAACGAGGCATGAGGGATAATCCCTGCACCTGCGCCCGCCAGATGACGCACGCGAGTTGCGCGCCGGCATCCTTGAGGGTGAAGTAGACATGACCCGACGAAGCCCGGGTGAAGTTGCTGACCTCGCCAGCGACCCAGAGGTTTTGCAGAATCGCATCCTGCTCCAACAACGAGCGAATGCGCCCGGTGATTTCACTGACGGAATAGGGGTTTTCCGGTCCGGCGAAGAGGTTGGGTTGATTCCACATGCTGCGCGCCCGCTCAGAAGATCATCACTAAGGTGTTAATCAGGAGAATACCGCCACCCAAAGCCAGCAAGAGGATGCCGGTGTTGAGCGGCATCGCCAGGAGGGAGAGGCTTCCGAGCAAGCCGATGAAGTAGACCACGGCGCCGATGATGAAGAGAACCCGCTCAGCCCCATACAAGCGCAACGTCCGGCTGGTCCGGGAACGAGTCGTTCGCCGGCTGGTTGATGATCGTCGTCGCATCGCAAGCCTCCTCCAAGCGCTGCTCGTGGCAAGCGCTCTCGGTGAGAAGAAGATGATGATAATAGAGGCATTGTACTCCAAAACTGGCTCTGTGCCAGAAGGTGAGTATACGACAAATACTTGGGGAAAACCCAAAAAGGGTCTGGAAGCAGGCAAAGGGGGGTAGTGTTTTTGGGCACGCGGGAGCGCGCCCAAAGCCACTATTCAGTTATCCAGAACCGGCGACCAAATCATTCCTGCAGCCATAGTGTCCTGCGACCCATGCGTAAACCCTGCCAAACTTGCATTTCTGAATAAAAGAGATTACAATAAGAATTATTCAGCAAGGCGCGGCGGTTTCGCCGAGGCACGCATAAAGCGGCGCGAAGTGACCTATCGCGCCGGTACTATCAAAACACAGGGAGAGTCAGGGAACGGAGCATGGAATTGCGTAACAAGGTTGCCCTGGTTACGGGAGGGGCGGTACGATTGGGCCGCGCGCTCACGCTGGCGCTCGTGGCAGAAGGCGCGCGGGTCATCATCCATTACGGGCGCTCATCGAGCGCCGCCGGTGAGCTGCTCGCCGAAATCACAGCCCGCGGCGCTGAAGCTATTGCACTGCAGGCAGACCTGCAGCAACCAGACGCTGTGCGTGCGCTCATCGAGCGCGCCGCCACCCATTTTGGTCCGCCAGAACTTCTCATCAACAACGCTGCCATCTTCGAACCCGGCAACTGGGATGATACTACCGAAGAGAACTGGGAGCGCCATTTCGCGATCAATCTCAAAGCGCCGTTCTTCCTCAGCCAGGCTTTTGCCAAACAGCTGCCGCCCGGACGCCGCGGGCACATCATCAATATCGCCGATTGGCGCGGCGAGCGCCCCGGCACGGACCACGTGGCTTACACGCTCACCAAGGCGGGCATCATTGCGCTGACGAAAAGCCTCGCGCTGGCTCTGGCGCCCGATATCCAGGTCAACGCGATTGCGCCAGGCTTGATTCTGCCGCCGCCGGGTCGCGAGCAATCTTATCTGGATAGCAAAGCCGCCCACATCCCCGCGCAGCGCACCGGTTCGCCCGAGGAAATCGCCCGCGCGATGCTCTTTCTCCTGCACTCCGATTTTGTCACCGGCGAGGTGCTGCACGTCACCGGTGGGGAGCAGCTCTAAATGAATACCGCAGCGAAAGGAGACGCCATGCACGACAAAATCCACATCAAAGACCTGCTGCTGAGAACCATCATCGGCATCAACGAGGAGGAGCGACGCAACCGCCAGGACGTGCTCATCAACATCGTCCTGTTTGCCGATACCCGCGCCGCCGGCGCCTCCGACGCCATCGAAGATGCCGTCAACTATCGCACGATTACCAAGCGCATCATTCAGTTGGTGGAAAACTCCAGTTTCTTCCTGGTGGAGAGATTGGCTGCCGAAATTGCCGCCATCTGCCTGGACGACCCGCGCGTGACCGCCGCCGATGTGCGGGTGGAAAAGCCGGGCGCGTTGCGTTTCGCCCGCTCCGTCGGCGTGGAAATCCACCGCGAACGCGAGGCTCTCTGAATGACGCAGGTCTTTATCGCCTTAGGCTCCAACATTGCCCCGGAGCACAATCTTCTCGAAGCCGTGCACCTGCTCGCGACGCACTGCCGCGTCCTCGCCGTGTCACCCGTCTACGAGACCGCGCCGGTCGGGACATTGAATCAGCCGGACTTTCTCAATGCCGCTGCGCTCATCGAGACCGACCTCCCCGCGGCGGACCTCAAAACGCGCGTGCTCCAGCCCATCGAACAGGCGCTGGGACGCATCCGCACCGCGGATAAGAACGCCCCGCGCACCATCGACCTCGACATCGCGCTCTACGGCGAAGCGATATTCGATCTCGGCTCGCGCCACATCCCGGATCCGGATATTACGCGCTATGCCCACGTCGCCTTCCCGCTCGCCGACCTTGCCCCCGACCTGCGACACCCGGAGACCGGGCAAACCCTGAGCGCAATCGCGACTACCCTACCGGGCGCCGCGATGCGCCTTCGTCTCGACATTGCTCTCAGCCCGAGCTGCAGCCGGGCAGACAAAATTCCCGCATAAGGAGACACTCATGGAACAGCATAACAAAATACAACCGTTGGAAATTCATCCCGCCGATTACGACGTTTTCCGCAACGACCTGACCGATATCCCGGATCAGGCTTGCACCGGCAATATCGAGTGCGCAGTGCGCGACATACTGGATGCCATCGGCGAGGACGTGACGCGCGAGGGGCTGCTCGATACGCCCGCTCGCGTCGCGCGCGCCTACGCCGAGCTGACCGCCGGTTACCACGTGGACCCCATCCGGCTCATCAACGACGCGCTCTTCGACGTGCAATACGACCAGATGGTTATCGTCCGTGACATCGATTTCTATAGCCTCTGCGAGCATCACATGCTGCCGTTCCTGGGGCAGGTGCATGTGGCCTACATTCCCAAAGGCAAGGTCATCGGCTTGAGCAAGATTCCGCGCATCGTAGAGATGTTCGCCCGCCGTCTGCAAGTACAGGAACGGATGACCCAACAGATTGCCGAATTCCTCGACGTGACCCTGCACCCGCAGGGCGTCGCTGTGGTCGCCGAAGGCTTGCACATGTGCGCCGCCATGCGCGGGGTGAAGAAATCCAATGCCCGGATGGTCACCAGCGCCATGCTCGGCACGTTCAAAGAGAATGCCATCACGCGTAACGAGTTCTTCGGCCACATCGGGCGCGAGCACCTCAATTTCTGAGTGTGTCAAATAAAATGACCCCACCCTCAAGCAGCCAACCCGCTACCGTAGTGATTCTCGGCGCCTCGGGTGACCTCACCCAACGCAAACTCGGTCCCGCGCTTCACAGCCTGGCGTGCGAAGGCTTGCTGCACCCCCAGGCGCAGGTGCTCGGCGTGGCGCGCTCCCCGCTCAGCGACGCGGATTTCCGCCAGCAACTCTATTCCGGCGTCGAGGACTACGCGCGCCTCAAACCCGGCATTTGCAACCAGTGGGGCGATGTTGCCGAACGTTTCACCTATCTCTCCGGCGATTACGATGCCCCCGAAACCTACCGCCAGCTCGCGGAGCGCCTTGAGCAGCTCGATGCCTCAGCGGGCACCGGGCACAACCGCCTCTTCTATCTG
>JAKJAC010000032.1:20315-28608 GCA_022707705.1 Chloroflexota bacterium
CGCCCGCCTGCGCGAGGCCGGCTTGAACCGCAGCGACCCGGGCTGGACCCGCATCATTATCGAAAAGCCCTTCGGTCACGACCTGGCAAGCGCGCGTGACCTCAACGCCCAGGTCCACGCCGCCTTTACCGAGGACCAGGTCTACCGCATTGATCACTTCCTGGGCAAGGAGACCGTCCAGAACATCCTCGCCCTGCGCTTCGCCAATGCCATCTTCGAGCCTCTCTGGAACCGCAACTACGTGGATCACGTGCAGATTACCGTCGCCGAGGCGGTGGATGTAGGACGTCGCGCCGGATACTACGACCAGGCGGGGGTGTTGCGCGATATGTTCCAGAACCACTTGCTGCAGCTGTTTACCCTCACCGCGCTTGAGCCCCCTGCCCTTTTCGAAGCCAACGCCCTCCGCGATGAAAAGGTGAAGGTGCTGCGCGCCACCCGGCGTTGCGTGCGCAGCGTGCGCGCCCAATACCAGGGCTACCGCCAGGCACAGGGCGTCGCGCCAGACTCCGAAACCGCCACCTACGCCGCACTCGAACTCTTCGTGGATAACTGGCGTTGGCAAGGCGTGCCTTTTTACCTGCGCTCCGGCAAAGCCATGGCGGAGAAAGTCTCCGAAATCGTCATCCAGTTCAAACACGCCCCGCACCTGCTCTTCCCCCAACCGGCGGGCAACCCAGCGCCCAACGCGCTCTCCGTGTGCCTACAACCCGATGAAGGGCTGCACCTCCGCTTTGAGGTCAAGCTGCCCGGCGTGGGTATGCGGACGCGCCCGGTGGATATGGATTTCCACTATGCCGAGGATTTCGGCGCCGCCGCCCTTCCCGAGGCTTACGAACGCCTCCTGCTCGACGCGCTGCAGGGCGATGCCACGCTCTTCGCCCGCGCCGACGAGATTGAGCTCGCCTGGGGCATCATTGACCCGATTCTGGAGAGCTGGTCCGGGCAGCAAGCCCCGCCCCTCGCCTTCTACACGCCAGGGACATGGGGTCCGGTCGAAGCGGAAGCCCTGCTCGGACACGCGGACCGCGCCTGGCAGGTCGGCTGTGGGGAGCACGCATGACGTCCCCCACCCGCGTCTGCGTCCTGCCCGATGCGAACGCCCTGGCTGAAGAAGCCGCCCGGCGCTTTATCACGCTCGCTCAGACCGCCGTGGCCGAGCGGGGACGCTTTGCCGTCGCGCTCTCCGGCGGTTCCACGCCCGGCGCGCTCTACCGTCTGCTCGCCAGCCCACCCCACAGCTCCCGCCTGCCCTGGGCGCGGATGCACCTCTTCTGGGGCGACGAGCGCTGCGTCCCACCCGAGGATTCCGAGAGCAGCTACCGCCTCGTCGCTGAGACCCTGCTTGCGGGTGCGCCAATGCCTCCGGGCGGAATCCACCGCATGCGGGGCGAGTGGGAACCCGAGCGCGCCGCCGAGGACTACGAGCGCATGCTCCGCGCTTTCTTCGGCGCCGAGCTGCCCCGCTTCGACCTGGTGCTTCTGGGCTTGGGCAAAGATGGGCACACCGCCTCGCTCTTTCCCGGCGCCGCGCCCCTCGCGGAGATGGAGCGCTGGTGCATTCCCGCCGTCGCCCGCTACGAGGGGCGCCCCTCCAGTCGCCTGACGCTTACCCTGCCGGTTCTCGACGCCGCGCGCGCGGTGCTTTTCCTCGTCAGCGGCGCCGAAAAAGCTGCCATTGTGAGAACCGTCTTCGAGCACCCGGAAGCCCAGCTTCCCGCACAGCGCGTCCAGCCCACCGGAGGTGAGGTCACCTGGTTACTGGATGCCGCAGCCGGTCTGGAGTTGAGAGGCAAAGCGCTGTAAACAGGCTTGAATAGTCCTGGCTTTTGAAGATTCATCAGCCCGTAAAATAGAGTCTATTGCACGGCGCAATAAACCCTCCACAATCACGGCTTTAGGCGCCTCGCGGTGCGAGCAGGAAACCGCTGAACAGATGCCCCAAAGAAATGCCGCTTGCGTTATACACATAAATCGGTTAAAATATACACATAGAATCTCTAATTCTACTCGCAGGAGGACGCGATGCCTGAAATGGTGCGCACCAATATTGTGTTGGATGAAACGCTGATCGGCGAGGCGTTGGCATTGACGGGTTTGAAGACCAAGAAGGCTGTTATAGAAGAGGCGTTGCGCATGCTCACGCGCCTCAAGCGGCAGGAGCAGGTGCGCGCGCTGCGAGGACGACTGCATTGGGAAGGCGACCTGGATGCGCTACGTGCCGGGCGGGTGAGCGATGTGGCTGATTGACAGCTCCGTGTGGATTGACTACTTCAACGGCTTAGCCACGCCGCAGACCGACCGCCTCGATGCGGCGCTGGGTTATGAATCCCTTTGCCTGGGCGATATCATCCTCTGTGAGGTATTGCAGGGTTTCCAACGTCAGCCGGATTTCGAGAAGTCCCGCGCTGCGCTGCTGACGTTTCCCATCTATCCCATCGGCAGCGTGGAACTGGCGGTACGCAGCGCCGAGCATTGCCGTTTTTTGCGCCAGCGGGGCATCACCATCCGCAAAACAATGGATTGTCTCATCGCCACCTTTGCCATTGTCAACGGGATGGCGCTACTCCACAGCGACCGGGATTTCGATCCCTTTGAGGAGCATCTGGGATTGGAGGTTGTGAGGTAAGTCCTCACGCCGGATGACAAAGGTCCGTTTACGCAGAAAAGCCGGGCTGGAGCCCGGCGCTCCCAGTACCATCGGGTCGCGCAGGGTGAGAAGCAGCGCACAGATACATCGACCGACGGGGCCGGTCGGTTGCCGACGTTAAGTAGCCTTGGGTCATTGCCAGATGGCGCGGCAGGATGCCGCGGGTACAATGACGCAACAAGATGGCGCAGCGATAAGAACGCGGCAGGACAGCGCTACGCCTGAGGTTTTCGCTTCCTCTTGAGAGCACCCCGCAGGCCCAGCAATTCCAAATATGGCTTTTCATAGGGATGATATCCCCGTGAAAAGTCATAGCTCTTGCGCCACAATGGCTTTATTTGTGCCGGTCGCTTAGGGTTAACTCATGTCAAAGGGTAACTGTTCAGATTTCCAGTACCAACCTGTCTGCTTTCCTAAACTTCAGCAACCGGTCTTTGTGTCTGAAAAATAAAAATTATGCTGGTATAACATTGGACTTTTGACAAATGCGGTCATAAATGATCCGGAGTTGACAAAAAAGGGGAACTGCGGCACAAGTAGTGTATGGACATCACTCTACACACTACCAATTTGCAGCAGTTCCGATGCACATTATACCAGAACTTTAACAATCGAGCCGATTCGTTGTTGGACCTCTTGGATGCGATTTGCAGTAAGCCAGATGCGCAGTCTGTGGTGGAATATAGTCTAGCGAACAGTTATCGGCGTAGTTACTCCACCATTTTTAAGGCGCTTACTGAACTACAACTCACAGCGTTGTGGTTACCACAACGCCTGGCACCGTATCTCCCGCGCCCAACCCAACGTCCTTTCTGGTTGTTAATCACGGATGTGACGCCCTGTCCGCGGCCTTACGCCTACACGCTCGAAAATCGCGGTATGGTCTATCAGCCGGAAGTGGTAAAAGGGAAACTGCCAGTCACCATTGGGCATCAGTATTCGACGGTTGTGTTGGACCCGGAACCTGAAACTGGAATCAGTCCCAGTTGGGTCCTGCCGTTGTTGACCGCGCGGGTGGCGACGACAGACGACAAAGAGTTGGTCGGGGCTAAGCAGATCGCGCAGCTTTTGCAGGCACCGGAGCTGCCCTTTGGGCGAGAGTTGACCGTGGCAGTGGCGGATAGCAGTTACAGCAAACCACGCTATTTCTATGCCTTGCAGCAATTTCCAAATCTAGTCACGATCGCCCGTGTGCGGGGAACGCGCACCTTTTATCAGCAACCCGAGCCCCCTGCGGCGGAGCCAGCGCCCCGTGGCAGAGGGCATCCACGGTGGTATGGGGCGCGTTTTGTGCTCGCCGATGCCACCACTTGGCCCACGCCAGACGCCACACTGACCTTACAGGAAACCACTCGCCAGGGCAAACTGGTGCGTGTCGAGATTCAGGCCTGGAAGGATCTACTGATGTCGGGGAAAAGCGCACCCAGACTGCCTATGCACCAGCACCCTTTCACGCTAGTACGCATCGTACGCTACGATCAAGATGGGAAAGCACTTTTCAAACACCCCCTGTGGTTGATCGTCATGGGCATGCGGCGGCACGAACTCACCCTGACACACATCTATCAGACCTATACGGCGCGCTTTGACATCGAGCATTTCTTCCGCTTCGGCAAACAGAAATTGCTGCTGGCGAACTTCCAGACACCTGATGTCCAGCGCGAGGAGCAGTGGTGGCAATTGGTGCATATCGCTTACGCCCAACTCTGGATGGCGCGCCAGGTGGCGGAAGCCCTGCCCAATCCCTGGGAGCGCCACTTACCGCACATGAAACAGCGGCAACTTTCTCCCACACTGGTACAACGAGACTTTGCCCGAATTATGCGCCAGTTGGGGACACCGTCCCGCCCGCCCAAACCGCGAGGAAATTCACCGGGACGGCACAGGGGAATGACCTTGCCCCCGCGACCACGTTGCAAGGTGGTCGTCAAGGGTCAAAAAGCCGCCCAAACTGTCTGATTCAGGCTCGATTGTTCACTTGTAAAGGTTCTACTCCAACTTGACGTAAGTCGAGTTAAGTTTACATTGTCAAAAGTCCAATGGGATAAACCCAAACTTCAACCTACCAAGTACAGTCCTATACAAAAACAAGCGGTGTTACAGCATCTAGCCTTGTACAATCAGACCCGTGCGGGCAAACAAGGCCAACTCATCATGGATGCACGAGCTGTGCGCCAAGAAGTAAGACAAGTCCTACCCAAAGTGGAGCCCCCACTGGAAGGCGATGATGAAACTACCACACAGGTCCTGGCTGAAATTGTTGAGCGTAGCGGTCTACTACTAATTCTGGAGGGTGGGTTAAGCTACCAGTTCGCGCACCTCACGCTGCAAGAGTTCTTCACCGCGCAGAAGTTGCAGGATGATACCATCGGGTTGATGGAACGCTTCCGGGCTGATCCCGACGCCTGGCGCGGGACGCTCAAACTGTGGTGCGGCCTGCCGCATGATAGTACCGCTCTCATCCGCGCGCTCTATGCGGAACATCCCATCCTGGCTTTCGAGTTTCTAGGCGATGCGCAGCAGGTGGATGAGGAGCTAGCTCAGGAGATTATTTCCGCATTTCAGGCGCGTCTGGGCGAGGATGGCGCGACCGGCGAAGCCGTGACCCGCGCTTTTGCGACTGTGGCGACCAATCCCCAGGTCCGGGGGCAGCAGGTTTTCGAATTCCTCGCTGCAACGGTGAAAGATGCTGCCGCCGCCCCGGCTCGCCGCCAGGCCGCGGCGCAGGCCCTCGCGTGGAGCAACCTGCTGCAGGCTGCCGAAGTGCTGACCGAATGTGCGCTAGACTACCCCAACGCGCGTCCCCTGCTGGCGCAGATGGGCGACCTGGCGACGCCCGCACTGACAAAATGGGCGGAGCAGGGTCACGAGTGGGCTTTCGATGCATTTCAGATGGTAGGCACGCCAGACGCGGCGCGCGCGATGACAGATTTGTTATGGACTGAGGATGAACCTCAACCCTACTGGGCGGCTTGGCGACTGGCTGTATTGCTGGCAAGAACAGACATTGAGGATGTACTGCGCACATATCCGCTCGCCAAATCCCAACAAAGCACTGAGTATCTTAAGTGGGTCTGGGAGCCGTTCGAGCCATATCCGGATTCGCCCCTAAGCATAATTGCTGGACGTATAGCTCATTTGTTACGCACAACACCATCCACCGCGCTTTCATCTGGATCCTCAGAAATCGATAAACGTCTAGTAATCCCAATTTTCATGACCTCATCAGCAGCAGAGACGATCAAACATGAGAGTGAAAAGGATGAGACCTTGATAGAGGATTTGCAGGATTTGAGTAGGCAGTGGCAAGACCAGCAGATACTTGGTGGAGAACACCCGCCATCAACCGCACGACTTGTAGACATGATAACCGATCAACAAGAGCACTTTGTCGCCAGGGTCTTTGACCGAATAAACCCAGATGCGTCGTTGCGTCGGATGGTTGAGAGCCTGAAACCTGCTGAGCAGTTTGAGCTACTGCGCTGTCTGATAGAGGAACGTACTCCCACCATTGACGACTGGCGCAACAAGGACAAAAGAGTTGAATATGAATTCGACAAGAGCTGGCATGAGCGGGGGATTACGGTTTGCCTGTTACTGCTTACCGCGTTGAGCTTATGGGAAGTAGCTACAATCATATTGAATACGCCCCAATTCACAATCCAGAGGAGTGGCCTACACATATTATTGGGATTAGCCTTGTTAGTACAAGGATGGGGGGGAATTCGCGAGCGACTTAGCGTAAATACCATGCCTATTTTTGAGTTTGCATTCCTTTTTGGATTCTCTATATACGTTGGCGTAGTACTCAATCCAATAGTGGGCCCGCTGATTGGAGCAGTGACTGGTGGTGTGTTGTGCCTCTTGTTAGGCATCGCATCAGGCATTGATCATACAGTCGCCTTTGCTGTTGCGCCTGCAGTTATCATAAGTATTATGCTGAACGATCCTCAAATCGTTACCGGGTTTGCCTCTTTTCTTATCGCAAACACTAACCCGCAGGCCATCCCTCTAGCCATAGGTTTGACCGATTTTTTACTAGATATTCCCGGGAGCATGGTAATCGTTGCTGCAATAGTCATGATAAGCCAGAAAATCACTACATCGCTTACTTCATCGCAAAAGCGAGGAATTCGTTCTGGAAATCTGGTGGAATACTCCTTACTAGGTCCTTACAGCAGCGCCATCTATATATTTTTCGCCTTACCTACTCGAGTCTTGGAGAGATGGTGGGGATGGGCCGGTGTCGCGTTTTTCTGGCCCATATGGGCACTATGTGCTGGAGTCCTATGGTGGATCGGTTCACGGCAGGAACACCTAGCCCGAAATCCATTCAAAAGACTAACGGAAATGCTCAATGCTAAGGCCTCGCATTCGCAAAAAGGGAAACTCTCCTCACAGCTCAAGTCGCACCTTTTGAGGTCTCTGCGTAAGCGAAGAGGGATTTTACTACCATGAGGAGCATCCTTAATGGCAAATCCTGAAACCACGCGAGTCGAACTGCCCTTCATCCAGCAGCTCCAGGCCCTGGGCTGGAACTATCTCTCCGGCGATACGCAAGTCCCCGATTTCACGGAGCGCACGTCGTTCCGGCAGGTGCTGCTCACCGGACGGCTGCGAGCAGCGCTGCGGCGGATCAATCTAGATTCAGCCGATCAGCCCTGGCTGGACGAGGCGCACCCTGAAGGTGCGGCGCGCATAAATGAAGCAGTCAACCGTCTGGAGCGGCTGGGGCAGCCCAATCTCATCGAGGCAAACCAGGCTGCCACGGAGCTGCTGCTCAAGGGGACGCAGGTTGAGGGACCGGAGGGCGGCAAACACGTCACCATTCACTACCTCGATTTCGACCACCCGGAGCGCAATGACTTCCTCGTCATCAATCAGTTCCGCGTGGATCCGCCCTGGGCGGCGCCGGGGCAGGGTTACATCGTGCCCGATCTGGTGCTCTTCGTCAACGGCATCCCGCTGGTGGTGGTGGAGGCCAAAAGCCCCACCATCGAAGACCCGCTGACGGAGGCCATCAACCAACTGCTGCGCTACAGCAACCAGCGGGAGGATGTGACCGAGGTAGAGGGCGCGGAGGCGTTGTTTCATACGGCGCAACTGCTCGTAGCGACATGCGGGGAGACGGCGCAATTGGGCGCGGTTGGCGCGGATTACCGCCACTATCAGGAATGGAAAGACCCCTACCCGCTCGACCCGCCGCAGCTCGCTGCCGGGCTGGGCGTGGAAACCCTCTCTGCGCAACAGCTGCTCGTGGCGGGCGTGCTCACGCCTGCGCACCTGCTCGATATTGTACGCAACTTCACCTGCTTCACGCAGGTCAATGGCAAAACGGTGAAGATCATCCCGCGGTACCAGCAATTCCGCGCCGTGCACAAGGCGATTGCGCGCCTGCAAACCGGCGCGACCCGGCTAGAGCAGCTGGCGCAGGGTATCCCTGCGGCAGGAGCCCGCGACGAGCGCGGCGGCTTGATCTGGCACACGCAAGGCTCCGGCAAGAGCTTCACCATGGTCTTTCTGGTGCGCAAATTGCGCACGCTGCCCGCGATGCCGCGCTTCAAGGTGGTCTTCATCACCGATCGCACGAAGCTGGAGCAACAGCTCACCGAGACGGCGCTCCTCACCGGCGAGCCGTTGCAG
>JAKJAC010000330.1 GCA_022707705.1 Chloroflexota bacterium
TGCAGGCGCTCTGCCCGGGTCTCACCCGCACCGAGTTCCACCAGGCGGCGAACCTGTCCATCACCCAGGCGCCGGGCATTGCGTGGCTTTCCACGGATCAGGTAGTGGCGCATTCCTTGCGCGATTTGGCTGCCGATGCGGTCATCTCCGTGCCGGGCTTGGGCTACGCGGCGCTGGTCGGCGTCTCGGGCGTGTTCCCACCGGTCCTCTTCGATGGCATTGGGACCGCCTACCAGGCATTGCGCCGCGTCAAGCCCGCAAGCGCCGCCGGCGGCGCCTTTGACGGATTCTCACGCCGCCGCTACGAGAGCCTCGGGCAGGTTACCGGCGAGCTGCGCGCCATCTTCCAGCGGCGCGCGGAGTTGCGCAAGGCGATGCGCCTGCTGGACCCCGCCTTCCGCGAGCGCCTCATGTTGACCGTCACCCAGGTCAACGGGTGCCGCTATTGTGCGCAGGCGCACGCCCGCATGGCGCTTGAGGGCGGGCTTGCGCAGGAGGAAATCGAGGCGCTGTTGAGCGGAGTTACCGCTGCCTGCCCCGCGGATGAGCTGACGGCGCTGCTCTACGCCCAGCATTGGGCGGAGTCGGGCGGCGCGCCCTCCGCTGCGGCGCGAGCGACCTTGCTGGAGTGCTACGGCGAGGAGCGGACCGCAGCCATCGAGATGGCGCTCCGCATGATTCAGGTTGGGAACCTATCGGGCAACACCTTCGATTATCTCTTGTACCGGCTTTCCGGCGGGCGCTGGGGTAAATGAGAACCGCCCAGGCTGGAGAAGCAGCCCGGCTGCTCCTGCGGCCCGGCTGCTCCCGAAGCCCAGGCTGCACTGGCAGCCAAGGCTGCAGGAGCAGCCCTTCGCCTTTCCCACCCAACCCGCTTGCCTATGGATGACTGGAAGGAAAACAACCCGGTCTGCGGTCATCGGTTTGCCGTCACAGCTGGTCTCAGCCCTCGGTCAAGCGTGAATTGTATCAATGGTAGCAACTTGTTTAATTAAAGGAGCTAGATTGTGTCAAAGCAAAAACGTTTCATTCGTGCACGGGATTTGTTCCGTCTGGAATCGGTGACCTACGCCGAGCTCTCCCCGGATGGCAGGCATGTCGTCTACGCGGTGCAGCAGACGGATGCAGCAACGCTGAAGAAGCACTCCAACCTGTGGATTGCGCCGGTCGAGGGTGGGGTGCCCTACCGCTTTACCTCGGGCAAGCATAGCGATACCACGCCGCGTTGGTCGCCCGATGGTAGTCGCATCGCCTTCATCTCCAACCGCGGCGCGGCGACGCAACCGCAGCTCTACATTATCCCCTTCGGCGGCGGCGAAGCGCGCCAGCTCACCACGCTGCACGGCGATTTCGACAGCTTCGAATGGTCGCCCGATGGCGCGGCGCTCGTGTGCCAGTTCCGCAAGCAGGATGCCGAGGACGCCGCGCGCGAGCAGGATGAGAAGAAGAAACAGCTCGGCGTGGTCGCCCGGCATATTACCCGCCTCTTCTACTCGCTCGATGGCGCCGGTTATCTGCCCCAGGAGCGCTGGCACCTCTGGGTGATCAACGCCGAAAGCGGCAAGGCGCGCCAGATGACCGAGGGCGATTGCTACGACGAAGGTAATCCCCGCTGGTCGCCGGATGGCGCCTTCATCGCCTTCTTCTCCAACCGCGCCCCCGACCCCGATATGGAACCGGCGCTCGTGGACCTCTTCGTCATCCCCGCGGCGGGCGGCGAGATGCGCCGCCTGGGCACGCCGCCGGGCGAGAAGCGCGCTTTGAGCTGGTCGCCGGATGGGCGCAGCATCGTCTACGTGGGGCAGAAGGGCGCCAAGGATTGGTGGCAGAACGATCGCCTGTGGCTTGTCTCTGTGGATGGCGAATCACTAGGCGAATCGCCGGGCGATTCGCCCGTGCGCTGCCTGACCGAGGCGCACGACCTCTCCTTCACCGCGGCGACGCTCACGGATACGGTCGGCGCGATGAGCGTGCCGCCGGTGTGGTCGCTCGATGGCACGCGCCTCTACGCGCAGGCTTCGCGCAACGGGGGCACGGGGCTGTACGCGGTCACGGTCGCCGATGGCGCGCTGGAACCGCTCATTGCCGGCGCTGAAGTCGTGGGCGCCTGGGCTTTCGATCAGCAGCAGCAACGTCTGAGTTATCTTCGCGGCACGTTCGAGGATCCGGTGCAGCTCTGGATGCTCGATTGCGCCTCCCGCGAGACCTGGCAGCTCACCCGGTTGAACCGCAAATGGCTGCGCGAGGTGAACCTGGGCGCGATCGAGGAGGTCTGGTTCAAGGGACCTGCGGGCAACGACCTCCAGGGCTGGATTCTCACGCCGCCGGATTTCGACCCTGCCAAGCGCTACCCCTCGATCCTGGAAATCCACGGCGGTCCCCTGGCGCAATACGGCTACAGCTTCATGCACGAGTTCTACTACCTGGCGGCGCAGGGTTACGTCGTCACCTTCTGCAATCCGCGCGGCGGGCAGGGTTACGGAGAGGCGCACGCCAAAGCCATCTGGGGCGGGTGGGGCGCCGTGGATTACGATGACCTCATGGCGTGGACGGATTTGGTTGCCGCGCTGCCGTACATTGACCCCGAACGGATGGGGGTCACCGGCGGCAGCTACGGCGGTTACATGACTGCCTGGATTATCGGGCACACGGAGCGCTTCAAGGCGGCGGTCGCGCAGCGCTGTGTGAGCAACCTCATCAGCATGTGGGGCACCAGCGACTTCAACTGGACTTTCCAGGAGCCTTTTGGCGATCAACCGCCCTACGAGACCATCGAGACTCTGTGGCGCTGCTCGCCCGTGCGCTACATCGGCAATGCCAAGACGCCGACCCTCGTGCTCCACAGCGAGCGCGATATGCGCTGCCCCATCGAGCAGGGACAGCAGCTCTACACGGCGCTCAGGCGCGCGGGCGTCAAAGCCGAGCTCGTGCTCTTCCCGGAGGAATCGCATGGCTTGTCGCGCGGCGATCGCACCGACCGCCGTATCGCCCGCCTCAAGCACAACCGCCGCTGGTTCGTTGAGCATTTGGCGTAAGCGCCTGGCGTGGTATTTTCGTAGAGGCTTTTGGGGCAGCGCCCCAAAAGCCTCTTTGTGTGTTTTTGACGACGCGGTTGCGCCGCGTCGTCAAAAAACACACATTGACAAAAATGAAGTTCGGTATTAATATTGTTATTGTTTTGACGCGAAAACCTAAATAAATACAAGTCACACTTTCATATTTTGAGGTGACATTATGAAGCAGTCTCGCAACTGGGCAGTGCCGTTTTTTACCATCTGGACCGGGCAGGCATTTTCCCTCCTCGGTAGCCGGTTGGCGCAGTTCGCCCTCGTCTGGTGGGTCACTGAGACGACCGGGTCGGCGACCGTGCTCGCCACCGCGACCCTGGCAGCGCTGCTGCCGGAAGTGCTCCTGGGTCCGTTCGTGGGCGCCCTGGTGGATCGCTGGAATCGCCGCCGCATGATGATGATTGCCGATGGTTGTATTGCCCTGCTCTCCCTCTGGGTCGTCTACCTCTTCTGGTCCGGCAGCATCCAGGTCTGGCACATCTACCTGATCATGGTTGCGCGCTCCCTGGGCGGCGTCTTCCATTGGCCCGCCATGCAATCCTCCACCTCGCTGATGGTCCCCAAGGAACAGCTGGCGCGGGTGGCGGGAATGAATCAGACCCTCTTCGGCGCGCTGAACATCGTCGCCCCGCCCCTGGGCGCGCTGCTCATGTCGCTCATGCCCCTATATAGCGTCATGGCGATTGATGTCGTCACCGCGCTGATGGCCATTGTGCCGCTTGCCTTCGTCACCATTCCACAACCGGCGGCGCCCGCGGAGCGCCTCGGGGCGTCGCCCTTCCGCAGCCTGTGGACGGATGTCAAAGCGGGCTTCGGTTACATCTGGAACTGGAAGGGGCTGTTGGGGGTGTGTCTGCTGGCGATGCTGCTCAACTTCTTCGTGTCGCCTGCCATGCAGCTGCTTCCGATTCTGGTCACCACGCACTTCAAGGGCGCGGCGCTGCAGCTGGGTTGGCTGGAATCGGGGTGGGGCGTCGGTCTGCTCTCCGGCGGGCTGATTCTTGCCGTGTTCGGGGGCTTCAAGCGCCGCATCGTCATGGGGATGCTCGGCATCATCGGCTTGGGGATTGGCGTATTCCTGGTCGGCTTGACCCCCGCGCAGCTCTTCCCCATGGCGATTGGAGGGCTGTTCTTCGGCGGTGTGATGAATGCCCTCTGCAACGGCTCCTTCATGGCGG
>JAKJAC010000331.1:0-3806 GCA_022707705.1 Chloroflexota bacterium
ATCGTCTTCGAGACGGCGCTCAGGGCTTCGGCAGCTATTTTGTCGGTCATCGCTTCACCTCACGAATGGGTTGTCTAGAAGCCCAAATCCACACCGCTGCCCCATAGACGCCGGCAGCAAAGAGAATAGTATCTTCACGCACGTCGAACAATCCGAACATTTTCGGCAATCCCAAAGCCGCCCAGACGAGCAGCAACCCGTAGAGCTTTTTATCTACCTGTGGGAAAGCCGCCGTGAGCAGCGCCAGTGTGGCGACGGTGAACGGGCAGGGCATGATGGGCGTGGTCAGACGTGGGTAACGGTGGCCCAGCAGGTAGCTGACCCACGGGTAGAGCAGCGTCGAAGCCAGCAGTATCCAGGTGCCAACCCGCCGCCAGCGTTCGGGCGGTAGCGCGAAGCGAATCCGCCCGGCGCGCATGTCCCACGCAAAAAGGGCCGCACAAACCACGAACAAGGGTCCGGCGAAGAAGCGCCCGATGGGGCTGGCGTCGCGCAAGAAGAAAAATAGCACCGCCAGCCAGGCAAAAACCACTGCAAGGAAGCCTTTGAGCATGGTCTGCCTGATCGGGACGGGCCGCGCCAACACGGCGCCGGTCAGGACCACACCACCGGCCAGCAGCGCCAATTGCATCGCCCAGGTTGCCTGGTTGTAGGCAGCGACGATATTCCAAAACAGATCCGGTGATTTCATGTTTGCGCACTCCATGAGGACGATTCATCGCAACAGGGCAACTCTTGGGTGGGCATCACCTCACCGAGACCCTATGCTGTGCCTGCCCTGGTCAAGATTTCGACCGTTCCGCGCCCGCCATCCACGCGAACGCGGTCGCCGGTTTTGAGCAGCATGGTGGCGTTGCCGCAGCCGACCACCGCCGGGATGCCCAACTCGCGCGCCACAATGGCGGCATGGGAGAGCGGTGCGCCCACATCGGTGACGATGGCGGCAAGACGCGGGAAGAGCGGCGTCCAGCCGACGTTGGTGATAGTGGTGACCAGGATTTCCCCTGGTTGAACCTGATTGGCATCCTCCAGGCGGTCAATGCGACGCACGGTTCCTTCGGCGCAGCCCGCCGCGCCGGCAAAGCCTTTGATGGCGGAGGGCATGGGTGCGATCCCGGTCTGCCGCGCATCGTAAAAATCGCTGCGCCGGTTGGGGTCTGCCGCCCATTTGAAGGGGTCGAAGCGCCCGTAGATGAGCGAAGGGTAAGGTGGCAGAGCATTGCAACGCCGGATCATGTCCCGCCGGGCAGAAACAACACCGAGAGCCTGTCTATCGCCAGCCAGCAGCGCCGTCATTTCATCCAGAGTCAAGAAAAAGATGTCGTCACCGATTTCCAGCACTTCCCCCACCCGCAAAAGGAACCCGCGGATGAGTTGCGACAGGCGAATCGTTTCAGAACGGAACGCCTCACGGTTCTTCGCCGCCTCCGCAACCAGCGCCAGCCTGCGACGGAAGGCTTGGGTTTTGTTGGGGAAGCGCATTTCGAAACGCTGCCAGGCTACGACAAACTCAGCGCGCTGTCGCGCCAGGAGGGCGTCCACATCCACGCCCGATTGGACGAAATCGGCGAGTTTCTTGTCCAGCCATTCAGGATCGTCGCTTGGAACCGGAGCAGATAATTCCACCTCATGTGGGCCGCGATGCCCATAGCGTTCGATGTATTGTTCGCGGCTCATCCGGCCAGCTTTGACTCTCGCCAGTCCAATCAGCGGTCCCAGGCTTTCCAGGTCACCGGAAGCGCCAGCAAGGTTGGATAAGAGCGTGGTCGCTTCAGCCTCGCCCACCAGAGCGAGTAAATCCGATTTGAGCTTGTTAGCGGGATTAGACAAGTTCACGGTCACGCTGCGCAGCACGCGATTGCTGCGGAGGATGGTAGGCATGAAGGATTCCGTCCACAGGGAGAGCAATCCCGGAGCATCCGAGCATGGCTGGATTTTGGGCTGTGTAGTCCGGCGCCAATTCGCAAGGGAGATCAGATAACTCGGGAGCTGTCGCAGGTCGCGCCGGGTCTGGATTCTATCGTAAAATATTCTCGGCAGCGTATGCCAGAGGATAGCCAGGCGCGAAACCGGAATGAGCGGAAGATCCAGTTCAGCCGGCATGGAACCCATCAAATCATGATACTTATCCTGGGGCACATGGATGCCAAATGCGTGATAGAGCGAGGGCAGCAGGCTCAGGTTGAAGTAAAACCGCCCGGCGATATTTCCGCCGAGGGGAATCCCGCCGGGAAAAAAGTCCGGGGTGGCTTTGTTGATGTAAATCCACAACAGCGACCAGGTGCTGGGCGTCATCACATCCGGCACGGCTTCGCCAAAGTTGACGTTGGACCAGCCATAGTCCCCTTTCAGGCTATCATTCCATTCGCCCGTAACCGGGTCGTAGCCGGATTGCGGAAATTGCCGCGTCATGCATCTCCTTTCCACCACCACACCCAAGCCCCGCTTAGCCTGGCGCCTGCCCAAGCCGGTAATGCACGATGCGCACCATCCTGGCGAGGAACGGGAAGTAGCGCATGACCTGGAAAACGCCCAGGCGCGGCTCTGGGTGGTCGAGGGTGGAACACCGGCTGAGCAAGCGGATGCCAGGCGCCCAGGCTTCCACATCGCGATCATTCTTCAGCCCCCAGTGGGGCTGCGCCACTGCCTCCGGGCGTGGATGGTGGCGAATCACCACCGGCGAGTACGCCTCGCACACCAGCTCCGCGCCGGGGAAGCGCCGGGCGAGCGTTTGCACCAACCGCTTGACGTCGGCCTCCTCCAGGTAGACCAGCACCGCCTCAGCCAGAAAAAGGATAGGCCGGTGCGCCTGGTCCTTCAGGGCATCCATCCACGAGAAATCGAGCACCGAACACCCTAGAAAATGACACCGCGACGTTTCTTCGAGCAATTCTTTCCGCAGCGCAATCACCTCCGGCAAATCGAGTCCGTACCACTCGAATTGCCCGTTATCAAGCCGCTCGAAGCGGGTATCCAGCCCGCAACCCAGGTCAACGATGACCCCATCCGGATGCTGCGCCAGGAATTCCCGCGCCAGCCGGTCGAACTCGCGCATACGCAACAGGAAATTGATCTGTTCTTTATCGAGCTTTTGGACGCCGGAGAAGTCATAGTCAAGTTGAGCGACCAACTCGACTGCCTTAGGGTCGCGCACCAAGGCATCCGGACGCTGGCTCTCCAGCGCCCGAAAGTACAAGGGAATCAGGAGCGTCTTGGAAACCGCATTCAGGTCGCGAAGTGTATGGGTCGCCATCGGATTCGCCTCCTTTCAAAACAGTTCTCCTTGTAGTTTAGCAGACCAAAAGATATTTCATCCCGCCGCCTCTCCAAGCCGGAAGTGGAAAACACGCATGGGCTTGAGCAGGCGAAAGAGGGGAGCCATCCAGCGAAAGGGATGCAACCGCGGCTCAGGCCGGTCGAAGTAGCCCCACTCATCAAGCAGGCGAATACCGCCTGTCTTGAGCGCAGTCGAAGGATCCCCCCAGCCTTCAAGCTCCTGACCGCGCCAGAGGCCCCAGCGCAAAATATCGCCCAGTACGAGCCTACCTATCCAGATTTGGAATGGCTTCCAGCCATCAAAGACCAGCTCTGCACCTGGAAAATGGTCACGCAGCGCGAGCACCAACGCCTTGACCTGCGCTGCTTCGAAATACATGAAGACACCTTCCGCCAGAAACAGGAAAGGGCGCTGGCGGTGCGCGCTCAATGCGTCCTTCCAGGCTTCCTCAAGCACCGAAGCGCTCAGGTGATGATAGCGTCCCCCCGAGAATCCGGCTTCGGCGCCAAGCAGCTCCCGGCGCAGCTCG
>JAKJAC010000331.1:3816-4164 GCA_022707705.1 Chloroflexota bacterium
CCAGGTCATACCACTCTACCAAGCCGTTGTCCACGCGGTTGAAGCGCGTGTCGAAGCCGCAGCCGATGTGAACAACCACCGCTTCCGGGTGACGGCTGAGGAAGTCGCGGGCATAACGATCCATTTCGCGAGTGAGCATCATTCGCAATACCCGGTTCATCTTAGCCATGGGGGTCTGCTTGAACCAGTTGGAATCGTAGCGGATGGGTCCCGCAGAACTCAGCCGCTCGAGCAGCTCCACCGCTGTTTCATCTTTGATCATGGCGTCCGGACGCTGCGTTTCTATCGCCCGGTAGCAAAGTGGGATGAGCAGGGTCTCAGACACGCCGTTCAGGTCCTGATGAGATG
>JAKJAC010000332.1 GCA_022707705.1 Chloroflexota bacterium
CCGCCACGTCCGCTGGTTGGAGTGGCTCGCCGCCACCGTCTTCTCAACCCCTGCCGCCGTGGAGGTGGTGCGCTATGGCGATTGAAGCAACCCCGCAAGTTTCTGTGGTCTACAGCGTGCTCATCCCGACGCACAACCGCCCGCGCCTGCTGCGCGCCTGCGTGGAGAGCGTGCTCGCCCAGACCTTCCCGCCTGAGCGCTTCGAGATAATCGTGGTGGATGACGGCAGTCGCCTCCCTGCCGCGCGCGCGCTGCGCCACTGCCTCGATGGGGGCAGGGTGCGCGTGCTGCGCCAACCGCAGCAGGGATGGGCAGTGGCGCGGCAGCTGGGGGCGCGCGAGACCCGCGGCGAGATTCTCGTCTTCCTCGATGATGATTGCCGCGCGCCCGAGGCCTGGCTTGAGGCTTACGCCCGCGTCTACGCCGCGCATCCCGCGACCGATGGCGTGGGCGGCGCGCTCCGCCCGGGGCGGCGGATGAACGTCGCCGGGTGCAAGCAATACCGGGGCCATCTGGACTACTTCCACAGCCTCAACCGCGATGCGGGCATGCACGCCGATCCCGACACCTTCGGGCGCGTGACTTTCACCTTCGGCGGCAACCGCAGCTTCCGCCGCGACATCTGGTTGGAGGCGCAATCCTCAAACGGAGCCGCCGTACCCGGCGCTTGGTACTTCGACGACACCGAGATTGACCTGCGCTTGCGCGAACTCGGCGCCTGCGTGCTCTACACACCCGCTGCGTGGGTTGAGCACGCCTACGACCTGAGCCTGGCGCAGCGCCTGCGGGCGGCTTTCCGCTACGGGCGCTCCGAGGCAAGCCGCGACCCCCACAGCCTGCCCGCTTTCCCCCACCCGGCAGAGCCATCCAGTCTACACGGCCGGTGGCAACGGCTGCGGGTGGAATGCCCCGCCGCCTCCTTCGCCGCGCGGCTCTGGTACGCGTTCACGCAACCGCTCGCGTGGATCGCCCGCAAGCTGGGGCAGCGAGCAGCGAACCGGCATGGCACTCAGTGAGAGGCTCGCCCGCTGGGGCATCCGCTACTGGCGCACGCGGCGCTACTGGATTCTGGGACTGGGGCGGCTGACGCTGACGCTGCGCACGGCTGAGGGACGCCTGAAGCCGGGCGAGAGGCGCAGTCTGGCTTTCCGCTGCAATATCTGCGGCAACCCCCATAAGGTCCCCCTCGCCGACCTGCAACGCGAGCTGCCTACCTGCGCCAGCTGCGGCTCGACGGTGCGCTTCCGCGCGATGGTGCACGCGCTCTCCCTGGCGCTCTGGGGCGAGAGCCTGGCGCTGCCCGAGTTCCCTGCGCGCCGCGAGCTCAGCGGCATTGGGCTGACGGATTGGCGCGGCTACGCGCGCCCGCTCGCGGCGAAACTCGGCTACACCAACACCTTCCTCGATGCCGAACCGCGCCTGGATATCACGCAGCCCGATCCGGCATTGCACGGGACGCTGGATTTCCTGCTCGCCTCGGATGTCTTCGAGCACATCCCCCCACCCGTGGAGCGCGCCTTCGCGGGAGCGTACCAGCTGCTCAAGCCGGGCGGCGCGCTCGTGCTCAGCGTGCCGTTCACGCCCACCGGAGCCACCGTTGAGCACTTCCCGGAGCTCTTCGATTTCGGCCTGACCGCAACGCCCGCCGGGCAACGCCTCGACAACGTGACGCGGGATGGGCGCCGCCAGACCTTCACCGGCTTGCGCTTCCACGGCGGACCGGGGTTCGCGCTGGAGATGCGGGTGTTCTCGCTGCCAGGGCTGCTGCAGCAGCTCGACGCCGCCGGGTTCGAGGAGATACGGGTGTGCGAGGAGCCGTGCGAGAAGCACGGGATTGTGTGGCTGCAGGGGCATTCGCAGCCGGTGGTGGCGCGGAGGAGAAAGATGGAACGCTGATTAACGCAAATTCCATTTTTCGGAGTTTGAGACAGGATTAACAGGATTCTGAAATGGTCAGCTTGATCTTGAACACCTGTTGGGAATCATTCTGTCAATCCTGACAATCCTGTAAATCCTGTCTAAAAATGCCTTTTGACGCTACGTTGCAGGCTGTACTCGTTGTACCCAACGGGCTGTACCCAGCCCACGGGCTGTACCCAGCCCCCTCAGCCCCTCCACGCCTCGGCCCCCTTGCGTGTTCAACATCTCGCTGACCAAAACACTATTCCGGAAATATTCATTAATTACTCCATTGGCCACCAAAAACCGCTCTTCATTAACCGTTCCTGAAATTCTCTGACTTTCCCTTCCGCTACTCTTTCCACCGCCGGTTGCCCCGACCATTTGGTATAGAACCAATCCAGATAGTGCGCAAATCCTTGTTTTTCCCAATCGTCAATCAGTCCGATATGTTTCTGATGATCATCATACTCAGCCACGCTCCGTGCTAACTGCTCTTCGGTTAGATGCCGATACTGTCCCCTGTGCACCACAAATTCCTGGCTCACCCGCCCTTTTTGATAGGGCGGTTCCTGACGGGCATAACCTAACACGACCGTAATCAACGGAAAACACGACGCCTCCGGAAGCCCCAAGAGATGATAGACCTTCTCAAAATCATTCCGCTGCAGACCATTCGTAATCAACGAATCAATCCCTAATGCCTTCGCAGCAATTACGGCGGTCTGGGTCGCTAGCACCGTATCGATCGTCCCGGTAATGAAGCTTATGATATCGTCGTTGTCAAACCGATGCCCAAGATACCGCGCCGTGTCCATCAGCCGCGTGAAATCAACACAGAAGACCAACGCCCGGCTCCCCTGATAGCCGAATAGTTCACGCATCCTGGCTCGATCCTCCAGCACAATGATCGAATAGCTCTGCCGCGCCGAAGCATTGGCTGTCCGCTGCGCCGCTTCGAGTATACAATTCAAATCAGATTCACTGATCTCCTGTTCCGAAAAATCTCCATGGATCGTGCGGAGGGAGAAAATCGTTTGCAATGTCTCATTCATATCCTTTCCCTTTCTAATCTTGACGTACCTTCTCGCTTAGATGCGTCTAACGCTCAGCATAACCCGCTAGCGGCCACAACCACTTTCGACCTTAAGACTCGGCGGCTGACCGCCGGTCGGGTTGATGCCGCTGTTGGGCGGAGATAGAGTTTTGAGAACCATTCCTTCTACACAAACCTGGCAATACCATTTTCGAATGCTACCTGGTCGCCATTTTCAATTCCGAACAAGGCTTCCTCCAATGCGAATGTCTGACAGTAGAACTGCACTCTCATCATAGCATGTTCCATTTCTGGATAAAACGAACAGCATTGCTTATAGAATTCTTCTCCATAAGAGGCAAAGAGACCAGCAAAATCAACTGCCGGATCCCCCAACCCGGCTCCCCCGAAATCCAAAATGCCAACAACCGACTGTCCATCTGGATCATATAGGATATTTTCGGCGCCAAAATCTCCATGCCTAAATGCAGGTTCAAACTTGTAGAGGTCTGCGTTGCCTATATAATCCTCCAATTGCTTCGCCACTTGCTGGCAAGCATCCGGGCGCATGTAACGAAAGAGCTGTGCCTGAATACGCTCATACATATTCTTCCACTCGTCTTGAGTGTCACAAAATGGTAGTTCGATTGGAACCAAACTATGCGCAAAGATGTGGTGCAATTCGTAAAGAAACCCGGATAACTGGTTAGCGATTCTCTCACGGGCTTTTACATTGGTAATTGCTTCGAAATCGTGAAATAACAAAGGTCTGCCGGGAATCATCGGGTAACCAATAAATGCTTCGCCGATGATATTTGTCTCAGCATTGTTGTAAGTGGGATTTGGAACAGCCAGCGATACTTGACCTTGTAAACTTCTCAGAATATGAATCTCTTTTCGAAGTGTTTCGACTGATTCAGTGACTTTAGCAAATCGGAAAATGAGCGCGTCGTTCACGACAACAATATCATTATATTGTCCGTCTTGGTTTAATGTAGCCGTATCAATCGGTAAATCTGGATAGTGTTTTCTAATCTGTCGGAGATAAGACTCGGTTTTTATCACAATAATCCTCCACCACGCCGCGACTGTTGGAAGGCGCCTTTAATAGGAAACTACCTGAGAGCTCGTTTCCCCTCCGCCAGCAGGCTGCGAAGCGGCGTCGGGTGGAATCACCCCACTCGCGCAGACGCGAGCTTCCCACCTCATGAAACAAGGTACCGTCCC
>JAKJAC010000333.1 GCA_022707705.1 Chloroflexota bacterium
ATGCGGTTGGCAGGGTCCCACGGCACCGGCGTCTCATCGTTGCGCTGGTGCGCGTACCAGGCCCACCATCCCACCGGATTGTGGATTTCCCCGCGTTCAACGGTGTAGTGTTTGGTGATTGGACCGCCTGTACGGTCCACCTCGTAGACGTAGGCGGTATGGTGCGGTTTGGTCTGGGTGCCTTCATCCCAAAGAGGGCGATACCCGCCCTCAAAACCACCATTGATTAGTAAATTGACCATCTTAACGCTTCCTCATAGGCTGAGCCTGATAAACTGGTCTCTGTCCCAGCGCTTCTACCTGGCGTGTTAGCAACCCCACACCTTCGAGCAGCCGTGCATTATCCGTCTTCAGCTCGGAAATCTCCTCACCCTGCAGGTTCAATGACGACGTCAATACATCGTTCTGGCGTTGTAAATTCCCGATTTCATTCGATAGCCGGGTGTTCTCATCACGTCCGGCAGCAACATCGCGCTGCAACTGGGTGTTTTCGCATTGCAGTGCTGCGATCTTCTCGCCCTGCTTATCAACGACATCTTGTAAACGCGCTTTTTCTGCCTCCAACACTACAACCCGCTGTTCCAGCGGCTCTATCAACGACAACGCAGTGCGTGTAATCTGGTCAGAGGCGCAAGTCTCAATCTGCTCACGTTCACTTTCGATCTTGTGTCGTTCGGCGCGAATCTTGAGCAGCTCATCGCGTACCTTGAAAAGCGTGACCAACGCTGCCATCAGTGTTGCGGCAGCGCCAGCGATAGTAGCTACAAAGCCGAGTTCCATCCGCCTACATCTCCGGCAGATCTTCCTCGTCGTACACATGCCAGTTCCGCTCCTGGCTGCCGGCGATGGTATACGTGCTCTGGTTGCTGACGAGGGCTACCAAGAACATCCACACCAGTTGCGCAAAACCATCCCTCGAACACGTCACGCCCTTAACCACGGCGGCACAGCCTAGACCATACAGCACCAGCGCTGTCACCAGCAGCAGTCCCGCCATGATCAACCTCTTCCACTCACCTGAGAGCTCTTTGTACCAGGTCTTCAAACCTGGCACGTAAGAAAACGCCAAGCTAAGAATCACCCCCGCCATCGCGGCTAACAACTCAGGACCCAACACAACTTCTGGCATCATCCACCTCCAACAGTTCCGCTAATTCATTCTTAGCAGTCGTAACTTCACAAACAAAACGCCCAGATAGCAAGAGCTATCTGGGCGCTGATTACGCTAACCCTCAGGGGTCACTATCGAGTAACCCTCGGGTGGCCTTCCACCACCACGACCGTGTAGGGAGATTACGGCTTGTGATCCCGATTAACCTTATCCCAGGTCTTTCACAGCTGCCGCTATCGGAACCACTGTCACCACTCTGCTCGAATTTTCTTCGCAGAAAGAAAATCAATATGGGATCAATCGTCGCAAATCGTTACCGATTTACGCACTCTGTCGCCAGCGAAGTTGAGTTCGATGCGGCCTTTCGTAGCAGCCTCAATAATCCGTTGCGCCTCTAACAAGCGTCGGATCATCGCGGCTAACCGCGCCGAAATCTCCAATCGGTTCCCCCCATCCTCAATAATAACCATCGGTACACCTCATCAGTGTCACGATTATCATACACTATCAACATCGCAATTTCAAGCCACCAGGTTGAACAACGGCAACTGCGCCGCGTCAGTTTGCACTACCGTGATTCCCAGTTCATGCGCTGCGGCCAGCGCCAGCGCTGTCACCAATGTCCCAGACCACCCATCATCTGGATTACGTTCCATGCGCAACACTACGTGCGGAGCTTCCTCTTGCATATCAGCAAGGCACGTGAACATAAAGTCCCACACCTGCGCAGCCGACTCCTCCGCAGTTTTGCCAAGCGTACAACGATGGGCTGCCCCATATCCTTCACTATCATCTGCATACGTGTAGATCGGGCGTAACACTACCTCACCGCTCTGGTAACGATCAGCGAGAATCTCTACGTTAATCACAGACTGCCTGCGGCGCTTTATTTGTGCCATCCTACCTCCTGATGATCCTATATTCATTCACGATCCAGGGGTGAACTATGAGTGGATCACGAGCCACTGCCAGATTCCTGCATCCATTGCCTCCAAACTCGCTAGCCTGATCTCGCCTTGTGGCAACCGGCTCCAGCGCACCGCCTGGAGTAAAATCTCAACCTGCTTCTCACACGTCAGCACGTTGACTGTAATCAAAAACATCCGTGGCACCAGGCTGAGGCTTTTCGCCCACTTCTCATCGTTACGGCGATCTATCTCCAGTTGCACTTCAACCGGCCAGAAGACGCCGTTCTCCATAGCCACCAGGTCCGGCTCTGTGCGTTGCCCCCAACGCTCATCATCGCGCACTAGAAGCGGGTCAGGCGCATCGTTGACAACATACCCGACAGCCCGAAGATGGTCGCGTGCTTCGAGGATCGCTACCGCGTGCGCGACACTTTTGTGTTTCTGTACCGGCTCATCCAGCTCACACGGCACTGCCGTCACCTTGAATGCCATCTCCGCCCATGTTCGCCCGCGCTCTGTAAGGCGCAACAGTTGCCGCCCCCCACCTGCTCGTGGTGTCCATTGCTGTGGTTTCCCATTCCAGACAAAATCTGCTAACAGCTCTGTGTCCTTGAGCCGTTTCAGCGCATTGCGCACACCATTGTCATGCTCTGTTAATCCCATCGCCGTGATCCTGGAAATCACATGCCAGCTGCGCGCCAGACCCGTGACAGCGATCAGGCGCAAAATCTCCTTGTCGAGCTTCGATCGTACTGTCACCGTCTGCGCAGGGATAGTCACACTCGCGGGCGCTGCTGCCAGAGCGCGCTCCCGCCAGGCTACGCCCTCGGCCTGCGCTGCGGCGAGCTGCTGCTCCAACGTCGCCACCTGTGACCGTAGCGCCTGCGCTTCACGGCTGAGCCGCGCGTTCTCAATGGCGAACGTCCTGACGCCGCTTGCCTTCTCAGCATCCTCCAGCATGTAGAATGCCGTCTCCATCTCGCTTAGCGTGTGGGTCAACACATCCAGGATGACCGGCATCGCATGTGGGCGTCGTGATGGCTTGGTGACACTGTGCAGCGCCTTGATCATCCGGTCGCGCCATGACGTGGCATCGTACAGCTCGTTCGTGTCAGTACTGGCGAAGACCCGCCAATTCCAGAAGACGTAGTTGATTCGCTGTGTTAGATCATCAATGTCTTTAGTTGTAAGTTGTGTCGTTTCGTTGTCCATGCTATAATCACCTTGTCCGAGGGAGGTGCTTCACCGTAGACAAACCATGGTCAGAGCAGTAGGTGGCTTCCGGCCCCAGTTGGCTCGATCCTCTGGCGTGACCTCGGCCCAGGAGTCCCCCAGCACTACGCTGGGGGCTTCTGTTTCTTCGTCTACACGTGAAATCGCTACGCCAGGGCGCAACATATCTTTCCCAATATCACTGAGATTATCAGCAGTTCCAATCACGCGCGTAAACAACTGACCACAAACAACCACAGTATCAGTTATGACGTACATTCACACCTCTTAGCTTTTCACTCATCATTCATCATTGGTGCAATGAATGAATCCAGGGTCATCAGAGCGAAATGCATTACTCCACCTGCTTATCAGCAGTCGCACCAGGTTCGTGCAATGTTGGACGGAGATTTGACACACACGTCAAAATGCAGTTCTCCGCGCCTACAGCACCGGTGCAAACTTCCACCATCGTGCGATTCGCATCGAAACGCCAAAAACGCTTTATGACGCCGGAGAACTCCGGTACGTTTGTTAGTTCGTTTGCCGCTTTGGTTACACGATCTCCAACCCTTAGCATGTCTCCTCCTGTAAGTTTCCGCCTACCGTTGGAAATTCATCCCAAGTTCTTCCGTTGAGCATGCGACCAGCGGCGCGTTTACCAACATGAAACATAGTTGTTTCACCAGCATTTACACTGGCACGATTCTTGACGTCCACTAAAGAAACGTCATCCGGAATGTTCCAAGCATCGGCATAGTCTCCCCATGATTTGAAAAAAAATGGGACGCTCGCATACGAGCATTGATCGCGCAGATGATATACCCACACCGGGTCCATCGGACGCGCCCCCGGTCCTGTTTCTCCACCACAGATAACCCATTGCACACCCC
>JAKJAC010000334.1 GCA_022707705.1 Chloroflexota bacterium
GAAGACGCCGATGGTCAGCGGCGTGCGCGTGGCGGGGTCGGCGATAATCTCCGCCAGGGTCTTGGCGTAGGGGTCGAAGTTGAGCCGGTCGCGGTCTGCCGGCTGATCGGAGAGCATGGCTAACAGGCGGTGCGTGTCGTTCATCAAGCCTCCTGGAGCTGGATCGGTGCGTTTGCTTTAGCTCTCAGTATACGGTCAATCGCCCAGGTTGACAAATTTTCTTTCAGCCGGGGGGCGGTTTCGAGAGGCGCCGGGCGATGAATCGCCGGGAACCCATCGGCAGAGCACGGCAACGGAAAGACGCGATTTGAAATCGCGGTTACAGGAATCCTCGCCTGGGTAATAAGCGCCACAGACCAACGGCGCCAATTTGCGGTGGTAATTTCTCCCTTTTCGGTTTTTTGGCACGCGCCGTGCGCGCCGCGGGTCAACCGCGTCGCCAAAAAACCTCTAAAAACCCATCCCCCTTCACTCGCGCAGACGCGGGGGAGGGGGGAGGCGCGATTGGAAATCGCGGCTACGGAGAAGGGCATTTACGGCAGGTGGGGCTGCGATGGCAAGTCCAGGTTGTTATTCAGCGCGCAAACTGAAGTTTGCGATACATTGGTTACGGCTGAGGTTGCGGTGGCGAGAGGAGGCTGCGGCGTGCAGGCACGGCACGCAAGCAAAGCGCGATTGGAAATCGCGGCTACGGAGAAGGACAGCGGGCACGACGAGACAAGGGACAAACGACCTATTATGAGGTGTACATCACTCATTGAAGGGGGTATGGGTCCCATGGTATACTGGAGAGACGATGAATTTGAACCTGAAAACCCTCAAGGAGCACTCTATGACACCCTGTATCGGCATTCGGCTGGAAGACAAGAATATCTGGGAAGCACGCACCCCGCTCATTCCGGAGCATCTGGCGGCGCTCAGTGAAGCACATGAGATCGAATTTGTGGTGCAGGAGTCGCCCATCCGCGCGTTCAGCACGGCGGAATATCTTGAGGCAAACGCCAAGGTCAGCCCGAGCCTCGATGATTGCCCGGTGGTCCTGGCGATCAAGGAGATTCCCATCCCAGAACTACAAGCGGAGAAGACCTATCTCTTTTTCTCGCACACCATCAAAGGGCAACCTGCCAATATGCCGATGTTGCGGCGACTGATGGAATTGGGATGCCAGCTGTTGGATTATGAGCGAATGGTGGATGAACATGGCAAGCGGGTGGTTTTCTTTGGCGATTATGCGGGACTGGCAGGGATGATTGATTCACTTTGGGCGTTGGGGCAGCGGTTTGGCGCGGAGGGCATCCCCACCCCGTTTGAGAGGCTGCAACCCGCGCTGGCTTACGGTGACCTCGATGCGGCGCGCCAGGCCATCAGCGATGTGGGTGCGCAAATCATCCGTGAGGGTTTGCCGGAGGAAATCACGCCGCTGGTATGCGGCTTTGCCGGTTATGGCAATGTCTCCCGCGGCGCACAGCAGATTTTCGATTTGCTGCCGGTGATTGAGGTCAGCCCGGCGGAACTGGCGCAGCTCAAGCCGGGAGACGCGCATCACGTCTATAAGGTGGTGTTCAAAGAAGCGGATATCGTCGAAGTCGTAGACCCCCAGACGTCCTTTACGCTTCAGGATTATTACGAGCATCCGGAGAAGTACCGGTCGCGCTTCGAGTCCTATCTGCCGTTTCTGACGGTACTCATCAACGGGATTTTCTGGACCCCACGCTATCCCAGACTGGTTACCAAGGCAGGTCTGCGGGCGCTCTTCGAGCGCGCGCTCTTCGAGCAAGCCGCCTGCCCGCGCTTGCAAGTCATCGGAGACATCAGCTGCGATACGGAGGGCGCCATCGAATGCACGGTTCACGCCACGACTCCGGGAAGTCCGGTCTACGTTTATGATCCCATCACCTGTGAGCCGCAGGAAGCGGGCGCGGATGCCCAGGCATGCAGCGGCAGGGGGGTGGTCATTCTTGCGGTGGATAATCTTCCCTGTGAGCTGCCCCGCGAGTCTTCGGCGCATTTCAGCAGCACGCTGGCGCCCTATATCCCTCATATCGCCAACGCGGATTATACTGTGGCGTTCGAGGATACCGACCTGCCGCCCGTGCTCAAGAATGCGATGATTCTGTGGCACGGCGAGCTGACGCCCGCCTACCGGTATCTGGAAAAACATCTGTAGGTTTTAGTCTGCAAGAGGAGCACCATCTGCTATGAAAACCGTTCTTGTACTTGGGACCGGCATGGTTGCCAGCCCTGCGATTAGCTATCTACTGAGTTTGGACGAGGTCCAGGTGCGGGTCGCGAGCCTGGAGGTGGAACGCGCGCAAGCGCTGCTGCAGGGGCGCCCGCGCGGCGCAGCGCAACATCTGGATGTGCAGAATCGCCCGGCGCTGGAGGCGGCTATCGCCGCGCCGGAAGTGCGCGTGGTCATCAGCCTGCTGCCGTACATCTATCACGTGCAGGTGGCAGAGCTCTGCCTGGCGCACGGCAAGCACCTGGTGACGACGTCGTACGTCAGCCCGGGAATGCAGGCGCTCGACGCACCCGCGAAAGCCGCGGGACTCACGCTGCTCAACGAGGTGGGCGCCGATCCAGGGATTGACCACATGTCCGCCATGCGCGTGATTCGCCGCATTCAGAGCAACGGGGGCGAGGTAACGCATTTCCGCTCCTGGTGCGGGGGTCTGCCCGCCCCGGAAGCGGCGACGAACCCACTCGGCTACAAATTCTCGTGGAGCCCGCGGGGCGTGCTGCTGGCGGGTCGCAATCCGGCGCATTATCTGGAAGAGGGGCAGGAAATCACCATTCCTGCAGGCGAGCTCTTCGAACATCATTGGGGTGTGAACATTCCGGGGTTGCCGCCGCTCGAAGGCTATCCCAATCGCGATTCGCTGCCCTACGCGGAACGCTACGGCATCCAGACGGCGAAAACCGTGTTCCGCGGCACGCTGCGCAATCCCGGATGGTGCGAGGCGCTCAATATCCTGCTCAAGCTGGGTTTCCTGGAGCTGGAAGTGCGGAGCTGGTCGCAGAGCTCCCTGGGGGAGTGGACCGCAGACCTGCTCGGTTGCGAGGAGCATAGCCCGGAAGCGCTGCGCCGCTGCATCGCCGCGCGCATGGGACTGGCGCCAAACACGGCGCCGCTGGAGGCGCTGGCATGGTTGGGGCTGTTCTCGGCGGAAGCGCTGCCCGTGCAACATGGCGGAGCGATTGACGTGCTGACGGCGGTTATGCTGGCGCGCATGGGCTATGCGGAGAATGAGCGGGATATGCTGATTATGCGGCACGAATTTGGCGCTGCCTATGCCGATCACAGTGAGATGACGACTTCGACGCTGCTGGCGTATGGGATTCCCGGCGGGGATAGCGCGATGGCGCGCACGGTGGGATTGCCGGCGGCTATCGCGGCGCGGTTGCTGCTCGAAGGCACGCTGCAACGCAGCGGGGTGCTGATTCCAATTCTGCCGGAGGTCTTCGAGCCGGTACTGACAGAGCTCGAGCGGCATGGGATTCGATTTGAGGAAGATTGCCAATAGAAGAAGTGTTGACACCTGATCTGGGAAGCCCCAGAGAGGCTCCACAGACAGACGAAGAGGGTTTTTCTTAGGTCTTTGTGGGGCGCGCGAAGCGCGCCCCACAAAGACCTATTGTCAGGATTATGACAAATCCAGGGTATAATAGCCAAGAGTGAATCGCAACGCGACTGGGAAGCAGAAAAACCTGTGAGCAGCGACCCGGAACGACACAGACATCAAGCCGATGAGATTGCCCGTGCAGTGACGCATGGGCAGCTGACGTCGCCGGCGCAACCACTGGAGGCGGTGGTCTCGGTTCTGGATGAGGAACACTGCCAAGAGGTCGCGGCGCTATGGGATGAATTGCGCGAGAAGTTCGGCGTCGCCGATGTTTTCGAGACCCCTATCCCGCACTTTTCCTACCATGTGGCGGAGCGATACGATGGGGAGGCGCTCGACGCGGTGTTGAGCCAGGCGGCGCGCGAAATTGCCCCTTTTACCATCACGACCGCGGGGTTGGGCGTCTTCACGGGACCGCAACCGGTGCTGACTATCCCGGTCGTGCGCGATGCGGCTCTGACTGCGCTGCAGGCGCATT
>JAKJAC010000335.1 GCA_022707705.1 Chloroflexota bacterium
AAAAACATGTCCTGCCGCTCTGTATTTGTGGATTTTTCGCGGCGCGGCTACACCGCGCCGCGAAAAACGATTTCAACAAAGGGCATTTTACAAGCTTGCAAAATACGCTATACTTTTCTTAGACGCGCTGTCAGTTGGTTTTGCTGCATGGAATTCGAACGGAGCCAAAATGCCGGAATCACGTATTCTCATTGTGGACGACAATCCGGGCATCATCACGTTGGTGCAGGAAATTCTCGCCTCGAAACACTACGAAGTCCTGGTTGCCTCGAACGGCGAGGATGGGCTAAAGCAGTTGCGCGCGGCACAGCTGGCAGGGCATCCGGTGGATGCGGTTTTACTCGATGTCATGCTCCCCGGTCTGGATGGTTTTCATATCCTCAAACAGCTCAAAGCCGACGCGGATTTGAACCAGGTTCCAGTGCTGCTGGTCACGGGAGTCGGCGAGACCCGCAACAAAGCGCAGGGTTTGGAACTCGGCGCCGATGACTACATCACCAAGCCTTTCGATTCCCAGGAATTGCTGGCGCGGCTTCACGCGGTATTGCGCATTCGACACACCGAGCAAGTATTGCGCCAACGCAACCAGGAGCTCGCCGCGCTGGATGAAATCAACCGGCGCGTATCCGCAAGCCTGGACCTGGATCAGGTGCTCACGGCGGCGCTGGAAGGATTGGAGCGGTTGGTGGAAGCCGCTATGCTCGCAATCGTGCTCTACGATGAAGAAGAGGGCGAATGGGTGGTGCGCACCTCGCGGGGACCCGAAGGCGCGTGGCTCGAGGGTCGTATCGCGCCGGTCACGCAGGATGCCGCAGCGCAGGCGCTGCGCGAGCGGCGCTCCGTGCTCCAGTCAGCCGTGGATAACAGCTTTTGGTCGGAGGTGCTGAGCATCTCGCCGCTCGATCTGCTCTATGTGCCGCTGATGATGCACGATGAGCCGATTGGGCTATTGACCGTGGTCGGTCATGCAGGCACATTGGACTCCCAAAGCCTGCCGGTTTTGGAGCGCGTGGCTTCCAGCGTCTCGGTTGCCGTGGAAAATGCACGCCTCTACGGTGAGCTCACCGCCTTTGCCGAGGCATTACAGCGCTCGCAAAGCCAATTGATTCAGGCGGAGAAAATGGCGGCTATCGGCAGACTTACTGCTTCCATCGCGCACGAAATCAACAATCCCTTGCAAGCAGTGCAGAACAGCATGCACCTTGCCACACATCCCAATCTCGCGGAAGCCGAGCGGCAACGCTACCTCGGTATCGCTCGACAAGAAATCAGCCATCTGATGGGAATTGTGCGACGCATGTTGGATTTCTACCGCCCCGCCTCGGGCATCGCCATGCAGGTGGATATCAACAAAGCCGTCGAAGATGCGCTGGCTTTCTCGAATAAACGCCTGCAGCAAGCAAACATCCAGCTCGTCGTGCGACTGGCGCCAGACCTTCCACCCGTACAGGGATTCACCAATCAACTCACGCAGGTATTCTTAAATATCGTCATCAACGCAATCGAGGCGCTCGAGACTGGTGGGCAGCTGTGGGTCGGCACGGCTTACCACGCTGAACGCGACCAGCTGGTCGCAGCCTTTCGCGACAATGGTCCCGGACTCCTCCCAACAACGCGCGAGCATCTGTTCGAACCTTTCTTCACCACCAAACCCACCGGCACCGGCCTTGGCCTGGCAATCAGCTATGGCATCATCGAGCGCCATGGAGGCACCATCGAAGTCGAGAGCACACCAGGAGCAGGCGCCACCTTTATCGTACGCCTGCCCAGACACCGGGAGGAAAACTGATGGCAGAATCACGTATTCTGATTGTGGATGACGAGGCTGCCGAACGAATCACGCTGGGAGAGGTATTGAGACTGGAGGGTTTTCACGTCGCGCTCGCGGGATCAGGGGAAGAGGCGCTCAGCCTCGTCGCGCAAGGAGAACCCTTCGAACTCGTCATCCTCGACCTGCGCCTGCCAGGGCTTCAGGGAATGCAGGTATTGGAGAAGTTGCACAAGAGCAATCCCGAGATCATTGTGATTCTCATCACGGGCTATGGCGCGTTGGAAACCGCAATCCAAGCCATGCGGCATGGCGCCTACGACTATCTGCTGAAACCCTGCCCGGTTGAGGAAATTCTCGCTACCGTGCGACGCGGGCTTTCGGAACTGGAACAGGAACGTCACCGGCGTGTGCTCTTGGAGCGCTTACAACGCACCGTGCAGGAGCTCGCCAATGTCGACGTGCCGGTGCCGCAGCCCAAGCCCCCCGATGAAGAGCGCTTTCTACAAATCAGTGGCGTCATCATCGATCGCGCCAAACACCTGGTCACTCTCAAGAATCAGCGCGTGGATCTGACGCCCACGGAATTCCGGCTATTGGAGTGCCTGATGCAGCGTGCAGATCAGGTGTGCACCCCTCAAGATTTGGTGCGCTGCGCTCAGGGCTACGAAGCAGACGCCTGGGGGGCGCGGTCCATTGTACGGGTGCATATTCGCCGCTTACGCAGCAAATTAGAACCGGACCCAGAGCACCCCATATACATCCAAAATGTACGCGGCGTAGGTTATATGTTTGTGACCTTTAGTGAGAAACCCTCTGCTAAGGGCAAATCTGAGAAACCCAGCAAGTAGAAGGGGCTTATGAGCAACAACCCAGAGTCCGAAAAGCAAGCGATTAGAATGCAAAAACTCCGGCGCGCCGTAGAACGAATTCGCCGGGTCCAGGCTCCCACGCGGCAATCCCCGGAACGGCGCAGCTGGCTCAAGCGGTTACTCGATCGTCTTGGGTTGGCAGGAAACGCTGAGGATAATCAGGGGGCGGCTTAGCGCTTTCCCAACGCGCTTTGCCGAGGCGCCTCAAACACAGTTTCTCTGATTAGCACGAAAATCGCGCGAGCTCTAGCTCGCGCGATTACGGCACTCCCATCCATAAGTCCCTGGGATCTAACTTCACCACCAGAGCAGGAAGACGTCCTCAGCCACCGTCTGCAGTGTCTCGAACGTCACTGTAGCACGCACGAAAACCTTGTCGCCGTTACGCCCTCCAACAACGGATAGCGGGATTCTGGCAAAGCCCTGAGCATCCGTGAGTACCACCTCGCTTGTGCCCAGCGGTTCCCCTGCGGCGCCGGTCAATTGAATCTGTACCTGCGCGTTGGGACGCGGTTGCCCATCGTCGGAGTTGACCAACACAGAAGCCATCTGTTTCTTCTGCTGGTCGAGCACCGAGAAACGCAAGGACATGGAAGCCCGCAGAGCACCGCTGAGAGGAGTAGGAGTTATCTCAGGAGTAAGGTCTTGAATCTGCGCATTTTCAACCCCAGCTAATGCCTCAAGCGGAATACGGTCGCGATAGACTTCAATGTATAATTCCCCCAGATTCCCAATACGCACTGGGGTAACACGATCATCAGAGTGCCACTCCAGCTTCATCCGTTGAAAATACTGGACCACGAGACCGTTCTCGAAGTGCGTCTCGCTTATGGGGTAACCGAAAACATCAATGCCGCCGTTGGCTTTGAAAAAGGTCAGGAAGGCATAAGCGACGGTGTGCCCGGTCTCGGGGAAATAGTGCCGCAAACGTGAGCTAACAGCTGGCGGCACAACACGCGGACGCTCATATTTCAGATCCACACCCAGAAGTCCCAGCTGCACGCGATAGGGTGCGGGATTTTCAGGATGCGACTCAAAGCGCGCGTTCTGGAAATACTGCACGACAAGACCGTCTTGAACGAAAGGCTCCGTTTTCGGGTATCCGAAGACGCTGAGCCCACCATACGTATCGAAAAATTCCAGAAACTCACCACGAACGGCATGTCGGGTTTCCGCGAAATAGCGATAGTCTCCCCCTATCTGCGCCTGACCCTTGGGAACCCAACCCAGGCACAGAAGGAGCGTCAAAACAAGTCCTAACGTGAATTTTCGGATCCAACCCTTCGACATAAATCACCTGCCCGGCATAGACCTATCCAGGGGAAATGCTCTTTGCATCTCCAAACCTCAATGGTGCACCGAACTTCAAAATCTCTGTCAACCACACTATTCTTATTTTACACCATAAATCGGGTCAACGCAATTGGATTTTGGTACTGGGGT
>JAKJAC010000336.1 GCA_022707705.1 Chloroflexota bacterium
TAGCCTTACTCCCGCCAGTCGGCGGGCAAAGGTGGCTTTGCCAGGCGGAGCTCTTCGTACCGAGAGGGACCAAAGCCGCGATGATGAGTTGCGCCTGCCGATGGAAATTCAGACCTGCACCAGGTATGACCGCTCGGCCACACCCCATCTCTCTGCCCCCTGCACCCGATGGCTCTTTCCGGGTGTTTCGGTGTGTTTCGGCGAGTTTCGGTGTGTTTCGGTGTTCGGTTTGGCGGTTTTTCGATCACCGAAATCACCGATTTCGCTGAAAAGTCCGGAACCCGAAACTGGCGCCCGGCGCTGGAAATCTGAAGTGTTACGGTCCAACAGCGTATTGATACGGTCCCATGTCTGACCACTAGAAAATACTATTGCAATTACGATGCGGTAGCTATATTTATTTTTCAATCACAAGGACCGGTTGATGACGATTGAGAAAACAGACAGGCAGGTAATGGAAATCTGAGCCGATTTTGCCATTGTAGTTTTTGGAATTGCTGGGACTAGCGGGGGGCGATTGCACGTTATTTCGAATTGCGCTACACTTGAGGTGTCGGGTTGCAGCAATCTGTGGTGCGAGGAGGGCGCATGCCCCCTTATACTCTGGAAATACCATCATCGCCGTTCCATATGCCTGGCGGGGGTTGATACCACCCGGTTGGCGCCTATTTTGTGACGCTCTGCGTGCAGAAGCGCAATGGTGTGTTGGGTGAGATTGTGCGCGGGGCGATCGTTCTTTCCGATTGGGGGCGCATCGCAGCGCAAACGTGGACCTGGCTTCGAGAGCAATACTCGTATGTGGCATTGGATATTTGGGTGGTGATGCCTGATCATCTGCACGGCATTATCGTATTGGTGGATGAAGAGGGTGCGCCTTCGAATGGCGCGCTATTGAATGGCGGGGCGCGTCCGCAAATGGTAGGGGTGCGTCGCGACGCGCCCCTACGTGACACCGACAAACACGACGCGCCCCTGTGCGACGTGCCCCTGCCTGTAGGCGAAAGAGAGGCGTCATGAAATTCCATTTCGTTGATGAAAACGCCCCGTTGCTCCCGGAAGAGCAGCGGGTTCCCATTTACCGCGCGGCAAGCGAGAAGCTGCACACCCTCACGGGCGAGGATATTCCGGCGCTCGATGCGGTATACGATCTCAGTTTTGATGATGACGTGGAAGAAGAAGATCTCCCGGAGGTGGAGCGCCGTTTCATGGATTGGTTTTCGGCAGTGCCCTGGGGCTTGCGCGTCGCCGATAGCTTTGGGCACACGGCATTGGTGGAGCGCATCCTGAAACATGCGCGGACCCACGTCGCCCTGGAGTCCTTTCTGGTGCTGGGCTTTCTGACATTTACCTTTGGTGACGAATATGTCGAAGTCAAAGAGGCAGGCTACCGGCTCAATCCCATCTCGCCGACCCTGGAAGCTATGCTCCAAGATGTGTTGTACAGCCGCCTGGCGACGACGATTCGTCCCCGCGAATGGGAGACGATGTCTTACGTGGCGAGCCGGTTGGCCATGAATCTGCCGTTCTCACCTTATGGACAGACCTACCTGACTCTGGAGGAAGGGATTGACTTCATCAATGCCGTGGAACGCCGGCAGCTTTTCAATCCGGTGCCGGAGTCTTGCCGGGGTTGGGTTCAAGATATCCTGAGCAAGCGCATCCGTATTGAGGAATACTGGAACGTCAAAGACCACCTGGAGGAATACATCGCGCAGCAGCCGCCCATACGGTTCCGGATGCAGGCGCCCAAGGTGGTGAACCGTTGTGCGGTGGTGATTCTCCCGCGTCCGGAATTCCTCGCGTGGGCAAAAGCGCAGGGCGGCGCTGTGGAGCCGCCGACTGCTTCCATGACGCGGGGATCCACGATTATCCTGGTGAATGCATTACCTTATCCCAGGAACATCTTTGCTTCGTTGGAGGCGTTCAAGGTGCAGCTGCTGGAGCGGGAACTGGCGCAGTGGGACTTGAAGCCCGAAGCCTGGCAGGGCTTGCTCAGCGCGGAGCAATTCGATGCCTGGTTCACGCTGGAGTTCCACAATGTTGTGGTGGATACGGGGGTTAGTCCTTTCGGTGAAGCCGTGGATGAGCCCGAGTAGCGCGCCCCTGGACGGCAGCGAAGGGGTCCTGCGGTGCGGAGAATTGCCGGTTAGTGGTGGAGGGCGTTTTCTCGCAGAAAGGAGCTGACGCATGGCTTTGAAATTCGGTCTGGCGATTCCCTACAATCAAGCCCGCACTGCGGCGCAATGGGCGCAGCTGGCTGAGGCGGCGGGCTGGGATGGTTTCTTCGTGGGCGATGCGATTTGGTGCGAGGACCCTCTGATTGCGCTGGCCGCGGCAGCGATGACCACGCGTCGCATCCGCCTGGGGGTCATGCTCATCCCCGCGCCGCTGCGCACACCCTGGAAGATTGCGAGCGAGTCCCTGGCTCTGGACCGCCTATCGGAGGGGCGGCTGATTCTGAGCCTGGGTGCGGGCGCCGTGTGGATGGGCTGGCAGGCTTTCCCTGATGTCCCGACCGGCGCCAAAGAGCGCGCCGCCATGCTCGATGAGACCCTGGACATCCTGACCCTGCTCTACCAACGGCAGCCCTTCGACTATGACGGCAGCCATTTCCACCTTCGGCTCACGCAAATGGACGTGATGCACTACCCGCCCAAGCCCGTGCAGCAACCCCGCATCCCGCTGTGGCCGCCCGTGTTGTGGCCCCGTCTGCCCTCCATGCGCCGCGCGCTCAAATGCGATGGCTTGCTGGTGGAGAAGCTCGGCTCCGATGGGCGCCCTGCCGAAGCCACCCCCGCCGATGTGCGCGAGATGCGCGCTTACGTCGAGGCGCACCGCACGTTGAGCACACCCTTCGACATCGTCGTGAGCGGCAAAGTGTGCGGATTGCCGGCAGCCCAACGCCAGGAGCTCCTCGAAGGCTGGGCGGAGGCAGGCGCCACCTGGTGGGTCGAGGGGCTGTGGGGCGAGCAGGAGGAGACGGTCACCGAGCGCGCCCGGCAGGGTCCGCCGGTCGGAGGGATCTAGGACGCAGATGCGCTGGGTACAGCGACGCAGATGACGCAGCACGACTGTCTGGCTCGGCTTGATAGAGTGTTTTTTGGACGCGCGAAGCGCGTCCAAAAAACACAAAGAGAAAACCCTCTTTGCTTGTTTGCAGGACCTCATCCGGTTTTCCCAAATAACCTGTCGTATATCCCTACCGTCGCGCGCATTTCAACTTTGGGGTAAAAATAAGACGAACATTATGCAAAAGCTTTTTCTTTGAGTGATTTTGTGCGGTGGGGCGAAGCCCCACCGCACAAAATCACTTTTTTCTATGCCCCGAAGGGGCGTTTGAGATTGTCGCCCCAACTTTAGAACGCACCCACTACCGCCGCGCTCTGTTGAGTTCATACCATTTTGGTGCTATACTGAAATTGTCTTTGAAATCACCCTGGTACTCCAAATCACTCCTGCCCGCAGCCGCACACCACGGGCAACGCTGTGAATGACTATACTGTCGAGCAGACTTGACACACTAAACTGACGCCGCCGGGTATTCACGGTTGGTGGCATGGGTCAGGAAGGGTCTCTTGTTACGTTGAATGGAGGGCACGATGCGAAAACAGTTCAAGCATAGACGATGGTGGTTGGCGTTGGGTTTCATTCTGGTGGTTCTGGTGGTTGCCGGCGCCGCCCTGGCGGCCACAGGCGCTGCCAGCGTGGATTGGTGGGTCATCGCCGGGGGCGGCAGGCAAAGTAGTGCTGCCACTTCTTTGAGCGGCACCGTGGGCCAGTGGGCCTCCGGCAGTAGCACGACTCGATTGTGCGCCGGTTTCTGGTGCGGCATTGCGGCGGAGTACAAAGTCTTTTTGCCGTTAGTTCTCAGGAGCGCGTGAGCCGGGTCTTACCCGCTTTTCAGTCTTGGGCGAAACACGAAAGGAGATTTAGAAATGAAGCGCAGCATGTTCATCCGGGCAATGGCTATTGCGATGGTATTGTTGAGTTTGACTTTCAGCGTCGGGAGTGTGACCGGGCAGGCGCCGGGACCCGACCAACGGAACACGC
>JAKJAC010000337.1 GCA_022707705.1 Chloroflexota bacterium
GGGTGGTGCTCACGAATGGTGAAGGCGAGGAGACGCGCGTGCTCACCGAACAACGCTACACGCATGATGAGGGAGCGCGTAACCTGATTCCTTTCGCCTGGAGCCCCGATTTGAACACGGTCTACGTTGCCCAGCGTTATTGGGGTATTGGGGGCTATATTCTCTTCGATATTCTGCCCCAACCGATGACCCTGGATGTGGCAACAGGGGCGATGCAATCTCTGGATGCGACCGATTGCAGCCTGGTGGCGCTCGCGCCGGATGGCAATACTCTGGCATATCTGGTCGAAGCAGATGACCATCAAGACCTGATCCTGCGCGACCTGCGCAGCGGCAACGAGCAGCGTATCGCGGGAACGCCGGGGCATTTCCAGGCTGGCGACTTGTTGTTCTCACCGGATAGCCGCTACCTGGCGTATGCCGAGGCTTTGGGCAATCCCGAAAACGAGGCTTTCTCCCTGCGCCGGGTGGAGGTGCAAAGCGGCGCCGTCGAGACCCTGGTCACCGATGAGCGAACGGACACTTTCGACATTGCGGGCTGGGTGGGCAACGAGGCGGGTAGTTTTGATGTTGTCGTGGTCACTTCCCAGGGCAGTGAGCGTATCAGCGATGGCAATCGGGTGCTGCTTTCAGAACTTACCTTTGTGGGCAGCTGGATCGAGGAACCGTAAGTCCCATGCCAATGCCCCTTAGCAAACCAGATTGGGAAGGAGTGCGCACGTATTTGCTGGAGCGTTTGGCGCTCGAGTTGCCGGCGGACCTGCATTATCACGGCTTGCACCACACCCGGGACGATGTGCTCCCTGCTGCCGAAACGTTGGCAACACGAGCGGGACTCGACGCCGAGGAAACGCTCCTGCTAAAAACAGCCGCCCTCTATCACGATGCCGGCTTTATGTTTCGGTATGCGGATAACGAAGCACTTGCTGCCGCTCTCGCCCGGCAGACACTGCCGCAATTTGGCTACGAACCGGAGCAAATTCAGGTCATCCAAGCCCTGATTGAGGCGACGCACATGCCGCAGTACCCCATAGGGTTGCTCCAGGAACTCCTGTGCGATGCCGATCTGGATTCCCTGGGACGTGAGGATTTTCTGGAGACCAGTCACAGTTTGCGCCGGGAAATCGAGGCGCACGGCACATTTATCCCGCTGCAAGAGTGGTATTCCCGGCAGCTAGAATTTCTCACCCTGCACCGTTATTTTACCGAAGCTGCGCGCACCTTGCGTAACGCGGGAAAAGAGCGGAATATCGCCATTCTGCAGCACCGCCTGGAAGAGTTATGAGGCAAGATCGGTCCCGAAAGACCCGCTCAGGTTGCCGTGACCAGGTGCAGTTCTCGGACTTAAAGCCGTAATCGAGGGGCGGCTTCGGCGCCGCGTGGCGCCGAAGCCGCCCCTCGATAGTTATACCTTCAACCGCCATTTCGATGCAGGAAAAGGAACAACCCCAGGATACTGGCGTTAAGCGCGATAGATGCGCGTCCCCGGGTTTTCGCCATTGAGCGCCGCAGTGATGGCGCCCCGTTCCCGCCCGTTGACCAACAGCACTTCGTGCACGGAACGCGCGCGCGCCAAAATGTCCAGCATGGCGCGCTCAACCGCCAGGTCGGGCAAGTCACGCGCCAGCAACTCCGCAACCTCGATTTCCGGAATGAAGGCGGCAGCAGGGTTGCGTTTGGGGTCGTCGTTATACAGCCCACGCTCATCCTTGATCAGAATGCAGCGCTGCGCACCCAACACCTCAGCCGTCAACAGCGTTCCGACATCCGTGCGGTGCGGCGGGATGCGCCCCACTTCCGGCGGGCGCTCCCATAGCCCATAGGGAGGCATGGCGTGCATCACGGGCAGAATGCCCAGTTGCAGATACGAGGGGAGCTTCACCAGATCATCGTGGGCGATTTTCACCCCGCCATGCGGCGCCAACAACAGGGCAACCATGATCGCATTCTGCTCGCTGATCGCCTTACCGAGCTCTGCCAGAACCCCGGTGGGCATGCCTAAATCCAGGGCGATGGCGTAGGCATGTCGCGAGCGCGTCCCCCCGCCGGTGAGCAGAAGCATGTCATGCTGAGGTTGCGCCGCGACCAGCTCCTCCAACACCGGCAACAGCGTCTTCCGACCACGGTCCATCACCGATTGCCCACCAATCTTGATTACTGCGAGATTGGGCATGGGACGGAAGAGGTGCTCCGTTTCGGTTTCCGCGAGCAGGGTCTTGCGCATGAGGGATTCACCCATCAAGGGTGAGGTGATGTGCAGGCGTCCACTGGCATCACGTTGCAGGGTCATAGGGTTGGTTGCCTCCTTTGAGAAGATGGTCTGTGTTATAGCATCAAATTGGCAATTCACAAAGCCAGGGATGGAGGGGTAGTTGTCTTGTGATTTTCGTGGTCGGGGCACAGCCCCCGACCACGAAAATCACAGGCGGAAAGAAAACGAAGCCGGGGCCGATCAATGATCGGCCCCGGGGTGAGAACTCCGTTGCGGAGAGAGGTGCGCGATTTAGCGCTGTTTACGCCGCCAAACCACGATGCCCAGACCGAAGACGCCCAGCAGGGCGAGACCGCTCCACAAGGCGGTTGAGCCAGCTGCCAGTGTGCTGAGAGTCACCGCAGAACCAGTCTCCACGATGAGCTCCACCGGCACAATCACGAGCTCGGTCTCATTGCCAGGTCCGGCATCAGGATCGTTGCTGAAGACGCACAGGTTGCCAGTGTAAGTGCCGACTGCCAAGCCCGTAGAATCGAAGGTGAGCGTGACATCATCGCTGGCGCCGCCGGCCGTGGCGCCAGCCGTGGAATCCAGCGCTAACCAGGGGATATCGGCAAGCATAGAACAAGGCGGCGCTTCGGTTGTACCCTCAATGACGAAGGGCAGGTCCTGCACTGCAGCAGCCCCGGAATCAGTCACTGGGGCCCATGCAGCAGTTGAGGAACTATATTGCATACCATTGGAACCCGGCTTAGCCGTCTGCCCTAGAATGGTCACAGGAACGACCCAAGGTCCAGAGGTCAACGTACCACCGGTCTGCCAGTCTACCCAGTAGGTTCCCTCTGCCAGGAAGGTATTGACGGTCGCCACGCTAGCCATGATGGGCCGTGTGCTGTCGGTCAAAGTCGTGTCCAGCACGCGGTAGACATTGGTGAACGCCGTGCTTGCCAACCGGTTCGTCGTTGTATCGCCAAAGACGATGTTGCTGCCAGCTGCTCCAGGCACACCATCCCAGATGCGCAGGTTGACAGCATTCATGGTCGAAGTAGTCGTTGAGCCGGTCTGGTAAGCGAAGAAGGTGAAGGATTCGATCATCCAACCGCCCGCCGGGACGGTGAAATCATCCGCCACACGGAAGGCTCCGCTCACAGAATGATTGAAGCCATACGAGCTGTTGCCAAGCGTTGTTTGAACCGCGCTAGCGTCTGCGCCGCCCGAACCGCCACCCGGATGGGTAACCATGGGTCCGTTATCGTAGAGGATGGCACGCGGCGCCCACACCACAGGCTGTGACTGCGGCGCCGATACAGAGGCAGGCTGAGAAGCGCCAACATCCTCTGAAGCAGGGGCGGCAACCAGCTGCCCGATGACGATGGGCGGGAAGGCAGTGAGATTCTCTTCACTAATCGTCCAGTCCAGGGTCAGCCCGCCGGTATTGGAAATCGTGAGCGTCTGCTGAGAAGTAGTGTCCTGCGGTTGCGTCGCGCTGAACGAAAGCGGGTCGACGAAGATATTCGGCGGCGCCTGCTCCACAACGAGTTGTACCGGTACGACCACGAGGTCGGTCCCATTGCCAGGACCGGGATCGGGATCGTTGCTGACCACGCACAGGTTGGCGTTGTAGGTGCCTACCGCAAGCCCGGTGGAATCGAAGGTCACATCCACGGGCGTCATCGTCGCCGGCGCTGTTGTGCCAGAGATCGGGCTAGTGCTCAACCACGGGATATCCGAAGGCGCATCACAGACCGTCTGCGCCATGACCAAGCTCAGATCATCGTAGTAGATGACCGAGGCATTGTTGGCAAACAGGTCGACTGCAGCGAGGTTGACC
>JAKJAC010000338.1 GCA_022707705.1 Chloroflexota bacterium
GGGCCACGTTGGCGAACCACCGGTGGTTGAAGGGCAGCAGCTCGCGGGCGAGGACGTGGATGAGGTCATTATTGACCGGAACACCGCCATCCGCACGGGCCTCGCCGTGGGCGATGCGCTGACGCTGCGCGTCACCCAGGGGGCTGAGGATGCCTTCTTCACGCTCCAGATTGTGGGCGTCACCGATGGGCGGCAATACAGCCTCCAACCCGCGATTTTCGTCCCCTTCCTGACCTGGGATCGCGTCCGCCCCCAATCGGCGGCGGAATTGAACTTTGCGGAAGCAACCGCCAATGTGATCGCTGTGCGGTTGGTGGACCCAGACGCGGTTGAAACGATGCAGCAGACGCTCGCCGCGCAGGTCGATGGAGTGGACGTCGCCACGCTGCAGGAGGCTATCCAGGCGTTGCCCGGGTATTCCGCTCAGCAGAGCACGTTGAACACGCAGGGCGGCTTCACGCTCTTCATCGGTATTCTGGTCATCGGTGGTTTCTTCCAGATTCAAATCCTGCAGAAGGTCTCCCAGATTGGCGTGCTCAAGGCTATCGGCACAGCCAATTCCATAGTAGCCTGGGCCTCTGTGATTCAGATCATCGTGATTACGGTGGTAGGCGTGGCTATCGGTGCGCTGCTGACCTTTGTGTTCTCGCTCTTCTTTCCACCGACCGTTCCGATTGTCTTCAACGGCACGACCTCGGCGATTGCCATCGTTGCGCTGCTGTTGATTGGTCCGGCGGGTGGTCTGGTCTCCACCCGTTACGCGGTCCGCATCGAACCGCTGAAAGCTTTGGGGTTGAACTAATGAACGCTATCACACAACCTACCTATGCCCTTGAAACCCGCGCCGTAGTCAAGAAATATCAGGCGGATGCCAATGTCATCTTCGCCGTGAATGAGGTCTCGCTCAACGTTGCGGCGGGCGAGTTTGTGGCGCTCGTCGGTCCGAGCGGCTCCGGCAAGACCACTATGCTCTCGATGCTCGCGGCGCTGCTCAAGCCCAGTTCCGGGCAAATCCTGCTCGATGGGGAAGACCTGGCGGGAATGAGCGACGCGGAACGGGTGGTGATGCGCCGCGAGAAAATCGGCTTTACCTTCCAGGCGAACAACCTCGTGCCTTATCTGAGCGCAGTCGAGAACGTGGAATTGATGCTACGCCTGAACCGGCGACTGGACAAAGCCGGCAAGTTGCGCGCCCGCGAGTTGCTATCCCGTTTGGGCTTAGGCGAGCGGCTGAACAATCTGCCCGGGCAGATGTCGGGCGGACAGCAACAGCGCGTCGCCATCGCCCGCGCGTTGATTCACAATCCCAGTCTGGTGCTGGCGGACGAACCGACAGCCAGCCTGGACACGGAACGCGCCTATCAAGTCGTGGAAACCTTTGCGGGATTGATCCATGAACAACAGCGCGCCGGCATCATGGTGACCCATGACCTGCGGATGTGCGAGTACGTGGACCGGGTGCTCCAGATGCGAGATGGCAAGCTGGTGCAGATTTACTCCACGCGGGACGAGATTATGAAGCTGGTCAAAGGCGGGCGGGACTGAGGCGCGCTCGTTCTTGGCGGCATTTCACACAAGCAAAACCCGCCGGAGAGATGGTCTCCGGCGGGTTTTGCTTGCGCGAGACCGGGTCCGGCGCCTGCTCAGCTAAGCGTTCCAGGCTCGCTAGTCGGTTTTGGTGATTGAAAAATAAAAATCATGGTCGCATCATAATCGCAATTGTTTTTACTAATGGTCAGAGATGGGAACGTGTCAAGACGCTGTCGGACCGTAACGCTTCAGATTCCCAGCGCCGGGCGCTAGTTTCGGGCTTCAGACTTTTCGGTGAAATCGGTGATTTCGGTGTTCGAAAAACCGCCCAACCGAACACCGAAAATCACCGAAACACACCGAAATACACCGAAAGCAGCAACGTGCGCCGGGGGTAGAGAGATTGGCTGTGCCGGGCAGTCACACCTGGTGCAGGTCTGGCTTTCCATCGGCAGGCGCAACTCGCCATCGCGGCTTTGGTCCCGCTGGTTGGTGCAAGCGGGGGAACGCTGAACAGTTACATCAAAGGCCTCATGTTGGGAATTGCTGCTTCATCATCCGAAACTCTTTTTGGACTATAATAGACGTTATGGAATTCTCGACCGCCCAACAAAAGCTCATTCAGGCGCCACTCGATCAAAAGATATTCATCACTGGCCCTGCAGGCACAGGAAAGACCACGGCGGGAGTAGCCCGGCTACAATGGCTACTCTCCAATCGTGTGCCAGCTCAAAGCATCCTGGTCCTGACCCCACAACGGACGTTGGCTTTTCCCTATGACGAAGTTCGCCACGCGCCGCAGTTGCGCCCTGGCGGTACAGTCAACCTCGCTACAGTAGGCGCGCTTGCACGCCGGATGGCAGACCTGTTCTGGCCCCTCGCTGCTGAAGAGGCCGGATTCGCGCATCCAGACGCCCGCCCTATCTTTCTCACACTGGAAACAGCACAATACTTCATGGCTCGAATTGTCGATCCATTGGTGGAAGAGCAGGGCTACTTTGAATCCATCACGATTGATCGCAATCGTCTATATAGCCAGATTATTGACAATCTTAACAAAGCCGCCGTGGTTGGCTTTCCTATCACGGATATTGCGCCACGTCTGAAATCCGCATGGGTTGGAGAGAAAACACAACTCCGCATCTATGATGAAGCGCAGGAATGCGCGGTTCATTTCCGGCAGTATTGCCTGGAGAACAATTTGCTCGATTTCTCCTTGCAGATGGAAGTCTTCATCAAACATCTGTGGACCGAGCCTCTGTGTCGCAATTATCTGCTGGGACAATATCCCAATCTCATCGTGGATAATCTTGAAGAGGATACCCCGGTGGCTCATGAAATCCTACGGGATTGGTTGCCTCACACCACCTCGTCGTTGTTAATCTATGACGAGGGCGGAGGACATCGCTCTTTCCTCGGGGCTGACCCGGTGAGCGCAGCGGCATTGGTACACCTATGTGATGAACGACAAGCCTTCGACGTCTCCTTCGTAATCACAGAACCCATCAAGTCCCTTGCTGAAGCGCTCGAGAAGGCAATCGCCCCTCAGAAGACACCAGGAGATCGGGAAACAGAAACGGTCTCCGCAAAACAAGGGCTTGCTATTCGAACTGCGCTGCAGTATGACCTGCATCGCTTCCATCCAGAGATGCTGGATTGGACCGCCGATACGATTGCCAGATTGATCCACCATGAGGGCGTGCCCCCGACAGAAATCGCCGTTCTGTCACCCTTTCTCTCAGATGCATTACGGTTCGCGCTATCCACCCGTCTGGAACAACGCAATATTGCCGTGCGTTCGCAACGTCCCTCGCGCGCCCTGCGAGAAGAGCCTGCTGCACAGGCGCTGCTCACACTGGCGGCGCTGGCACACCCCGCCTGGGGCATCTGCCCACCACGCCATGATGTGGCATACACCCTCACCTGTGTTATTGAAGCGCTGGATTTGGTCCGAGCACAACTCCTCACCGATATCCTCTATCGCAACAAAGGGGGTTGCCCGCATCTGGAATCTTTCGCCGGGCTGCAAACCGAAGTACAACAACGGATTACCTATCTGTTGGGGGGAAGGTATGAGGCATTGCGCTTGTGGTTGGAGCGCTACGACGAAGCCCCCTCGACGGAGCTGGATCATTGTCTGAGTCGGCTTTTCGGCGAGCTCCTTTCCCAACCGGGTTACCGCTTCCACAAAGACTACAACGCGGCGCGAGTAGCGGCTAATCTCATCGAATCGGTACAGAAATTCCGCTGGATTGCTGGTGCATTGCCTGCAGTGAAATCCCCAGCTCAGGAATATGTAGAACTGGTACGTGATGGCGTGATGGCGGCGCAATACATCCGAGATTGGGAATCTGACCGGGCAGATGCAGTATTATTAGCGCCGGCTTTCACTTTTCTGATGAGCAATCGCCCTGTAGATGTGCAATTCTGGCTCAACGTGGGCAGCGCGGGCTGGTGGGAACGTCTCTACCAACCCCTGACTCACCCACATGTCCTGAGTCG
>JAKJAC010000339.1 GCA_022707705.1 Chloroflexota bacterium
TTGTTAGTCTAGCCACTATTGCCGCTCTAGAAAAAACCATCCTCTGCGTCGCTTTGGCGCGCCCAAGCGTCTAAACGCATTGTCTCACCAATCTGAGCTCTGAACTTCCCAATAATTTGTCCTATACCCGTCTGAACAGTACCTATTGACAGGGTATACGACAGAATATTGGAGAAAATAAGGTCGCCATCTTGTAAACGACTCTCATCAGCGCTCAAACAATCTGCACCGCCGTACTCGGCGCCCGTACTCGGCGCTTCTCTCTGCAGGAGTGCTTTTCGTGGACGGGGGCACAGCCCCCGTTCACGAAAAGCACAAAAAGAACTACCCTCTGCGTCTCTTCGCGGTTGTACTCAACCGCCGGTTGTACTCAACCGCCTGAACTTCCCAATAAGCGGCAGCCTTTGTCCTATACCCCTATTGACATCTTATAAGACATCATATATGATGTAGTTAGTCAACAGGAGGTGGGTGATGTCACGGTATCCCTTGAGTTTGCCGGCGCAATTGAAGCAAGAAGCCGAGACCTGTGCAGAGACGCAGGGTATCTCGCTCAATCAATTCATCATGTGGGCTGTGGCAGAGAAGGTGGGCGAGCTGCGTCAAAATCTCGATGATCCGGCTTTTCTGCAGATCACGTACCGGCGCGGGGCGGGGGGAATGCCGGCGCCGGTGCTACGGGGTACGGGGATGCGGGTACAGACCGTGGTGGTGGCGCATGAGCAGTGGCAGATGACACCGGCGCAGATTGCGGTCGAATATGGGCTGACAGCAGCGCAAGTAGAAGCGGCGCTGGCGTTCTACGCTGCGCATCGCGCCGAAATAGAAGCCGCCTTGAAGGCTGAAGAGATGCTAGAAGGCGCCCATGCCTGAGCCGCGTCTGCATCTCGACGCTGATACTTCGAGCAAGGCGCTGCACACGGCGCTGCTGGAGCGCGGACACGATGTCACCCGTACACCGGAGACGTGGGCGCCTTTGGATGCGACCGATGAGCTGCAGCTTCTGGGGGCAACAGCCCAGGGGCGTGTGATCTTCACCTTCAATATTCGGGACTTTATGGCGCTGGCAAAGCGTTACCCACGACATGGTGGCATCATTCTTGCCGCGCAATCTGCCTGGCCGTTGGCGGCGCTGATCGAGGCGCTGGATCGCGCGTTGTGCGAGACTGAAGCTACGGATTGGGAGGACCAGGTGCGCTGGCTCAATGATTGGCGTTAGAAAATGAAGCTCGAAGAGCGATATTGATCTGCTCAACCGCTAGACCGATCTCTTTTCTGTGTCTGCAAAAAAGTGGTGCGCACCCGTACAGTAGGGTGCGCACCACTTTTTTTGCATTTATCGCTGGCATGCCATGCCGCCCGGAGCCGAAGCCGTCGGTCTACAACGCCACGCCCGGTAAAGGATTTTCAGAGTTTAACCCGGCAATAGAGTGCGTTCAAGTGGCACAAGCTTTTTTCAGCCGTCCCTGCAGGACGGGATTTGTTGACCACGTGGCTATACAGGCACTAAAGTGCGGGGAGGCAGTTATGCAAAAAAGTGAAGCACACTCTACCTACTGTACGTTCGCTATTGACAGAACGTTGCGAACGTGATAGAATATAGCTATCCATGAACACATCAAAATGGCTGGAGGCTGCGATACCGTGCCGCCATCCAAATTCAAAGTCGAGGGTGCTCTATGTCTATGCTGGTTTCATCGAATGGCCTTTCCACCGCCGAAGCGCTGAAACGCCTGCGCGAGGTAGGTCCTAACGCGCTCCCCGAAGGCAAAAAAGCCTCCGCCTGGAGCATTTTCTTCAACCAGTTCAAGAATCCGCTCATCTACGTGATTCTCGCAGCCGCGTTGATTTCGCTGCTGATGCAGGAATACGGCGATTTCGCCATTATTATGGTCGTCATTGCCATTGATGCCGTCCTGGGCTTCATTCAGGAATACCAGGCGCAACAGACCTATTCTGCGCTCAAGGGCATGCTCAAACCGACCACTACCGTCATCCGCGATGGGCTGCGCCAGGAAATTGATGTGCACGATCTGGTGCCCGGCGACCTCGTCTTGCTCAATGCTGGCGAGCACGTCCCTGGCGATGGCGAAGTGCTCGAAGCCCTCAAACTGACCGTGGAGGAAGCGATTCTCACCGGCGAGAGCGAACCGGTGACCAAAACCACCGTTGCGGACCAGAACCAGGCTTTCATGGGCACCACCGTCCTCACCGGGCGCGGAGTTTTGCGGGTGACTCAGACCGGCGCGCGCACCGAACTGGGGAAGATTGCCGCCAGCCTGCACGAGGAGATTGAAGCCGAAACCCCGCTCCAGATTCGTCTGCAGACCTTCAGCCGCACGCTCACCCGCCTGGTGCTGGCGATTACCGCCGCTATCTTCATCGTGGGCCTCATCTCGGGGCGCCCGATTCTCGAGATGTTGCGCGTCTCCATCATCCTTGCCATTGCCGCCATTCCCGAAGGCTTGCTCATCGCGGTCACGGTCATCCTGGTGCTGGGGATGCGCAAAATCCTCAAGCGCAATGGCCTCGTCAAGCGATTGCTGGCGGTGGAGACGTTAGGCTCAGTGACGACCATCTGCACTGATAAGACCGGCACACTCACCGAGGGCCGCATGCAGGTGACCCGCAGCGCCGTCAACGATACCCAAGTCGCCCTGGAAGTCAGCGTCTACTGCAACGACCTTGAGGGACCGGTGGATGCCGCGCTATGGGAAAACGCCCGCGCGCAACTCCGGCATGACCCGCAGGATCTGGTGTTGCAGAGCGAGCGCCTGGCTGAAGAGATGTTCAGCAGCGAGACCAAGTTCATGATCGTTGCGCAGCGCGTCGCCGGCAAGACTGTACATTATCTCAAGGGCGCGCCGGAAATCGTGCTGGAAATGTGCACTGTGACCGCGCAAGAACGCGATCAGGTGGCGGCGCGGGTGGAACAATGGGCGAGCGAGGGTCTGCGCTTGTTGGGCCTGGCTTATCGCCCCGATGGCGCCTTGGGCGATCACACCGGCTATACCTGGGTGGGGCTGGTGGCGCTGGAGGACCCCATCCGTGAGGGTGTGCAAGAAGCCATTCAGGTCGCGCGCCGCGCCGGCATCAAGATCAAGATGATCACGGGCGACTATCGCAAGACCGCCGAGCGCATTGCCGGGATGATCGGTCTGCCCGTCACGCCGCAGCAGGTGCTGGATGGGCAGGAATTGCAGGCGCTCAGCGACGACGAGCTGGCGGCGCGCGTGGAGGACATCAGCGTTTTCGCGCGCATCCGCCCGCAGGATAAGCTCCGCATCGTGCGCGCGCTGCAGGCGCGGGGCGAGATTACGGCGATGATTGGCGATGGCGTCAACGACGCGCCCGCGCTCAAACGCGCCAACATCGGCGTGGTCGTAGGCGCCGCCACCGATGTGGCCAAGGAAACCGCCGACCTGATTCTGCTCGACAATAACTTCAAAACCGTCGTTGCCGCCATCGAAGAGGGCCGCGTGATTTTCGAGAACATCCGCAAGGTCGTCGCTTACACGCTCTCCAATTCCTTCGCCGAGGTGTTGCTGGTCTTCGGCGCGATGCTGCTCGGCTGGCCCGCGCCGCTGCTGGTGGCGCAAATCCTGTGGATTCACCTCATCTGCGATGGTCCTTCTGACATCGTTCTGGGCTTCGAACCCAAGGAAAACGGCATCATGGAAGAGCCGCCCAAGCCGCTCAACGAGCCAGTTTTGAACTCGCTGGGTCTATCGCTCATCGCTACGATCAGCTTGGTCAGCGCCACCGTGGGTCTCACCCTCTTCGGGCACTACTTCTTGCAGAACAATGATCCCATGGAGGGACGCAGCTTCATCTTTGCCAGCTTTGCCCTCAACTCCCTCATCTACATCTTTGCCTATCGCAGCATGCGCCGGTCCATCTTCCGCATGAATCCGCTGGGCGTGAACAAACCGTTGGTCTGGGCAGTGCTCTCGGGCCTGGTGTTGGCTTTCCTGCCCTTCCTGGTGCCAGGACTGGGAAAGATCATGGAGGTGGCGCCGCTGCATC
>JAKJAC010000033.1 GCA_022707705.1 Chloroflexota bacterium
GTCATACATGGCGTAGAGAATTCGCCGCTGCACGGGCTTAAGCCCATCGCGTGCATCGGGCAATGCCCGTGCCACAATCACACTCATCGCGTAATCCATATACGCGCGCTGCACTTCGGAATTTATGTCTACCTGCCGAACGATTCCAATTTCCATGCAAGCTCTCCCAGATATTCGAAATGATTGATTTGTGCTAACTATACGCGAGGGGGCGGTTTTCGCAAGTGGCTGAACGAAATGGATTGACTTTCAACTATTTTGGCCTAGAATTTTGCACGATGAAAAGCTTCCTTAAGCGCTTGGAATACTGGTTTCAGCGGGCACTGACCTTATTGCTCTTGCTGCTGATGCTCACGGGTGAAGGTCCCAGCACTCAATCTCAGGTTGTGCGGCTCAAGCAGCTAAGTGGCTCATTGCGCTTCGATTTTGCGACTTGGGAGATCGAAGCGGTAGCCCGCAAAATCGCCTACGGGTTATTCGCCCCGCAGCGTTTTATGGATGAGAGAGAACGCGCAGCCTTTGTACTCACCTATCTTGAGCACGTCGCAGAAGCACAACGCCTCAATGCTGCCATTGACCGGAGCTATGTTGCCCCCGAAATCACCGACCCCGCGCAAGCTACAGCCGAACAGCGCGCAACGCTTGCCGCTCTCCGGGAAGAGCTCCAGGCTGAGGCGCCCCTTGCCGAAGCAATTCTCGGCGAGCAGGTCAGCCAGGTGCTGGCTGAAGGTGATTTTGGGCTGTTAGCACAGATACTCCCACCGGTCAGCGGGACCTACACCCCCCTGCCCTACCTGCTGATTGTTTCACCACGTGCGCACATCGAAACCATGTTGCAGGTGGAATTGGTGGCAGGACTGGATGCGGAAAAGCAACAAAGTCTCGAGACCCGCATCGAAAAAGCCGAGACCGATCTCTCGGCCCTGGTTACCGGCATCGGGGGTCTTTCCGCCTACCCGGCAATGCTGTTGGAGACCTCCAACCTGGCATGGGCTGCAGATGTCATCGCCCACGAATGGACACACCATTACCTGATGGGAGCACCGCTGGGGTGGTACTATTCCGAATCGGAGGACGCCCGCACAATCAACGAGACTGCCGCATCGCTGTTGGGCGAATGGGCGGGACAAGAAGTGCTACGACGTTTCTACACAGAATTCCGGGAGCAGGGGAAAGCACTGCCTGAACCTCTGACTTTGCCGCCACGGGATGACGATGCGCCGCTCGAAGACTTTGATTTTCGGGCGGTGATGCACGAAACGCGCGTCACCGCAGACCGGTTTCTCGAAGAACAGCGCATTGAGGAAGCCGAAGCCTACATGGAAGAACGCCGTCAGTATCTGGTCTCCCAGGGTTACCGCATACGGCGCCTGAACCAGGCATATTTCGCCTTTCATGGCGCTTATGCCAGCCAACCAGGGGCGACCGGACAAGACCTTGCCGGACCGGCTGTACGGCGTCTCTGGGCTGTTAGCGCAAGCCCCGGTGACTTTGTCCGGCGTATCGGGTGGACGACCAGTGTGGAAGCGGTGGAGGCGCTCACGGCGCGCATGACGCGCCCCTAAGCAAGGCAAGACCGCGAGAACCAGTAATGGAGGAGCGAAGACCAGGAAACGCTCCCGAAACGAGGAGTTATCCCCGAAATGGGGACCAACGTAAGGAAAGCGTGAGTGTATTGACAGATACAAGCGCGGGAAAAATCGTCCTTGTGCTACCCGCCCTGGCACACTGTGGTATAATCTTAGCAGTATGCATAGCAAAAGCAACAATCTAGCCAGGCGTAGTGCCTGGAGCAACGACAAAGACAGAGGCAACCTTGCGTAATCCGTTTGACGCGTTACTTGGGCTGTTCTCCCTGGACATCGGCATTGATTTGGGTACGGCTAACACCCTGGTCTACGTTCGGGGACGCGGCATCGTCATCAATGAGCCTTCCTGGGTAGCCGTAGACCGCAAAAATCCGCGGATCGTTCTGGCTATTGGCGCCGAAGCTAAGGAAATGGTCGGCAAGACCCCCTCCCACATCGTCGCTATCCGCCCGCTGCGAGATGGTGTAATCTCGGAATTCGACATCACCCAGGCAATGCTCAAATACTTCATTAAGCGCGCCCACCACGAGATTTTCATCCCGGTGCCGCGTCCACGGGTTGTCATCGGCATTCCCAGCGGCGTGACCGAGGTGGAAAAACGCGCCGTGCAAGAAGCCGCATTGGAGGCAGGCGCACGCGAGGCGCACCTGATCGAAGAGCCCATGGCAGCGGCGATCGGCGCCGGACTGCCAGTGACCGAAGCACAAGGAAGCATGATCGTGGACATCGGTGGTGGGACCACCGAAGTAGGCGTCTTTGCCCTGGGTGGCATCGTTGTTAGCCGCAGTATGCGCATTGCAGGCGACGAACTGGATGAGGATATCGTCCAGTATGCACGGCAAAAGTACAATCTAGCAATCAGCGAACGCATGGCAGAGCGTGTGAAAATCAACATCGGCTCCGCATATCCATTGCCGGAAGAGCAGGTAATGAGCATGCGCGGGCGCAACCTCATCTCTGGGTTGCCCGAACAGGTGGAAATCAGCAGTATCGAAATTCGCGAGGCGCTCTCGCGTTCTGTCAACATCATCACCGATATGGTGCGCGACACCCTGGATGAGACGCCGCCCGAGCTAGTCGCTGACTTGATGGAGACCGGCATCTGCCTGGCAGGCGGAGGCGGGCAGCTGAAGGGGTTGGCAGAGCGCATCAGCGAGGAAATGCACATCCGCGCATGGGTCGCGCAAGACGCACTGACCTGTGTGGCGCGTGGCGCCGGAAAAGTCCTCGAAAACTTTGAGGTAATGCGCCAAACTCTCGCAAACGATGATCGTCAGAATCCTGGAGGCTCCGCCTCTTAACCGGTGCGATAAACGCGCTGTGCAGGGGATATTCCCCAACCAAATAATGCGATGGTCACAATGAGGGCGTTATGACACGGCGAGCACGCCCGTGGTTGCCCTATATACTCTTAGTTATAGCCCTGATCCTCCTTGCGCTCAATGGGACAGGTTTATTGCGTCCCATTGAGGAAGCCCTCGGCTTTGTGATTGCCCCGGCAGAACGCGGCATAGCGGGTCTCATCCGCAGTATCGGCGACCTCTTACAGGGCGGACAAGAGGTCAGTGAACTACAGAAGCTCACTGAGACGCTACAGAAGGAGAATGAATCCTTGCGGATCGAGAATATCCGTCTGCAAGAACAGTATGTAGCGGAGAATGAGCAGCTGCGTGGCCTATTGGATTTCAAAAACGCCAATCCCACATATAGCCTGATCGGCGGTGATGTGGTGGCACGTGGGCAAAGCGCAACCGTCGTGGGTCAAGATACCAATCCGTATCTACGCTATCTGATTGTCAATGTCGGTTCTCGCGATGGCGTGGCAGTTGGAATGCCAGTCGTAGCCAGCGGCGCGGTGCTGGTCGGCAGAGTTGCCAGCGTCTCCCCACACCTGGCATACATCCAAATCGTTACCGACCCAACCAGCCAGGTAGCCGCAGTGCTGCAGGGGTCGCGAGTCTCGGGCATGACCGTCGGGCGTGAAGACCCCGAGCGGGGCAACCTGCTCGTCATGACCGATATCCTGCCCGACGAGACCCTCACGGAGAACGAGATTGTCGTCACCTCTGGCTTGGGCGGGGTTCTTCCCAAGGGGCTCGTTCTAGGGCAAATTGAGAGTATCAGCTACCAGGAAGCATCGCTCTTTCAGGAAGCTGTATTGCGCCCGGCGTTGGATTACCGCCGGCTCGAAGCCGTGGTCGTGCTCCTGGATTTCGAGCGCCCGGCAGCAGACGAGTTGGAGGACCTGCTTCAAGAACCATGAGCCTTTATTTCGGCATTCCAATTCTGCTCACGGCTGCGGTACTGCAAAGCGCTTGGCTGGAAAACGTACGCATTCTCGGCGGTCGCCCGGACCTGGTACTGTTGTTGATCATCACTTGGTCCATCATCCGCGGCGCCAGTGAGGGAGTGCTCTGGGGCTTCATCGGTGGAATTTTCTGTGACTTGCTCTCCGGAGGCCCCTTCGGGCTTTGGACAGTAGTGCTGACGCTCGTGGCATTCATCACGGGACAGCCCTGGGTGCACCGCCTTGGACCTACCAGCATTCGACTGGCGTTGATGACAGCTCTGGGAACCTTCGCCGGACATGGATTGCTACTGATTTTGATGACCCTGCTCAATTACCCCATCAACCCCGAGCGCGCATTCACCACCCTCATTGGAACAGCAGCATTGCTGAATTTCGTGCTCACGCCGTTCAGCTTTGGCTTTCTGGTATGGTTTCACCGTCGCGCGCTTCCAAGCGGCAATATCGGCACATGAAAAACAGTCCCTATGCCTCCCTCAATCCGGGTGCTGAGCGTCCGGGCTGGATCCAGCGCAGTCCACGGTTGGCGTTGATGGGCTGGGTCATCATCCTGCTGCTGGGATTGTATCTGGTGCGACTGTGGCAACTGCAGTTCGTGGAGCAAGGCTACTATAGCGCACAAGCGGTCGAGCAGCAATTCCGCATTGTCTCCATCTCCCCGGCGCGGGGCATCATCTACGATCGCAACGGGGAATTGCTCGTGCGCAACATTCCCGCATACAACGTCACTGTGACTGCCGGTTATCTGCCTGAAGATGCCGAGCGCGAGCGCGCGATTCTAGAACGACTGGCGCGCCTGATCGAGATTCCCTACAGCGGCGCCGCCGTGGCTGCACCCTACCGTCTGGAGCTGGATATCGTAGGGCGCGCCGCCTTTCCGCCATTCGGGGAGCTCCCAGGCGATGGGCTAATCGAGATGATTGAGCGTGTGCGTTACCTTGATCCATATGCCCCGCTGGTGGTAAAAGAAAACGTCGAACGCGAACTAGCGCTGCTCATCGCCCAAGAGGGCAGTGTGGCAATGCCGGGCGTCGGTGTTGAGATCGTTCCCCGGCGAACGTATCCCACAGGCGATCTCACCTCACAGGTAATTGGATTTTTGGGCAAGATTCCGCCGGAACAAGTGGAGGCTTACACCCTTCAAGGCTACAACCCCAATGTGGATCGCATTGGTTACGCCGGAATTGAAGCCGCGATGGAGGAAAGCCTGCGCGGCGTGCCCGGACGCAAGAATGTGGAGAAAGACTTCCTGGGCAAGGAGATTCGTACCGTTGGGGAGATTATCGAGCCAATTACGGGCGACAGCGTGTACCTGACGTTGGATTTGGAGCTGCAGCAAGTCGCCGATGCTGCGCTCAAAGAAGCCTTAGCGCAAGTAGGTTCGCCTCGCGGAGCGGTGATCGCCCTGGACCCGCGCGATGGTCAGGTGCTGGCGCTGGTGAGTCTGCCGACGTATGACAACAACTTCTTCGCCAAAGGCATCAGCACACCTGCAGATTTCGAAAAACTCGAGGAAATCTCCAATGATCCTCATGGACCGCTGTTCAATCATGCCATCGCCGACCAGGTTCCACCGGGATCGGTATTCAAGATTATCCCCGCCACGGGAGCCCTCCAGGAAGGCGTCATCAATCGCTACAGTGTTCTCGACTGTCCCGGACGCATGTTGCTGCCCAACCGTTTTGCACCCGACAACCCCAGCCTCGCCCAACCGTTCGTTTGCTGGATCTACCTGCAATACGGCGGTGGGCACGGACCCGTGAACGTGGTGGAAGCGCTTGCGCAATCGTGCGATATCTTCTTCTACAAATTGGGCGGCGGTTTTGAACCCGCCAACTTCGCAGGCTTGGGCGTCACACGGTTGGTAGAATGGACGGAACGGTTCGGATTGGGCGAAGTCACCGGTATTGATATTCCTGGAGAATACGCCGTACCGGTCTTCGGTCCCAAATCCAAGCGCGATATCTACCAGGAGACCTGGACGACGGGTGATACGTATAACATGTCCATCGGGCAGGGTTTCGTGACCGTTTCACCGTTGCAAATGGCAAATGTGATGGCGGCAGTGGCTAACAATGGGGTGGTCTACAAGCCAAAACTAATCCACCACATAGTGGATACCGAAGGAAATATGGTAGCCCCCTTCCAACCCGAAGTGTTGCGTGAGATGGAGGTAGATGCCTCTGTTTGGGCGCTGATACATGAGGGCTTGGAAGGCGCCGTTTACGGCGGCACAGCGCCGCGGGCGCAGGTCGAAGGAGTACGGGTCGCCGGCAAAACTGGCACGGCGGAATACTGCGACAATCTGGCGCAGAAAGCCGGCTTGTGCCCCGTGCCCGAAGGGAAGACCCTGCCCACCCATGCCTGGTTTATCTCTTACGCGCCTGTGGAAGCGCCGGAAATTGTGGTGGTGGCATGGGTCTACAACGGTGGCGAAGGCTCAACGATCTCAGCACCCATAGCGCAGAAAGTGCTTGATTTCTACTTCAAGCGCGCCAGTGGACAATTGGAAACCCCTGCGCCGGAGACGGAGACGGTGACACCATAGCGAGACCGGAAACGAAAGTACCCCAGCGGTAGCAATTCAATCGACTCCAGCATAGAACACAACACGGACGCGCTAAGCGCGTCCGTGTTGTGTAGCATTATGCAGCAACCGAGTTTACTTAGCTTCGAGCGTGAAATCGTCAAAGCGTGACTCGACCGGCGTCCACTTCCAGGAACCCGTGATCAAACCCACTCGGCGATGATTACGGAGTGCATCATCGGTGAAGCTATAGATCTGGGTCTTGGTGTTATTGTTATAAACGAAAAGTGTGGCGCGATTGTCACGCACCTCAACCAATAGCCGGTTATTCTGGTTGTAGTTATTGCCAACCAGGTTGGCGCAGGATGCCCAGTTACGGATGGGAATCGTCACCATCGAGCCGCCGAAACCCTGGTAACCAGAGACGGGCCAGGAGAAGGTGGTGTAACGGTTGATCGCGCACATGCCTTCCCAGTTCCATTCGAAGACATAGAGGCTATTATAATCAGTATTCGCGGCAAAGACCAAACCCGCCTTGCCTTCCAGAGGCTTGTAGGTCGGGAAGGGCATTTCTGCCTGAGCGAAGTAATGGATAACCGTAAGGTCATAGTTGGCGCCAGCAGGAATGAAGCGGTCGGGTGCCTTTACCAAACCCATCTTGTAGTTGTTTTGGTCAGCTGTGGCAAGCATAATCTTCATGCGGTAAGTGCCGCTGACGTAACCCACCTGCATCGAGTCACCGCCATCGCCACGCTTATAGGTAGCCTGAGGCCAGTTGTTGACGGTTGTGGAGAAATCGTCCACGAGCTTGGCTGATACCAGTACCGAACGGATATTGCTCCATTCGCCGTCGCCATTTGCGTTATTCCCGCGCACGCGGTAATAGTATGTACCCGAGAGCTTGCCAGTGATATTCATGGCATACACCCCATCTGCCAACGAATGTTCTTGCAACCCAGTGCTGAAATCAGCACTGGGTGCCTCTTGCAGTGTATAACTAGTTGGCATCGGCACATCATACGGACCATTGTAAGCCCAGCTGACGGTATAGTCACCGTTGAGGTCAGCATTGCTAATCTCATTCAAAACGGGCGGATATGGCACCGGAGGATAACGGCGCATGACCAGCGGCAGATAAACCACGTAAGCGTTGTTATCTACCGTGATGGAAATTGAGTCTTCGGGACCCATTTCTGCCCCCATCTGTCCACGCGCGCGGATGGTGTACACTGCCCCATCGCTTTCCGGTAAATTCCAGTCGTAGCTCCAACGCCAATAATCTCCGGGGGTGACAATCTCTACAGTAGCTGTCTGCCACGTGCCGCCATTAATGCTAACCTGAATCAGGGGCAGGTCTAGCTGCATTATCGCAGCGCCAGCAACAACAGTACCCACAATGGTCGAGACGGTATTGCTCCAACGACTTTGACCACCAGGATTTAAAGCCTGCAAACGATAGTAATATGTGCCGTTGATCTTACCACTGATTAAGCGTGGCGAAACCGCGGCATCATAAATGACGACATTCTCATCGAAATAGGGGCTGGTAGATTCGACCAGCGTGTAGGCGAGCGCGCCCGGGGAGGGCGCCCAGGTCACGAAGAAAGAACCCGAGTTGGTGGGGTTCGAGATGGGATTCAGCACAGGATCATCGGGGAAGCCAGGGTTATTGGTGCTATCCCAGGCAAAACCGCTGATAGTGAGCACTGTGCCTGCCTTTTGCTCGATCAACGCACCTTTTTCCGGCGCATAAATCTTCACGGTGGGCGCTTCCTGAATCGCCGGTTCCGCCAACAGCGGCGTCAAAGGCGCCGCGGCAGTTGCCAGCACCCCCACCAAAGCTCCGAAGAGCACCAAAGACAACATACTTCTAAGTGGGAATTTTCGTAAACGGTTGTTCATACTTAGCTCCTTTTGAACCTGAATGTCAGTTACCCATGCGCCAACCAACGAAAAACCGCATAGGGCGGCTATCTCCGTATACCACATTTGCCCGGAATGCCAAATCGCCCGCACTCCCGCTAACTGGCAGAGTTCCCATCCCAAGATGGAATACGCAGCTTCTTTTCAGACGTGCTTTGTTAGCAGAAAGTTCCCTGCTCACTGCCCTCGACCGGCGCGCCGGTGAATAACTCACCGGTACCAGGAAGTAGTCGCACGGCAGTGATAGTATTGTGCAGGTCTGCAGCACTCTCCACAACAACTTCAAGGTAATTGCCGGTTAACCCGCGCCAACGACCGGCGCGATCCCGGCGTTCCCAGAGCACCGGCAAGATATCTCCGGCAAAGTGCGCCCGGTATGCCGCTGCCAGGGAGTCGCCCAGAGTCCGCATTCGCGCCGCACGCGTTGCGCGGAGCTGCGGCGACACAGTCTCAGGGAGTCGTGTTGCCGCCGTGCCGCGCCGCTCAGAATAGGGAAAGACATGCAAGCGCGCAAATCCCAACTCTGTCACGAAAGCGAGGCTCGTGGCAAACTCTGTCTCGGTCTCGCCGGGGAAACCGGTGATGATATCCGTCGTCACGGCGAGATTAGGGCAGATAGCGCGTGCCTGCGCCACCACTGCTGCAAACTCCGCCGCAGTATGCCGCCGCCCCATGCGATGTAAAGTCGCATCGCACCCTGATTGTAGGGGCAGGTGCAGTTGCTGGCACAACCGGGGATTTTCCCAGAGCTGCAACAGCTGCGCATCCACATCCCAAGGCTCAACTGAAGAAAGCCGCAGCCGTGGTACGGCAGTCTGATCCAACAGCGTCGCCACAAGATCCGCCAACCGCACATGACCCGGTAAATCGTGCCCATATGCGCCCAGGCTTACGCCGGTGAGAACGATTTCCTGTGCCCCTTGCGCAGCCATAGCCTGCGCCTGCGCGAGCGCCGCAGCAAGGGATACGCTACGCGCCGGTCCCCGCAGTACGCGGGTATAGCAGTAGGTACAGGTAGCATCACAGCCATCCTGCACGGGGAGAAAGGCGCGGGTATGGTGCCAGAGACCCGGCACCCAAGGCGCAGACGCAGCAGGCGCCCCCAGGATGCGCTCGCCCGCACGGGCTTTTTCAGCATTGGGCAGAATCCAACTGACACCAGATTGGGCGCCTGCGGCTTCAGGCTCTGCCGTCACCCAGCAACCCAAGACGGCAATCGTCGCCTGCGGGTTTCGACGGTGCAGAAGGCGCAAGCGTTGCCGGCTCTTTCGCGCGGCTTCAGCGGTGACGGCGCAGGTGTTGAGCACCAGCACGTCCGCCTCTTCCAGGCACTCAGCCGGGGTAAAACCGCCACCCAATAACTGGCAACCCAGTTGTTCGATTTCAGCGGCGTTGAGGCGACATCCGAGGGATTCCAGATAGACTTTCAAAGTCAAGGCAGCGGCTCAATGCGTAGGTTATCGAAAGCTACCTGCACAGCACCTTCGTTGAAAGCGCCGGCATAGAAACCCACATCACCCTGAGTGAGTTCCGCATCCGAAAGTTCCACGACCAGCTCTCCGTTCACCCAAAAACTGAATTGCGCCCCCTGGGCTTCCAGTTCCAGGCGATTGGTAGCCATGCCCTGAGCGATAGCCGCATGAGGAAACCAATCCGCCGACAGCAAGGTCCACTGCCCATCAGCATAGCGTGCGGCGCGGGCATAGCCATCAGCGCTGATAGAGAAAGCGTAGAAGTGCGTGTCCTCATCCATGCGTACCAGGATCCCATATTCGTTGTCTACAGGACCCGCAATAGGCGTAGCTTCCACAGCCAACCGCAAGTTGGAAAACTGTTTCCCCGTCACCGCCCAGGCGACCTGACCCGGCTCGTGCACGATAATCAACAGACGCCCATCCTCAATGCGGGTCTCAGCGGCGGCATCCGAACTCAACTGCCAGGCGCCGACTGCATCAAAGGGCTCCTCCCAAATCTCCGTTTGAGCCCGAGGGCCACAAGCCGTGACGCCAAGCAACAACACAAAAAACAAAAATCGCAATGAAGCACGCATCTGTCCCTCAATCAAGGCTTACTCGCTTTGAAATCATCGAACCAGACCAGAGTCGTCTGCCCATATTCCACCGTGCCCGCGGCGAAGCCCACGGCGCCATCAGTCAACTCGGTATCTTCCAAACGCGCAATCAATTCGCCATTGACGTAAAAGGTCAGCGTAGTACCCTGGCACACGCCCAGCAAGCGGTTGATACTGCCATCGCGGTGGATAACGGGCGAGCGCAGCATAGCGGGACCCGTCAAAGGCTCAAGCGGTTGATCCTCCAGTCGCCGAAACACAGCATAATAACCATCCGCGCTCACAGCGAAGTAGTAAAAGCCTTTAGAACTATAACGACAGATCACACCGTAATGGTTGTCATTGCTACCTTCAGAATTGGCAAGCACTTCAACTGCCACATCTTTGTAGTCACGATCCAGCGTAGTCCACACAAACCAGTGTGGCACGTCAATACGGATCAAATACCTGCCGCTGTCGTAACCACGCACGTAGCTCTCGGTAGATGCTGCGCCCCAGCCGCTCGCCGGATCGGAAAAATCATCGGTGAACGGACTAGAACTGCCGGCACATCCCGCCAACAGCAACAAGCCCAAGCATAGCAGCAGCCCACGTCGTAGCTTCATGTCCGCCTCCCGCAATAACAACCTGCATTGATTATACCCCGAAAGTGTTCGCAGCAAAAGGGGGCGCATGGACACATTTCGCAATGAGAGCGGACTGTGAGCTTTCTCTCACCAATTACGCCATGATACGGGCAAAGCCGTTGGTTTTTAGGATGTTTTGCGGGGACAGGCGGTTGCCCATCACCGCAAAACATCTTTTCTGCTGGCGACTCTAGCTGCTGAGCCTTGCCAGTATGCGCCCTCTGACGGAAAAGAGTTAGCCCTGATTTCCAGACGAACACACCTTGTGCAATCGGCTGTTTATGGTAGAATGCTCCGTGCATGCCCCTGTAGCTCAGCTGGATAGAGCACTGGCCTCCGAAGCCAGTGGCCCGCGTTCAATTCGCGGCAGGGGTACCAAAAGCCCGGCAATCAAGCCGGGCTTTGCTGCTCAGATGCCACAACCGCTCGCTGTGCACGGTGTGTTAGCCAACCCTCGATTCCAAAAATCAACAACGCGACCCAGATGATACTGAATCCCAATAACCGCTCCATATCAAAAGGCTCGTCATACACAAAGACACCGATGAGGAATTGCAGGGTCGGCGCGATATACTGCAATATCCCGACCAGCGAGAGAGGAATGCGCCGCGCCGCAGAGGCAAAGAGCAACATGGGCACACTCGTCACCACGCCGGCACAAATGATGAGCACATCCGTAAGCAGCCCTGTATGCAAAAAAGCACCCTCCCCCACCCACTCTATCGCAATCAGGTAAATCAACACCAGCGGTGAGAGGATTGCTGTCTCCAACGTTAGCCCGTAAAAAGAACCTAACGGCGCAACCTTCTTAAGCAAGCCATAAAAGCCAAAGGCCAACGCTAGCGTCAGGGCAATCCAGGGTAGAGCGCCATAGATAAAAGTGAGATAGAGCACACCGATAGTCGCCAGCCCCACGGGCAACCATTGCCAGGGGCGTAACCGTTCCCGTAGAAAGATGACGCCCAGGGCAACGCTCACCAGCGGATTGATGAAGTAACCCAAGCTGGTTTCGATAATGAAGCCAGCATTAACCGCCCAAACATAGACAAACCAGTTGACGCCAATCAGCGTCGCGGCGCCCAGGTAAATGCCGCTGGCCAGCCCGATCCTTTGCAAGCTCAGCAGCAAGTCGCTCTCGGGTTGCCGTACGGCTGACCGGAACTCCCGCCATTGACCAGAGAGCGCCAGCACCGCACACAACAAGACACAGGACCACACAATCCTGTGGCTCACAATCTGCAAAGCGGGCACGTGCTGCAGCAGTTTCCAAAACACCGGCAAGACCCCCCAGGCAGCATAAGCCCCAATCCCATACCAGATTCCTTTGTTCAAGAAGTGCTCCTTTGAAATAGATCGAGGATTGAATACTTTAGGCGTCAACTCAGCGGTATCATTTTCGTCATCAAGGCGATATCACAATCCGGCAACACTCTTCAGCCGCTCACGGGTTTCAAACACTAAAGCGCCCCATTCCCCAGGCAAAGTAGGCAATAAAAGCGAAGAGCAAGAACAACACTACGCCGCCGATGAGGGCATAGTCGGCAGCGCGCAATCGAGCTTCGTGCAAATACGTGCGCAGAGGATCACCCGTGAATGCTTTAGCCTGCAGGGCAATCTCCAATTGTTGCGATTTCACCAGTGCGCCCAGAATCAGCGGGACAGCAACGCGGGCATAGAGGCTGATTCGGCGAGGAAGCGCCAGACGTTCCAGGTCCAATCCCCGCAAGCGTTGCGCCTCTAAAATGCCATGGAGTTCCGCGGCAAGCAGCGGAAAGAAGCGCAGCGCCGAGGAAAACACAAAAGCGACCTTGTACGGAATTCGCAGTTGCACCAAGCTGACCAACATCGCGTTGACATCGGTGGTGAAGATCGTCAACGGCGTCACCAGGACCATTGTCAGCGTTTTGAAGATGATGTTCAGCCCATAGGTCAGGCCCTCAGCAGAGAGCGTCGCCCCGCCGAGCAGGAACCAATGCTCCGGCAATTGCAGTAAGGGTGTCAATGCCGTCTGCCTGGTACGCGCTATGATCAATGGACCAGCAAAGAAACCCTGCATCAACAGCATAAATATGAAAAAGGGCAGCAACAACCGGAAAATCCCCCACAGATATCGTAGCGTCACTCCCGCCGCCAGACAAGCGACCAACGTCCCCAGGGTCAGCGCGCCGCCCCACCACGGACTCTCCCATAGGAAAGCTACCCCAGTTACTCCCAGCATCAGCACTAATTTGGAGCGAAAATCCAAGCGCGTGAAGAGAGATTGCCGTGGAACCGTCTGCCAACTCAGCATGGGTCGCCCCCAGAAGCCTGGGAAGTCGCCAGACAGTGCGCGACCTCCTCTGGCGTGAGCAACTGCACCGCCGGGCAAAGGTGCTGTCCCAGCAGCACCGCCTGTGGCGGGGAGAGTTGTGTATCGCGCAACACACCCAGGGCATGATAAGCCTGGCGCAGCGGCGCATCCAGCAACACCTGTCCCTTGCCCATCACGATAACACGTTCTGCATAGCCAGGCATGAGATACAACTGGTGCGTAATCACGATGATGGTCTTGCCCTGCTCATGCAAGACCCGGCTGAGATCCAAAATCGCGCGCGCGCCGGCGTAATCCTGGCCGGTGGTCGGCTCGTCGAGAATGATAACCTGTGGTTGTAACACCAGCATGGCAGCGATAATCACCCGCGCCCGGTCACCCTTGGGCAGCGAAAACGGGTGCTGATCCGCGACCGCTTCCAACCCCAGAACAGTCAATGCCTCTGCCGTCCGCGAGGCCACCTCTTCCGGCGGAAAATGCAACTGCCGGAGTGCAAAGGCAATTTCCTGCATTACCGTCGCATTGAAAATCTGCTGGTCGGGATTCTGCGCGACATAGCCGATATGCCGCGCCAGCGTTCCAACAGTCCACTCACGGGTATCGCGCCCAAGAACCAGAACCCGCCCCTGCGTAGGTTCCAGAAGTCGCAACAGATGCTTGACGAGCGAGGTCTTGCCGGTGCCATTCTGCCCGACAATCAACGCGTATTCCCCCGGATAGAACGCCAGATCAATACCCGTCAGCGCTGGCGTCCCATCGGCGAAGCGATGGTGCAATCCCTCAACACTGATCATCGGTGCGGCATGCGGACGCTGAGAAATCACCGCAGGTGGCTCTAAACCTACCAATTGTTTGGGCAACGCAGCCAAACCCTCTTCAAGGCGGACAGGCAATCGCACCGGAGGCTCTGGAAGCAAGGAGAAAGTCTTGGCGACCTGCGGGGGACGGAGCTGGTGCGCTTCGAGCAGCGCAACCTGGCTATAAATTGTGTCGGGGGTGCCCTCTTCGACCAGTACACCCTCAGCAAGCAAAAACAAGCGATCTGCAAATTCTGCCAGCTCCTCCGCCGCATGGCTCGCCATCACCACTGTCATCCCCTGCTCACGGTTGAGCGCGCGCAAAACACTGAAGACTTCAGCAGCGCCAGCGGGATCGAGCTGCGAGGTCGCTTCATCGAGTACCAGAACTGCGGGTTCCACAGCCAGCGCGGCAGCAATTGCCAGGCGCTGCTTCTGCCCGCCGGAGAGCTCATGGGGATGGCGGCGTTCCAATCCCGTCAAGCCCACCACAGCCAGCACGCGAGCGATGCGTTGCCTGATAATTGCGCGTGGTGTGCGCAGGTTTTCCAACGCAAAGGCGATTTCGTTCTCTACCGAGGTGGCAGTCAGCTGCGTCTCGGGGTCTTCGAAAACCATGCCCACCCGCGCCGCAAGCGCATGAACAGGTTGCTCGACCGTGTCCAGCCCTGCCACAAGAGCACGCCCAAAGAAACGCCCCCCGTAAAACTGGGGCACAATGCCGTTAAGCGCCAGACAAAGTGTGGTCTTGCCCGCGCCAGTAGGACCAATCAAGCCAACAAACTCTCCGCGCTGAATTTCCAAAGAAATATCACGCAGAGCCAGGGTCTCAGAGCGAGGATACTGATAGGAAAGGCGCTCCAACACCACAAGAGGAGCCGTCATGGGTAGAGATTCAGTAAGCCGCGTGAAGGGGCTTGAGGATCCCCGTAGCTCGCAAACCGGCGATGACACCCGTGCCCACGATAGCACCGATCACACAGCGGGCGACGTGCTCCACAGGCGCAGCGGGCGCCATCAACCACCAGTTTTCAGCGGGCCAGTTATAGATGAAGTAGACCCAAGTCGCCGAGGTGAGATGCGCCAATCCACTACTAATCCACGTGCCGAGAAAAAGCGCAACCGTGACGTAACGCAGGTCAGCATGACGCAGCCAACGGGCGCAGAGCGCGCGTGTGGGCAGGATAAAGAGGAGCAATGCGGACCAATTGATAAAAGAGCCGGCAAGCACAGCACGCACATCCGCGCCGTTTTGCACGATAGCGCGCCCACCATAAAGCAGATATTCCAGCAAGAAAAACAGCGCCAGAGGCAGCGTCCAACGCCGGCGCAATCCCGTAGCGCCCAACACGCCCGCCGCCAACGCTCCCATCGCGGCTCCAGCAACCGAAGCACCAGGAATCGTGGTATTTTGTGGATTGACAAAAATGCCGATAAGCACGCCAATGCCATTTGCCAGAGCGCCCGCCAAAGGTCCCAACAACCAGCCCACCAGACCGTATAGGCCCTGGCTGAGAGGGAAACTTCTGCCAAAGCCAATTACGATGGACAAGGGCAAGGGGATGATTGTGAAAGCAATCATCACCGCCGTAAGTGCCGCAACATAGGCTACGGGCGCGCCGTCAATCGTCGCGCCACCCCGACGCTGAACGTGACGCTCTTCACCAGAAGGAATTTGGATATTCATAGGTTGATCACCACACAGGAAAATCCATCCAGTCCTTTCAATAGGCGGGCGCCGAAGGTTGACGGCTGATCCCGACAACGTGGAAGACGAAAGTCAGGACAAAATAGTACACAGGGAACGCAAAACTACCCCACAACAACAACGTCGGGGCTTGCTCGAAGGTAATGAGTAATGCCAGCAAGCTTAGCGACCAGAGCAAGCTCAAACCAAAAGTGATGCGACGTAGCGGCTTACTCTTCCAGGTCGGGTATTTGAGTGGAATCCAGACCATGATAGCAAGGATGCCCAATGCCGTTGCAACAAAAGTTGGGTGAACGTGGAAGAGATAGAGGTAAAAGACTGCGATGTTCCAGTATGAAGGGAAACCGGTAAAGTAACCATCATCAGTTTTGACTGCTTCCTGGCAAAAACCGTAAGCTGAAGCAACAAGAACCAGTCCCAACACCCAGACACCCGCGCCAGCCACCATCTCAAAACGATAAGCAAATAACACCGGGATAAAGGTATAGTTGATGTAATCGGTAATATCATCCAATTTGCGCCCATTGAAATCGGGCGTCCAATGCCGCACCTGCCATCGCCGGGCAAGAGGTCCATCGCTGGCATCAATAAACAGAGCGACACCCAACCACACAAAGACTTCCTGGGGATTCCCCAGGAAAAGAGCGCGCAATGCCAGAAATGCAGCAAGCAAGCCCAAACTGGTGTATATATGCACCGCCCAGGCGCGCAGAACCGGGAAACGCGCCTTCAGGCGTGCTGGAAGTTTGATAGCAGGCGCAGCTATGGAATTATCAGTGCTCAATTCTCAACCTCTCATTTCAGAATCTGGCAATGGCGGGATACTATACCGTTCGAATAAGATTACACACCACGTATTATAACGCAATTTGCACTATCTAGTTTAAGCGCACTCTCAGGGCAATTTTTCAGCATGCTCTCACTAGTTGTGGCAGGTATGGCTAAAGTCACCGTCTCAACAGACTCTTGTCCGCGGTCTGCGTCTGGCAATGGAAATCCGGACAATTACGATAGTCACTTCTATAGCAATTCTGCTCTGAACATGGTACAATATGCGCATTCGGACAAAAGGATGGGACATGACAGAACAATCTGAAGAACGCAAGCCATTGGGATGGAACTACGGCGGGCAAGCGCTGATTGAGGGTGTATTGATGCGTGGACCTCATGTCGCTGCGGTTGCTGTGCGGCATCCCGATGGAACGATTGATGTAAAAACACAGAGCTTAGGCAAGCTCTACACCGGACCGCTTAGCAAAATCCCCTTTGTGCGGGGACTTCCCATGCTGTGGGATTCTCTAGGTTTAGGGATGAAGGCGCTGTTCTATTCTGCAGAAGTCGCCGGGCAAGAAGAGGACCCCAATTTCTCGCTGCAGGGCGCCGCTGGAATTGGCATGGGTGCCTTTTCCCTGTTGCTGGGGGTTGGGCTTTTCATGCTCCTCCCTTCATTTATCGCGGGGCTGCTAATCGCCGATGAAAAGGCGCTGCTCTTCAATCTGGTCGAAGGGGCAATCCGACTGGCGTTACTGGTGGGTTATATGGCAGCAGTCGGACAGATGGCAGAAATCCGGCGAGTCTTCGCTTACCATGGCGCAGAGCACAAGACCATCAACGCGCATGAAGCTGGAGCGCCGCTCACCGTCGAGGGAATCCGGCCCTTCACCACAGCCCACCCACGTTGCGGCACTGCTTTTCTGTTGATAGTGGTGTTGATTTCGATCCTGGTCTTTGCCCCGCTCGGAAAACCGGCGTTGCTCGTGCGTCTGGCGTCCCGCCTACTGCTCCTCCCTGTCATCTCGGGCATCGCCTACGAGTTGTTACGCTTCACTGGAAAACACGCGGATAATCCCCTTGTGCGCGTGCTGATTGCGCCCAATCTGGCGCTCCAACGGCTCACCACCCGCGAACCAGACGATTCCATGCTGGAAGTCGCCCTGGTATCCCTCAAAGCCGTTCTGGAAGGCGAAGCGGTAACACAGGGATGAAATCTAAGTGAACCAGGTGTTTTGCAGCGCGGCGCCGTGGGAGCTGGATCAAAGCTAAATAGCGCTTTTCTAAACCCCAACCCGATATACAATAGGTTTATGGCCAACCCCACTGCCTTGCCATCGCGTGGCGCCCACGCAACAATACGGCGTCTGTGGCTCGTTATGGTTTTAGTCCTCACCAGCCTCAGCACGCTGGTTTTTATGCCGCCAGCGGCGATGCCATTGGCGGCGCAAACCCCACCGCCCCATACCCTGGTAATCCGGGGTGATCATGCTTACCCGCCCTATGAGTTCGAGCAAGATGGACAACCTACCGGTTTCAATGTAGAACTGATGCAAGCCGTGGCAAAAGTCATGGGCTTGCAGATTGAAATCAGCCTGGGACCCTGGGCAGAGGTGCGAGAGCAACTGGAAACAGGTGAGATTGACGTTCTGGTAGGAATGGCCTATTCAGAGGAACGTGATAAGACGGTAGATTTCACCACACCACATTCCACGTTATTCTTTGACCTGTTTGTGCGTCGCGATAGCAATCTGCGCGACATGGAAGCGCTGGCTGATAAGAGCATCATCGTCCAAAACGGCGGCTTGATGCACGACTACCTGCTCAAAAACTACCCCGAAGTCATCATTATCACCGTGCAAGATGTCACCGATGCGCTGCGCCTGCTCGCCTCGGGGCAATATGATGGCGCCCTTCTCAACAAGATGCAGGGGTTATACTTTGTCCACGCACTGCAATTGGAAAACATCCGTACGATAGGTCTAAACCTCCTGCCCCGGCAATATAGTTTTGCCGTCACAGAAGGCAACGCAGAGCTCCAACACACCCTCGATGTTGGGCTTTCCATCATCAAAGAAACTGGCGAATACCGCGAGATTTACAACAAGTGGTTTGGAACATATGAAGAAGCAGACCGGCAGGCACTATTGCGTGCTTACTGGTGGGTGCCGATGGCAATCCTGGGACTCTTTGGCGTGAGTCTCGCCTGGTCTATTACGCTGCGACGGCAAGTGCAACTGCGCACCCATGCCCTACAGCTCCGGCACCAAGAGCTGGCACTGCTGAATCGGGTCATTATGACAGCAGCTTCAACCCTGGATGTGCCGAAAGTACTCGAAGTCCTATGCCGTGAGTTGGCTCTTGCATTGAAATTGCCTCAAGTAGCCGCAAGCCTGGTCCTTCCAGGTCAAGATTTCGTTGAAATCGTAGCAGAATACTGCGAACCTGGTCGTCCCAGCGCCCTGGGTGATCGGATCCCAATCACAGTTCCTTCAACTGCATACCTGCTGGAACACAAGAAACCCCTCGTCATCGAGGATAGCCGTCGCGACCCCGGCATGAACGGTTTGCAAGAGCTCGTCTCCAGACGAGGAATCCGGTCTCTGCTTCTGGTTCCCATCGTGGTGCGCCATCGAGTCATCAGCACACTGGGATTGGATTCGACGACACTGCGGAAATTCACGCCAGAAGAGCTGGCGCTGGTTCAGAGCGCAGCCACAGCTGTAGGTCAGGCACTGGAAACCGCGGAACTCCACGGTGAGCTACAGCACCACACGGAGGAGCTCGAAGCCACCGTGACACAACGCACCGAGGAATTGCGGGACGCGCTAAAGGCAGCACAAGCTGCCGATCGTGCCAAATCGGAGTTTGTCAGCAATGTAAGTCACGAGTTACGCACCCCGTTGACCAGCATTCTCCTGTATCTACGATTATTGGAACAAGGCAACCCGGCGCAACGCCTCACCTACCAACAAGCACTGGTCCGAGAAGCCAAACGTCTGCAATACCTGATTGAAAGCTTACTGCAAATCTCACGACTCGATCTAGGGAAAGTAGAACCACGCTTTGAAACCGTGGATCTGAACCGCATGATTTCAACCCTGGTCAAAGATCGCGAACAGCTCTTTGATAACCGGGAACTGAAACTGACCTATACGATTAACTCCGAATTAATCCCCATCCCTGCGGACCCACGCTTGCTGGAGCAGGTAATTACCAATCTCTTGACCAATGCAATGAATTACACGCCTGCAGGCGGTAGTGTGGATATCAAAACACGCTTAATCGAGGATGAGGGACAGCTCTGGGTCACGATTGCCGTGAAGGATACTGGTCTGGGAATCAAACCAGAAGACCAACCCAAACTGTTCCAGCGTTTCCAACGTGGGAGCGCCAGCGAAACTCTCAATGTCCCGGGCACAGGATTGGGATTACCCATCAGCGCCGAGATTATCCGCTTGCACCGGGGTCATATTACCATGGAGAGCGCTCCCGGCAAGGGCAGTCTCTTTACCATCTGGTTGCCTGCAAGTCGTCCATAGCTTCACACAGGTAGAGGATTGACTTCGACAATTTTGCGGGGCGCGACAAGATCGCACCCCGCAAAATCGTTCAATAAAGGATTTCTGGCAAGTGGACCGATTTACCCTAACCCGGATCGCCTTGTGACTGTAGTCTCAGCGGCTGGACACGCTTGGCCATACAGATATCAGGTTTGCCAGGACCGTTGGCATCCGGCACCACACCCACAATATAATATCCCAACCTGCTATAGAAAGAGTACGGATGCCCCTTGAGATTCTGAATGCGCGCGATACGTCCCCACAAATCATCATAGAGGTCTACCCCTCCCAGAGAGGTCATATCATCCTCATCATCGGTGCCAAGGTAAATCGTGAGCCCACCGCGCGCCGCGACCTGTGCCTCCAGGTCCTCGACGAGCGCCCGCCCAATGCCACGCCCACGGTAGACAGCGTGAACCACCAACGGATGCAATTCCCAGACATGCCCATCGTACTGGGGAATACCGCCGATCCAACCAAGCACGGTCTCTCCCTCAACCGCAATCCGGCAGATGCGCTCCTCGCTTAAACACTCGTGCACCTCATCCAGAGCCGTCTCCAACGTAGGCCAGGCATTGGGCCAGTGTTCACAGAAACCCTCGACCAACAATCGCGCCGCCTGCATAACAACAGCTTCAGCATCAGGTCGCAAATCGCAGATATTCATGGAAACCTCGCTCAAACAATGGTCACAACCAGGTACACCAGGTTTCAATCCACTTTCAGCAAATCCGCCAGCGCCAATGATGATCAGGAGGGCAGATTTGGAGTTGTGCATGGCTCAAGCGTACCTAAAGTGGGGTAAATGTCAATAACAAACAGCGGGGCAACTGAGTTGCCCCGCTGAGGTTGAATTCGGACTGGCGACTTACCAGGAACGCCCGCCGCCACGACGATCGCCGCCGCGGTCACGGTCGCGATCCCCACCACGGGGACGCCCACCGCCACCGCCGCCGCCACCACCGCTGCGGAAACCGCCGCCACCACCACCGCGATCCTCGCGCGGGCGCGCGATATTCACGGTGAGGTTGCGACCCTGATACTCGTAGTTGTTGAACTTAGCGATGGCTGCCTGCGCTTCCGCCTGCGTTTCCATCTCAACAAAGCCGAAGCCCTTGGAGCGACCCGAATCGCGATCCTTGATCAATGCTACGGACGTTACCGCACCGGCCTGGGAGAAAAGCTCGCGCAAATCCTCTTCGGTGGTCGAATAGGGCAAATTACCAACGTACAGTTTAGACTCCATTTCCTCAATTCTCCAATTTTGTTTGATGTTTCGCCGGCCGGTGCTGTGGATGGCAGATTCGACTTTCACCTACTCCTGACATACGACATGCTCATCCGGTACGGGCGCTTTACTGACAAGTTTAACCGATGGTGAAAACAAACAACTCTCAAAAGCGCTCACTTTCGCGCTGCACAAATCAAGCCATAAGACTCCTTTCGCTCAAACCAACGGCCCTTGTCCTGCGCGCCTCATAGCTGCTGCTTGACAGCGTCAGTCCAACAACTGCTATTGTACACCAGTCTGCTATAAACACAAGCTGCGTTGAAAGTGTTCAGATTCCCATAGCAAGGCGCGAATTTGGGACTGAAGCCCGCTAGAAGAAAGGGGTTTTTGGCTGCCGCACTGCGTGCGGCATCGAAAATCACCTTCAAAAACCGCGGCTTTTGCCGCCCTTCGTGGTGGCAAGCAGGAGAATCCTGAACACTTATGCTACGGTAGGACTATCGTATGTGACCACTTAGCACAAAAAGGCAGCCTTTAGGTTTTTTCAACTATACGATCCCGCAATCCTAAGCGCACCACAGCTTCGAGCTCAATCTCCCATACCTTGCGTACCGGATTCCAGCGACCACCTGCTGCTTCGACCTGCGAGTGAAGCTCAGTTTCGGTCGAAGCAAGCTGCAATTCGACAATACTCCCCACCGGATACCAGGGTGATTCCTCCACAATCAGTTCGATCGTCTTATAGCGCTTCCGCCGCTCCGCGTCGTAGCGATAACGCACACAGATAAGGCGGTCACCGTATTCAGCTACCAATGCCTTTGTACCTGGCAATCCAGGCGCCAGGGTCAAACGGGTACGCATGAAATTCCTCCTAAAACCGTGCGATCAACCCGCACAAAAAGCGATACACGGTTGATCGCGCGTGAGTAGGGCAACTCGAATCTGTCCGCCGCAAAAGTGCATGACCAGTTCCGAGACCTCCCGGCAAATAGATTTAACATCATCACCAGTGACCGGCGGCAAACCATCCACGTTGAATTCCAGCGCACGCGTCTCCGGCGCTACCAAAGTGTGCTGCGCCTGCCGCCAGCTCCAGCGCCGGGTGAGCACCACATCGCCCTCGACGAAGACAAACTCACCAGGCATAGGGTGTTCCAGTTCCTCAGTACCAAAGGGAACAAAGCGCTCCACCCCGGTCGCGGGGCGCAGTGCGATATCCTGCGTCACCACATCAATAGCATGTCCGCCAATAGGAAGCAGGTACCGCAAGGAAATGAGCGTGCCGATATCCACCAAAGTATTGATCGAGGGCAGGTCTTGCCCACGCAGCACGCGCCGCAGCAGCGCCTCGATAGACGGACGGAAGTCACCAGGTTTGTAGCCCAGTCTGCGGAAAGCCTCACGCCATGCGGCGATGCGCGGATGCGCTGTGAGAGTCTCCAACGTCAGGCGTTCACGCACTTCCACTTCCGCCGCCCGCAGCAAGGCGAGCAAAGCTGGTGACGTACCGCTGTTCTGCACCCCATAGGCAAAGACCACACCCCGTACGTAATCGGGGAAGAAAGAAAAAACAGTCGGATCAATGGTATAGGTAAGGTCGGACATAGAGCATACCTGCCTGACAATGGTGATGACGCCTGCACCAGAACATCATAGTGATAGGGCTAAGTATATATCCGAATATAGTTTGATGCAATTCCGATGCTAAACGGGTGCTTTTCACGACGGGGCGAAAATCCCAGGCGCCGCTACCGGGCGCGGAGACAAAGGTGGTTTTTGTGCGGTCTTCGGTCAGGCAGAAAAGTAACCCTGCCCATCATCGCCGTACATAGAGAATGCCGTGCCGGCGGCGCCCAGATGTCGTCAGGACCCCCATCTCGCGCAGGCAATATGCCATTCTCCCGGCGAAGCCACGGGGGCGGTGCAACGCTGTTGCCAGGTCAGTCGTGGTGAAAGGCTGCGGCAGGTCTGCAGGGAGCAATGCCGCAAAGTCATCCGCGGTCTCGAAGCGCTGCCCACACAACACTTCTAGCAAGCAGCGCTCATAGATAATCCAACCGCCGCGTCGCCAACCACGATACGCATGAGGTACCCGGCGCTCCTCCTCACGGATCAGCAACACCTCCAGCGAAAAATGAGGGTGCGCAATGTGCTTGACAATGCTAACCAGGGGGGTGAAAACATCGAGCACATCACCGCGTTTGGGCGATTTGCGACGCCCGAGCACTTCGCCATCTGGCGTGAGACGGACGATCCACTTCTCCTGTGCTACGGGAAAAACCACACGAACAGGGTGCTTGGGCAGCAATGCACTCAGCTTAGGTTTGAGCGGGGTGAACCCCCCCGTCTGAATCTCGACGAGCTGCTCCCCATGAATGATATCAATTACATAGCCATCCAACGGTGTTTCGAGAGCGTCGCCAGGTTGTGCCACCCAGGCTTTGAGGGCTGCGTGCAGCGGCTTCTCATTCAACTCGCCAATGGTGCTAGACATGGATGATTTCCTTTTGCAGTGCTTAACGCGATGTCACGGAATGTGCTGACTCAAGACCGAGAATTCAGGATCGAACCGCATATGGACCCAGTTGCCGGACCTCGACCGAAGCCGCGTCCGGCACGCACTAAATGACCAGCACCGCCGCACCCTCAAAGCGCCCGTGACGCAGGTCATCGAGAGCTGCGTTGGCTTCGGTGAGGGAATAGCGCTGTACGGTGGTGTGCACCGGAACGCGCGGCGCAAGCGCCAGGAACTCCTCACCATCCCGGCGGGTGAGGTTCGCCACCGAGAGGATATGGCGCTCCTCCCACAGCAGGTTGTAGGGGAAAGCGGGAATCTCACTCATGTGAATGCCGGCGCAGACAACCACACCGCCCTTGATGACTGCCCGCAACGCCAGTGGCACCAGCGCTCCGACAGGGGCAAAGATGATCGCAGCATCCAGAGGCTCCGGCGGCAGCACATTCGAATCCCCCGCCCACACGGCGCCTAATTGCCGTGCAAAAGCCTGTGTCACAATGTCACCAGGACGGGTGAAAGCATAGACCTCGCGACTCTGGTGAACCGCTACCTGCGCCAAAATATGCGCTGCAGCGCCAAAACCATATACGCCTATACGGAACGCGTGCACTCCTGCCAGACGATAGGCACGATAGCCAATCAGACCGGCGCAGAGCAAGGGCGCCTGTTCAGCAGGATCGTCCTCTGGAGCCATAGGGAAAGTATAGCGCGCGTCCGCCACAGCGTATTCGGCATAGCCGCCATCAAGCGTGTAACCGGTAAAACGCGCTGCATCGCAGAGGTTCTCCTGCTCCTGCAGGCAGAAGCGGCAGGTGCCATCGGTGTAGCCCAACCAGGGAACACCGACCCGCGCACCCGCAGTCAATCCGGAGACGCCTTCACCCAAGGTAACAACCTCTCCCACAACCTCATGCCCTAAAATCAAGGGCAACTTGGGATGAGGCAAATCGCCATCAAGCACGTGCAAATCAGTACGGCAGACACCACAGGCATGGACTTTGAGCAATACCTGACCAGCAGTTGGCTGCGGCACTGGGATAAGCAGGGGCAGCAATGGCTTTCCAGAAGCCACCATCACCATGGCACGCATTTTCTCCATCATGCTGTGAATTATCCCTTGGAAATTGAAACTATGCAACGTAGATAAAACTATGGTCGTGGCTCAGATATTGTCCACAGTTACAAACCGGGCGAATTCTGGAACACGCCCCTCACTGGAAATTTGCATCGGCGGGCATACCGGGTTTGAGGGCGCCGTCCGGGTTTTCAAGGCGGATCCGCACGGCATAGAAGGTATTGAGGCGCTCCTCAGCTGTGGCAACGTTGCGCGGTGTAAACTCTGGTTCATCGGCAATGCGCATGACCTGCCCCAAGAAATTACGTCCGGGGTAGGCATCTACAGCTACCTGCACCGTTTGCCCCAGCTGCACTTCGCCAATCCGGTTCTCCGGCACATAGACCTCAAGGGTGACGTCGCTGAGGTCCGCAACGGTGAGAATGGTTGCTGCGGGCGCTGCCAGCTCGCCCACATGTGAGACCTGGGTTACCACTATGCCGTTGATGGGACTGATGAGCGTACACTTCGCCACCTTCACCCGCAGCACATTCGCCTCGGCTTCGGCTTGTCGTACTTTGGCTTCAGCGACCGCTAACTCTTCCGGCGTTGGTCCAGCGAGTAGGTCCTCCAATTTCGCCTCCGCCACGAGAATGCCAGCTTCAGCCGCGCGGACTTTGCCGTCAGCAGCGTTGGCTTGCGCCTGGTAACCCAACGGGTTAGCGCGGATAGCCAGTAGTTGGGACAAAAGCGTTTTTGCCGTGCGCTCATCCGCCCGCGCAGCTGCCAGAGCTGCCTGCGCCGCGCGCAATTCCCAATCGTTAGCCCGTTGCCGGTCATAGCGATATTGTACATTCCGCAAATCCGAGTCGGCTTTTGCTACCCCCTGCGCCGCCAGCGCCACCTGTGTTCTCGCGGTGACGATTTGCGTTTCCAATTCCTGCGGGTGCTCCACCTGTGCGATCGCCTCCTCCTGGATGCGTTGCGCGCCATCAACTTCGGCTTCTGCAAGCGCTACTGCCGCCCGCGCTGCGGCGATCTCTGCCGGATGGGCGCCCGCCCGCAATGCCTCCAGATCAGCTTGAGCCACTGCCACCCCCGCTTCGGCAGGCCCAAGTTGCAGTTCCCAAGGCGTTGGATCCAACCTCACCAGCACATCACCCTCCTGCACCGCCTGTCCGAGCCGCACAGGCGTCTCCAACACACGCCCGCCAAGTTCGGTAGCAATGCGCACCTCCGTCGCGCGAATCGTGCCCGAAGCCATAAGTGCGTTCTCAGAAGCGCCGCTCAAGCCACTTGAGCATCCGGCGAGAGCTGACACAGCAAGCAGAGCGAACGTGAAGCGCAATCCGAAGACCGCAACCCGAAAATCACCGGTTGACCTTCCGGGCGTGACAATCGCCGGATGGCAGAACAATGATACAAACCACGAGGGTCTGTTGTAGCATCGTCGTCTCATCGAATCCCTCCGATTTTCCATGCCGCCAGTTCGCCCGTTCATGGCAAAACCACATCCGCAGGCATGCCCGGCTTGAGCGCGCCGTCAGGGTTGGGGACATCCAGCGTGACCGCAAAGACGAGATTAACGCGCTCTTCCTTGGTCGCTACATTGCGCGGGGTGAACTCCGCCGTATCGGCAATATGGTGCACGGAACCGCTGAAGGCGCGCCCGGGGAAACTGTCCACTGTGATAGTGGCAGGCTGTCCAAGGTAGACCTGCCCCAGCTGCGTCTGCGGCACGTAAACGGTCAGGGTGAGCCGGCTCAAATCTGCCAGAGTCACCAGGGTTGCGCCAGCAGCAGCAACCTCGCCGCGATGAATAGCGAGGCTCACTACCTCACCCGAAACGGGTGCGTGAAGCGTCAGCATATCCCGTTTCTGCTGCAGCGCTGCCAGCCCAGCCTGCGCCTGTGCCAACCGGGCTTCCAATGCTGCAAGGTCCGCAGGCTGAAGCCCAGTTTCC
>JAKJAC010000340.1 GCA_022707705.1 Chloroflexota bacterium
AAAAGGCCCATTTTGCGGGGTTTTTCGATGTCAAAACCTACCGCATAAACAAACCATCACCCATCACCACCTGCCCAGGAGGCTCCCATGACCGACTACCTGACCGATTTCATGGCGCACCTGCACGCGCAGGATCGCAGCGCGCGCACCATCGCCGCGTACCAGAGCGACGTCGCCGCATTCTTCGCCTGGCTGGAGACGCAACTGGGCCAGCCGGTGCTGCCCGTCGAGGTGACCCCTTTCGACGTTCAACGGTACCGCGATGCCCTGGAAAACGCCGGCCGCCAGCCCGCCGGCGTCAACCGCCACCTGACCGCGTTGCGCGGCTTCTTCGCCTGGGCCATCGAGGCCGGACATGCCAGCACGAACCCCGTGCAGAGCGTCAAAGGCGTCAGGCAGGGCGCGCGCACCCCGAAGGCGCTCACCGCGCAGGAGGTGTATCGCTTGCAGCGGGAGACGGCAGCGCAGCGGCAACTGGCGCAGGCGCGCGCCGGCGACGCGGTCACGCCCACCCTGGGGAACGCGCTCCGCGACGAAGCCTTGCTGAACCTGCTCCTCTACACCGGCTTGCGGGTCTCGGAATGCGCAGCGCTGCGCGTGGAGGACGTGGTGCTCAACGGCAAGGACCCCCGCGTCATCGTGCGCTCGGGGAAGGGACGGAAGTACCGCGAGGTGCCGCTGCACAAGACAGCGCGCCAGGCGCTGGCGGCCTATCTCGCCGTGCGGAGCGCCGACCGGGGCGACGCGCTCTTCCTCGGTCAGCGGGGGGCCCTGGGCGCGCGGGGAATGCAGTTTCGCATCGCAGCGCTCGCGGAGGCGGCGGGAGTGGAGGGCGTGACGCCGCATGTGCTGCGCCACACGTTTGCGACACGGCTGCTGCGTGAGGCGGGCACAGACCTGGTGACAGTCGCGGCGCTGCCGGGTCACGCGAGCATCGCCACGACGCAGATTTACACGCAGCCCAGCGCGAGCGATAAAAACAAAAGTTGTCAATGTGACCAAATGAGCGTATACTGGAGCCATGAGTTGCCAGTAAGCGCCTTACATAGCCAATGAAACCCATCAAGGCGAAGCCGCTTCTCGTGGCTCGAGAGCGGAGTTGGTGACGTAACTGCTTGATGAAAAGGTTGCCAATGAGAACGTCAGCCCCTTCCCTTCATCTACAAGCTTTTCACTACCGGCCTCTCACCTGGCCCCCGGCCCGCAGGGTGCAATGTAAGATGCCATGCGATCCATGTAATGCAAGCGTTTTTCGGTATCATGAATCCACTCTCAGGTTAAGGAGGTTCTGATGCAGATAGGATTAAATTTTGTGACCCCTCTTTGGACCGGCGGTGCCAGCCGACAAGCGAACCGGGTGCAAACCACCGGCCTGTTGGGCAGCCTGCGCTGGTGGTATGAAGCGCTGGTGCGGGGACTGGGCGGGTACGTCAGCGACCCCACAGCAACAGCAGAGGAAGAGCGATCCCGCAGCGAATTTGATACTAAAGCTTACCAGGACGCTTTGAAGCATGGTCATAGCCAGGCAGAAGCTCTGGCAATGGGGCTCCAATCGCTAGGCGCAGTAGAATATCTCTTCGGCGCTACCGGTTGGGCAAGCTTGTTCCGGCTGCAAGTGCTTCAGCCGGCAGAACGAACAGCGCTTCATTTTCGCACCACTCTGGATATTAACAAGAACTGGTTGGGGCGGGTTTTTCAAGGTGATGAGCAGCGAGACTACGCCATAGATAGCTTAGAGGTGCCTTATGGCCCGGCAAAGCTGAATTTTGTGTTGCGGGGACACGACACTGAGTATGTGCAGTCACAGCTGGCTTTGCTGTTCAGATTTATAGCCGCTTATGGAGGGTTGGGAGCGCGATTACAGTATGGATTCGGACAGATTGCCGACCTGGCATTACCACCGGAACTGACTGATACTTTGTTGGCGGATGATTTACAGCAGCTCAAGAGCAAGTTGAAGAGTGGGGGGCTGCGTCGAGATGGCCCGATGCAATCCACCCCTTACGATTTGCGGAATTTCTTTCATCTGACTTATCAACTACCAACGAGCGCCTTAAACCGTTTTCTGTGCTCCGATGCCCATTTTGGTAATCCAAAGAAACAGGGTGAGACTGATTACATCCCTTGTGCTTTTGATCTGCGGTACAAAGGCAAACCTCCTTTAGGATTTCGGCGCTGGCTGAAAGAGGAAAAAGGCTGGCAGGAAAGTGACGCCCCCACAGTGTTAGGGCCTCTGGATGAGCTGATGGGGCCACGCTCGCAATGGAAGAATGCGCAAGGTACAACAGTAACTATCAGCGATGACTTACGCACCGCCAGTCGCATCTGTTTCAGTATGCCGGTCAAGGCTGCCGACGGTTATCGTCTGGTAATTTTCGGGTTTGCGCCGCCAGAGATAATTAGCGTGGATGATTTGTGTAGCTTGTGTGAGGAGTATATGCAGGCGGTATTTCACTCCTCTCCAAAGCAGAAAGTATTAGGGCGAGATTTATTGCAGCCCATAGCAGGAGGCAGTCAATGAGCTACGAACATTTGGTGCAGCTGCTCGACGGGGCGGAATCTGAGGCAGATGAAAGCGGGCAGACAGCACGCTACTACGAGCAGAAAGCTGCGAAAAAGGAAGCAGCGGAAGCCATTCGTGAAGCGTGGAAAGAAAGCCGGTTGAAACAACGACATTTGGGAAGCCCCGATTGGGCATTCTGGTCGTGGATGGCCGCCCCTACAGTGAATTTGGAAACGTTGCCTGACTATGCGCTCTTCATCCAGTTTCGCTTTCGCCTGGCCGGGGCTTATCTTTCTAAAGACGAACGCGCCTTTTATTTGATGGATAACCCCTTACGCCGAGACAGGCTGTCGCAATTGCCCTATGTGGCCCCAACCGGTTGGAAAGGCAGTTTGAGGGCCGCCTTGCATCAGCTCCAGTACAATGCTGCACATCCAGCAGTACAGCGCTTATTGGGCAATGCCAAAGGCGAGGCCGAGGATTTCGCTGCAGGACGACTTCAGTTCTACCCCAGTTTCTTTACCGAACAGGGCGTGGAAATCATCAACCCCCATGATCGAAAGCGCAAAGTAGGAAAGAATCCCATCCTCATGGAGTGTGTTCCAACCGGTGCCGAAAGTGTCTTCTCACTTTTGTACTTCCCCTTAGTTCAATGGCAGCACCAAGACGATGAAGAATTACTGGCAGGGGTTGCCGAAGATTGGGAGGTCTTAGCCGCCGGGCTGCCGGCGCTGTTCTGTACCTATGGCTTCGGCGCAAAAACCGGCAGCGGGCACGGCATAGCGCAGGAGAAATTCGCGATTGACAAGCACAAAAAGCGCGACCGCCAACCTGGCGGAAGCATGGTTGCTAAATTCGTCCCGGAGGGGGAACCTTTAGTGGTTAGACAATTTGAAGAGAGTTTCGGCGCGATGGACGAATGGAGTGCAACTGAATGGCAAGAAGTGCTGAAACCAACCGAATTGGAGCAGTATCAGATTGCGCTTGCCGCAAGGGAACGCCAGGCACAGATCAAAGCTGCAGGAAAAATGGAGAGCGAGCTGGAAACCTTTGCTGATTTGCAGCAGACCCTGAATGCTTGGGCCGCTGAGATACGCGGGTTGGCAGCTGCCAAAGGAGACCGCCATGACTGATTCATTGTTGCAACGCGCCAAAGCCGTCCGCGAGACCGTCCTCCTCGCCGAACTGGGCGCCTGGCTGCACGACCTGGGCAAGTTGAGCCGTCAATTCGTGGAGAGCAAAACCGACCCGGCGTATGTAACTGGGGATGTAGACCCGGAAGCAGAACCGGCGAGCGAGACGTGGCCGCATGGGGCTGTCTTGACGCAAGATCAGGAGAAGATCTCCGGCGAATTGTGGAAAATCTTGCACGAATCTCACAACACTCCCCTCGGTGAATTCAGTCTGAGTGGCTTAATCAGCAATCATCATCTAAGAGGAAAACCTGGCCACATTTTGGCGCTACTGAAGAAGGCCGACCAGAAT
>JAKJAC010000341.1 GCA_022707705.1 Chloroflexota bacterium
CGCTCGCCAGCAAGCCCCCCTGCACCGCCAGGCAGCTCAACCCGCCCGTGGTCAGGCCCGTCACAAAAGCCAGCAGATAGGAATTCATATCAGCGCTTGCCCCCCTCCCAGGTCACAAACGGCATGTTAATGACCACACCCGGCTCTTCGAGCGTCACCGCACCGCTTGCCGCAGCTTCCAGCACCTCTCCCGCAGATTTCAGCACACGCGCCTCCGCTGGATCGACCCAGGTCACCAGCACCAGGCGTCGCAGCGGCGAGTAGCCCGCCGTCCCCGGTGGGTTGTCGAAGACATCAGGCGCAAAACCCAAGGGTCCCATGCCAGCGCTCCCGTTGGTGAACACATACACCGTGGCTAACATACTCTCAGGCGCATCTGCCAGCGCCGGGACGAGCAGCACCGGTGAGTCCATCATCTCCGTCAACAACTGCGCCACATCCGGATCGGAAGCTTCGGTGTGCATGAAAAAGACTTCCTGCCCCTCAGCATAAGCGCTACCCGCAGGCATGAGCGCCGTCGTGCCCATCTCCTGCCGGGGCGCGCAAGCGCCCAACACCGCCAGCGCCAACAGCGCCGTCACGACTGCCATCCAACTTCTCTTCATCGCTAACACCTCACTCTATCCACCTGGCGAGTTATCATCACTCGCCGGTCTCCTCCGCCTGGATGAACGCCCCGTGCCAGCTGTGATACCACACCTGCCCGGTGCGCCCGTGGACGCTCACCATGCCCTCGATGCGCTCTCCGGCAAGCGCGTGAATTGTAAAATACCCATAGAACGAATCGGCGTCTGCTTCGACACTCACCCCAGGCTGGTTCTCATCAAGCCAGGCCTGTGCCAGTTTTAGCGCTTCCTCCGCCGAGAGCGTATTTTCTGCTGCAAACGGCTCCACGCCTGCGCCTCCCATCATCCCGCGCCGGTGCATCCCATACTTCGCGTTCCACATCATATTGGGACCCATCTCCGGGCTGACCGCGCCGGTCCATTTGTTCACCAATAACTCCATCGCTCCGGTGCCGGTGTCCACTTCTCGCGCAATAGCGTAGAAATTGTGCTCGAATTCCATCAGATCCACCAACTCCAGACCCTCGTTACCCGAATCCTTCAGATAAGCTTCGAGCGCCGTCCGGGCCTCCTCAAGTGTCAGCGCCTCCCCCTCACCTGGCGCGGAGCTATCTGCCATAGGGCAACCACTGGCCATCGCCCCGCAACCTCCCGCTGCGGAGCAGAACTCACCCTGCGTCTGCGACCGCGCCGTGCCCCAGCCCATCATGCCCATACTGGCTCCACAACCGGCAACCGGTGTCTCGGCTTGCGGCAGCGCTTCCGCCTGCACCGTCAGTCGCGGGAACACCGTGTCCCACAGCCACCAACCGCCCACCAGGGCCACTGCCAACACGCTCAATGTGATGAGCGCACCTATCCCAATCCAATGACTCGCCTTCATCGTACGCCCCCCTATTGCAACACGGGCCAGGCGCGGGTCTTCCCCGCCCACCATGCCCCCAATCCCCACGTGTGCCCGGCTTGCAGCTTTGGCAGCAACGCTAGCACCAACGCATAGATGATATGGTTATCCATAAACGGGTTAGTCGCAGGCGGCAACTGCGCCAGCCACATCAGCACCATCAACAACGGTCCCGCGATGCCGGCGATGCGCAGTCCAATGCCCAGCATCAGCGCCAGCCCCAGGCCCAACAGCCCTGCCATAAACAGAACATCCACGACAACATTGCCCGCCAGGCTCTGGTACAGTCCCACCAGCGGTCCCCGTGCCGCGAAACCCAAGAAGCCCGCCGTAGGCGACCCTCCCGCCAACCATGCCGCCTCCGGCGCTGTTGCGCGCCCCAAGCCAAATAGCTTATCGAGGAAAGCCCACAGAAACACCCAGCCCAAACTGATGCGCAGCAGCGCTACCAACACGCGTCCCGTTTTGTTCATATCCCCATACCTCCCCAGAGTAGTCACAACCTCAAATGTTGTACCCAACTCAGTGTAGTTGATATACCCTGGCTCAACGAGCGCAATATTACGGCAGCGCGACCCCGTCAAATGACGGGGTCGCGCCTGAAGTCCATTCGAAACCTATAGCGGCGATCCGCTTTCTACCGTAGCCGCGGCATTCTGCCGCGCTCTCATCACCGCTGTTTCCGTGGTCTTCCTCACGATACCCCCAGCGCAGACTCCGGGAAAGTCACCGTCAGCGTCGTTCCGGCGCCGGGAGCGGACCGGATAGTCAGCGCGCCGCCCAACTGTCTCGCCCGCTCATTGATTCCCACCAGCCCAAAATGCCCTGCGCGCGTATAGCTATCGAAGCGCCCGGCGGGGGTAAAGCCCACCCCATCATCGCTCACCGTCAGAACCAGCTCGCCGGCAGCGCGTCGCACCTGCACCACCACCTCGTGCGCCTGCGCATGCTGCGCCGCATTGTGCAGCGCCTCCTGAGCGATGCGGTACACTGCCAGCTCCACCGCCGGATCGAAGCGCGTCCCGTCCACAACGTGCTCGAAGCGCACCTCCAGGTCGCTGCCCTGCGCCGCTGCGCTCAGCATCGTGGACCGTGCCAACATCTCCAAAGCCGGCAGAAAACCCAAATCATCCAGGTAAATCGGTCGCAGCGCCCCAATCACCCGCCGCAAATCCCGCGCCACATGCGTATCCGCCTCACGCAGCGCCTCCAGTAGTTCCAGCGCCCGCGCCGTCTCACCCCGCGCCACACACTGCTCCGCCAGCTCCACCTGCTGCCCCAGCGCAATCAACGCCTGCACCGGTCCATCATGCAACTCGTGCGCCAGACGCGCCCGCTCACTCTCCTGCCCTTCCGTCAACGCCTCCAGATAATCGCGGATGCCCGCCTCATAGCCCTCGATGCGCTCCACCATAGCGTGCAGCGCATTCCGCAGCTCCTGGATTTCAGCCACACCGCTGATGCTGCGGTCCATCGCCGCATGCTCGCCCCAGGAGACCTGCGCTGCAGCCTGCGCCAGCTGCTGGAGCGGCGCAACGATCGTCCGCCAGCCAAACGTGAGGATGAGCAGTGACAGCACCATCGCAACGCCTGCAATAATGGGTCCCAGGCTGGAGAAACGCAAAATCGGTCCCAACAGCTCACCCACCGGTTCGCTCAACAGCACCAACCAATCGGCTCCCCGCACCGGCGCGACCGTCACCAGCACCTCGTGGTGTGCAGTGCCGGTTGCCGCAGCAACCGGCGCCAAGAACGAGCCACTCCCCACCTGGAACGCCATCGCCACGCCGGGGTCATCCAAAGCGCTGAGACCCACACGCCGTGGGTCGCTGTGCGCCAACACCCGCCCATCGCGATCCACTACCGCCAGCTCCGCCGAGAGCGCCTCACCCTCCGGCAGCGCCCCCGCCAAAAGCGTCAGAATCTCCCCTCCATCTGGGCTGATAGTCCCCTGCACCAACCCGGTTTCGATGCGCTCTGCCAGCAGGCGCGCCACCGTGGCATTCCGTTCCGCCACAAAGGCTTGCATCGCATGTTCGTGCGTAGTCACTCCGGTGAACGCCAAGGCAATCAGGACCAGTGTCGCCGGCAAAATGGCCCAGAGAATCAGCTGCGCTTGCAACGAGCGGAACCACCGTGCGAGCGCCTTCATTCGATCACAATCCAGCCGCGTTTGAGAGCTTCGGTCACGGCTTCCGTGCGACTCGCGACACCCAACTTACCGTAGACATTCGCCAGGTGCCCCTGCACCGTGCGCGCGCTGATTCCCAGCTCCCGCCCGATGGCTCGGCTGGTCAATCCGCGCGCCGTCAACCGCAGCACCTCAATCTCGCGCTCGGTCAACGCCTCCACCTGCTCGGCAGCTCGGCCGGGCTTGTGTTGTGTCATTTGCTGTACCACCTTCGTCGCAATCGCCGGGCTGAGCGCCGTCTGCCCGGCGGCAGCATCCCGCACCGCACGCACCAGCTCCTCCGCGCGCGCCGTCTTGAGAATATAGC
>JAKJAC010000342.1 GCA_022707705.1 Chloroflexota bacterium
GCTACCTGACCGCAACAGTCCGGATGCACGACCGGAGTTTCCCGTGGGTGACCGTTTGTGTCTGCGTCACCAATCCGGCGCAAGCCAGTTTTTCAACGCTGTGGGCGTGTGGAGGGTTCCGGTGGGCAGGACGGATTTGCACTCACAACCGGTTTACTTCAGCAAAGGAGGGTGGAGCGATGAAGGCGCAGGGGGCGATGTTGCGTTGGGGCAGTTTGTTGGCGGTGTTGGCGCTGGTGTTGACCGTGGCGCAGGGCGGCATGGCGCAGGGTCCGGGAGGGGACCAGAATCAGCCGCAGGTGGGCGCAATTATGGAAAGCGCCGATACAGTGCTTGCCGATCTGGGCGCCGGTTTCATGTTTCAGGGGGTGTTGACCGAGAATGGGACGCCGGTGACCGGTAGCCGGCAGATGGAATTCAAACTGTGGGATGCCGCAAGCGGTGGAGTGCAGGTGGGCGCCACGACGACGCTGGCCGTGGCGGTCGTCAAGGGACAGTTCAGCGTGGCGCTCATGGACTGGGGTCCGGAGCAGATCAACGGGCGCGCGCTGTGGTTGGGCGTGCGCGCCAAGGACGCGGGCGGGGTGTGGCGCGACCTGGGGCTGCGCCCGATTCTGGCGACGCCCTACGCGATGAGCCTGATGCCAGGCGCGCACATTGTGAGCGCCAGCACCGGCGATGTGCTGCGCATCGAGACTTCGGGCTACGGCTACCCGCTGCGGGTGGTCACCTCCGCGACGGGTTACGATGCCATCTGGGGCACGGGACCCAATCAGGGGGTGTATGGGGATACTACGGGTACCAGCCAGACCGATTCTGGTGTGTATGGAGGCGCCTTTGCCACCACAGGCAGCGCCAAAGGCGGATATTTCTTCAGCAGGAAAGGCATCGGGGTCTATGGCAATAGTGAGACCGTTGAGGGGGTCTACGGTGAATCAGACAATCACGATGGCGTGACCGGGCGCTCGGTGATAGCGGGACGCAGCGGGGTCTTCGGCTTCAGCGTCAACGGCAACGGCGTTTCCGCGGGTAGCACTAAGGCGCACGGCGTGAATGCCTGGTCCTCGGCGACGACCGGTGCGGCGCACGGGGTCTATGGCACGACCACCTCCCCCGGCGGCGCGGGCGTCTACGGTATCAATTCCTCGACAGGCGCGGGCGTCGCGGGCTTCCGGAGCGGTTATAGCCCAGCTGACCAAACGATATTTTGGTTGCCTGCGGGGCAATTTGGCGGCGACAATGGTGTGGTCGGTTTTTCCAAGACGGAAGGTGGGCGCGGCGTCGTAGGTTGGAACAAGGCGACCGCAGGCGCGTGGTCAATTGGGATTCAGGGAGTCACTGAATCCCCGGACGGTTGGGCGGGATATTTCTTCACCAGTAACGGGAATGGGGTGAGTATCACCACACCGGTGGGGAAGTCCGGGTTGGTGGTTGCCGGGGGCAGCAAGAGCGCGGCGGTGGCGACGGATGATGGCGCGCGCCTGCTCTACAGCGAGGAGGCGACGGAGGTATGGTTCGCCGATTACGGCTTTGGGAAGCTGGAGAATGGCAAGGCAGTGATCACGATTGATCCGCTCTTTGCGCAGACGGTGGCCCTGGAGGAGCCGTATCACGTCTTCGTGCAGGCGTATGGGGATGCGGAGCTCTACGTGAGCGCGCGCACGGCGACGAGCTTCGAGGTGCACGCGCGCGAGGGGGATGGCGCGGTGGAGTTCTCGTATCGCATTGTGGCGAAGCGCCTGGGCTTCGAGGATGCGCGGTTGGAGCGGGCGCCGTTTGCGGATGGCGATCCCAATCTGTTCCCGGAGCGCGCGAGCCAAGATCCGCAGCTGCAACCGGAAGTACCGGCAGAGCCGGTATTCCCGGCGGCGCCGTGAGGGGGGTTGCCATGAGCACCAAGAAGCGTTGGTTGTGGCTATTGGGGTTGTGCTTGTTGCTGTTGGGGCTGACCCGGGCGCCGGCGAGCGGAATGGCGGGGATGGCGCTGGAGAGCTGGGTGATGAGCGGGGGCGAAAGTGCGCGTGCCTCGGGGCAGCTGGCGTTGAGCGCGACGACGGGGCAAGCGGTGGCGTGGCGTTCGAGCAGCGGGGCGTTGACGTTATATTGGGGTTATTGGGGACCGGGAAATTATGAGGTGTATTTGCCGGTGGTGTTGAGGGAGGTGTGATGGGGGGACGTGATAACGTGAGAATGTGGGGAGGTGAGGGGGTTTGTGGCCGCGGCAAGCTGCCGCGGCGTTCTGCCCGCTTGAATCTCTTGTGCGTCAGCCCGAATGGGCTCTGAATGTCGCGTTGGCGAGACCCGCAAAATATCCGCTGATACTCTCTGGAACAGCTACCTCGCGATGGTTGCCGAGGTCAAAACGCAGCAGAATTCCTCAGAGTGTTAGCCTTCGGCATTTCTTGCCGTGTCCATCGCAATACCTTGTTCCTCAAGTACTGCTTTTAGGACCGGCAGGGCATCAAGCGCTGCCGGATAACCGGCATAAATCGCTACCTGTAGTAGAGCTTCGGTAATCTCTTCAATTGTGGCGCCGCTGCTCAGAGCGATTCCTAGTACGATTCGCAAGGCGCCATGACGCCCGAGCGCCGCGAGGATACCGATGCTGCAAAGTGATCGTGTTTTTGGATCGATGGCATCCCTAGACCATGTGCGACCGAACACGACTGATATGGCTTCATTCTCGAATGCGGGATTTAGTTCCCTGAAGCGCGTGACAACCTTTTCGGCTTGGTCCGCACCGAGAAGTTGTGTGAGTGTCTCGATTCCCTTTGTGTAATCGTTCATTCATTCCCTCCTATATCTTCAACTTTCTAAAGAATTGATTTTTTGTGGTGGGACGTAGTCCCACCACAAAAAATCAATTAAAGAGAAATCCTCTGTATGTTAATCGTTTTACTTTTGCCCCCAAAGTGAAACGCACCCCTCAGTTTCCGAGCAGGGTTTTGCCTAGAACACCGAACACGGTGAAGCGGATAACTTTTCCGGCGGCAGTGGCAAGGAGGAATTTCCAGACTGGCATTTTCATCATGCCGGCGACGATGCCCCCGATATCGAAAAACGGATTGGGAATCAATGACAATCCGAAAATGGTCAACCAGCCCCATTTGGTGATGAGAGCCTCGAACCTGGCATGCAGGTTACTCTTGGCGATGACTCGCCCACTGGAACCAATGAGATATCCCGTCAGCTCGCCCAATGCGGCTCCCAAACCGGCGGCAACCCCAACGCCATAGGGATTCAGGACCGCCCCTCCCGAAAAGGCGATGGCATAACTTGGCGCAGGGAAGATGACCGTGGCGTTTCCCAAGACGCTGATGAGGAATATCGCCGGATAACTGACGGCTTTGTATTGTTCGATACTGGTCCGGAAGTAAAAAATCGCCGCGGTCACGCCAACCGCAGCCAACAGCCCCAACACTGCCTTGAAGATATTGATCCGAACGGGTGGTTGCTCATTTTCCATGAGATGTTTGCCCTCTCTGTGACAAGGCGGCTACCAATGCGTTGAATGCTTTCCATCTAGTCTAGCATCATTCGAGGAAACGCGAAAGTGGGCGCGGCAGAGTTTTTGCCACGAATTTCACGAATTATGTTTTGGTCAAGGGGACCGGGTAGCTTCAAAAGGCATTTTTAGACAGGATTCACAGGATTTACAGGATTATCAGGATTGACAGGATGATTCCCAACAGGTGTTCAAGATCAAGCTGACCATTAAAGAATTTCACGAACGCAGAGGGATTTTGGATGCAGCGGCGCCGGGTACAGCGGCGCCGGGTACGGTGGGGCAGAGTTTTTGCCACGAATTTCACGAATTATGTTTTGGTTAAGGGGACCGGGTAGCTTCAAAAGGCATTTTTACTTGTATTCCGTACTTCTCTAACAGGGTTTACAATGGTAAGATAGTGACACCCATAGCATAGCTGAGGTGTCACC
>JAKJAC010000343.1 GCA_022707705.1 Chloroflexota bacterium
GGGCATCCGGAGACTGTCAACGATTATCAGCGTCTTCAATCACATGCTCATTCCATTGGACACAAAACAGGCCGCCGGACCGCCATTCCGCGACAATGCACGCCGTATAGTCAAAGCCGTAGCGCGAAATCATCTCCGTAGTCACATTCCGCAGCACCACCGGCAGCATCATCCAGTACACACCCCCATGCGCCACACAGACCACATTGGCTGAGGTATCTCCATACTGCTGCACCAGCCCTTCGATAAATGGCTCAAAGCGACGGCGAATGTCTTGAAAACTTTCGCCCCCTTCAAGCCGGCGCTCCCATTCATGGCGCTTGACCCACGCATCGAACAAAGCTTGCCAACCTTGCCAGGCCTCCTCATCGGAACGCCCCTCTAAAACACCGCAATCGTATTCGCGCAAGGCGTCAACGACTTCGACCTCGACCTCCAACCGGTTCGCCACAAGGAGGCTGGTTTCAACAGCGCGTAGAAGGGGGCTGGAGTAGACCCGCGTCACCGGTAGCGCTTGCAGCCGCTCAGCCAACAGCAGCGCTTGCGTCCGGCCCTTCAGGGTCAACCCGTGCCGAAGGCCACGATTCGATATCTCGTGCAAGAGATTGGCTTGGCTTTCTCCATGACGGGCAAAGTAAATTCGCATGTTTGAACCTCGCTGACTTCACCAATGCCAGATTTTCAATACCGCTAATGACCAGGCGGACGAAAATCGACTTTCATCTTTACCGCTGCATCCATTTCTTCTGGCGTAAGCAAAGCAACTGCGCGGATGCTGAAAGTTCCACTCGCATTACCAGCCAGAGTGATTGCCGTTGAACTTACATGGTCAGGCAGATTTACGATGATATAAAAGTCTTGTTCGCCGTTGGAATAGTAGAAAGATTCCAGCGATCCACCGACACTTTGAAGCGCTTGTTGGGCGACGCCAATTCGTACAGAACCGCCTTCGTTTAACAGTCCTTTATACCCCTCAGGAGTATAAGACCCATAGAAAAGGTACTTTTTCATCTGATACCCCCTGTCAGAAAGGTCGTCTGTATGCTAAGTGCAGCTCAAACATCGAACTTATGCTAACGTTTGAGGGATCATTCCCGTGAATTATGTAGGATCAGGTTTTGCTGCCAGCTCCTATAGTGATGACCACATTCCCCTTTTTGTGTCCTTTTTCGACATATCTGTGCGCCTCAGCAGTCTGTTCTAATGGATAGCTTCGATCAATGACCGCTCTTATTTTCCCCGCCTCGACCAGCTCTTTGAGCAAGAGCAGGTTTTCGGTCACTTCGCTTGTCGGGGACTTGACGGTGAGATAGTTCCCATTTTTCTTCAGGGATCTCTTGGCGTGTGATCGCGAAAGTTTTCCCACCGCATCAAAAATAACATCATAGGTCTCACCGCGCTGGGTGAAATCCTCTTGAGTATAATCAATCACTTCACCGGCGCCCAGAGAGCGTACCAGTGCACAATTCGAGGTGCTGCATACCCCGGTCACTTCTGCCTCAAAGTGGCGCCTGGCAATCTGTACCGCATAAGTGCCGACGCTTCCAGAAGCGCCGTAGATGAGAACTTTTTGCCCTCTCTGTATATTCGCCCTTTTCAAGAGAAACAACGCTGCCATGCCCCCGATTGGAACGGCGGCGGCTTCTGCGCAGGTCATGTTCACAGGCTTCCTGGCAACCACGCCTTGTTTCCATTCCTCGGGCAGACATACATGCTCGGCATACGCGCCCGCCCGCAACCCGGTGGTAGTGCCAAAAACCTGGTCACCTTTCTTGAACCGGTTCACAGCTCTGCCCACTGCTTCGACTTCCCCGGCAAACTCATAGCCCAGAATCGTCTTTCTGGGTTTTGTGAGACCAAACAAGAGGCGCACCATGAGGGTGAACAGTTTGGAATCCGGGTGTCTGCCAGTTCGCGCCCACAACACCCCTGCTGATACAGTTGTTGCACAGACTTTTACCAGTATTTCGTTGTCCTTGGGCGCCGGTTTCGCTACCTCGGCGAGGTGCAGAACATCTGGCGGACCGTATTCGGTGTATACCATCGCTTGCATGAGTTTCCTCCGGGGTGGATCAGATCATCCAGTTCCACGCATACCAGATCGTCAAGCCATTAAACACAAAACTCACCGCGATCAGGAAATTATCATAAGCGCCCTTGTAGGGCAGACCCATGAGATCAAAAAAAAACACGATGATGGGCACAATGAGGTTCAGCCAACGGATTAAGGGGTACGGCAGCGTCAGGGTCAGCACCAACATAACAATCGGAATCAGCATGATTGCGGCGATCGCTAACCACATTCCCTGAGTGCCAGGCATACCTGCTTTGAGTTGTCCCGGCGTTACATCGCCAGCCATTATCCGCAACACATCTCCCCAGAGATAAGTCAACATGGTAGCTACCCATAGCCCCGAAAGGATAATCCTCGTATCTAGCATTCTGTTATGCCTCTGACCCGAATGGACAAACGATTGCGACTCCCATGCTCAATCTGAATGTCGCGGAGCCGTTCCGCTATGACGACCGCACGCTCCAGTTCCGAAGCGCGGTGCGTTGTCGCCAATGCCACCGCCTGCATCCCCGCCGCATGGGCGGCTGCAAGCCCGGCGGGCGAATCCTCGAACACCAAGCACTGCTCAGCCTCCAGGTCCAGCCGGTGGGCTGCCGCCAGATACGGCTCCGGATTGGGCTTCCCGTGGATTACGTCATCCGCCGTGATCAAAACATGCGGGATTGGAAGCCCCACATGATTCAGGCGCGCCCTCGCCACATCCCGGCTACCCGAGGTCACAATCGCCCAGCTCGCGGGGGGTAACCCATGGAGCAATGAGACTGCCCCATGAATCTCAAAAACCCCTTCCGTATCCAAAGCCTCTTGCGCTGCAAAATGCCTGGCTTCTGCTTCCACATCATCCAAATGCGGAGCTGCCAGTTGCATCGTCTCGACCGTTCTACGACCATGCGCCACGCGCATCACAGCGCCCACGTCAAGGCCATGGGCATGCGCCCACTGCTGCCAATGCCGCTCGATGCAGGCGGAAGAGTCGATCAAGACGCCGTCGAGATCAAACAACACCGCATCGCAATCGATTGAGACTATCTGCCTGTTTTCCATGCCCTCCACCCAATCAGAAATAATGAAATCTCACACAGCATGTCTATATACGCCCGGTCACACGGCTACACTCTCGATGTTGCGCCCCCAAGGAGTGCCGGTGCGGAATCGGAACGACTGCTAAATGCAGCTTGGGTCCGTGTGTGCCTTCCGTGACCCTCAATTCATTGTAATGAGCTTCCGAGGGCTGTCAACGCTTATCGTCGCTTCGTGAGTGATTCACTTTTTTGCATAGTCGTCTCCCCGCCCCGTAGGGATGCTTGAAAGTAGTGACCCAGTAGCCGCGGCAAGATGCCGCGGCAGGATGCCGCGTTCCGCTCTGCCGTCCCCCCGTCCCCAAAGGACGGGCCCCGTCCCCACAGGACGGGCCCCGTCCCGTAGGGACGTCTGAGAGTAGGCAGGCACTTATGAACTTTCAAAATTAACTTCGGCAATAGAGGTATCCAGGTCATCAAGGTGCGCGCCTCGGTGCGCAACCGCTCCAGCTGCGCCAGCAGCTGCAGCAGCTGCTCTGTCTCGACGGCGCCCTGGTCCATTCGTGCTCAACGCTTGCTTTTGCTGAAAACAGACCTCATCTTGGTTACCACAACTTCCGAATTCGCCATACACAACCCCACCGTCCACGAACTTATGGATTGCCACAGCCACCTCTACGGTGCAACCGCAGCAAAAAACTCCCCCTTCCTCCGGTGGGGGAAGGGGGTTGGGGGGATGGGGGGAATGTGCGGGACACCTGGTATTACCGATCTGTTTTCTTAAACTTCATTAGTGCCTGCCCAACCACGTG
>JAKJAC010000344.1 GCA_022707705.1 Chloroflexota bacterium
TAGCGCGGCTGGCGTTCCCATAGCTGCACCTAGCGCCAATCGTTTTGGGCGACTAAGTCCCACCCGCGCCGCTGATGTGTTGGCGGACCTCGACGGGCGCATTGATGTGCTGCTTGATGGCGGACCCACAATCGTGGGGGTTGAATCTACGGTGCTCTCCCTCGTGGGGGAACCGGCGATTCTCCGCCCGGGTGGGGTTAGCCGTGAAGCCCTGGAGGCGATTTTGGGTCCATTGGCCGTGTCGGAACATCCAGTCTTGCCGGCTGAAGAGTTGCCCGCGTCGCCAGGGTTGTTGCTTCAGCACTATGCGCCACGCGCGCCGCTGATTCTCTACAAGGGGGCGCCTGCCGCGATGCGTGAGGCATTGGGGGCAGAAGCCCTGCGTTATCAGCAGAGCCATGTGCGGGTAGGATTGTTGGTTGCCGACGAGGATTTGCCATTCTTTGTCGGGCAGGGTTTGCTGGTTGAAACGGCAGGCAGCGTGGATCATCTCGAAACGGTAGCGCGCCAGCTCTTCTCTGCACTGCGCGCCCTTGATGCTGCAGGGGCTGAGGTAATTCTGGCGCGGGATTTTGGAGTGGCTGGATTAGGGCTGGCGATACGCGACCGGCTGACTCGCGCAGCCGGAGGGCATGTCGTCGAAGTGCCTTTGCTTGAGGATGAGGGATGAGGTCGTGGGCAGCGTGTTATGGCGCTCCACGGTTTCAAATCTGGTTGGGGTATGCGGTGATAGGGTGAAACACATTTCGCGGCTCTGGATATTGTTGGCGTTTTGTTTGATGCCGGTTTCTTCTGCACGCGCAGGAAGAGCTCCTGAGATACCTCTAACAACGACTACCGGCGCCCCCGTGCGTATCATCCTCTTTATCGGTGATGGCATGGGGACGGCGCAACGCGCGGCTGCACAGTGGGCTGCTGTGGGCTTCAATGGGCGCCTGGTGATGGATACGTTACCCGTTACCGGTTGGTCGCGCACTTCCAATGTTGCGGGCGGGGTCACGGATTCGGCGGCGGCAGCAACTGCGATGGCGACAGGCGTCAAGACGGAGAATGGCAAAATTGGGCTGGGCCCGGATGGAACTCCGCTCTCCACTATCCTGGAGCAGGCGCAGGCGCGCGGATTGGCGGTGGGGCTCGTCACGAATACCCCGCTGGCTCATGCGACGCCGGCAGCCTTTGCAGCCCATACCGGCAGTCGCTATGCTATGGCTGAAATTGCCCGGCAATTGCTTGCCGCGCGTGTGGATGTGCTCTTGGGAGGCGGCGAAAATGCTTTCCTGCCGCAGTGGTGGACAGGTCACTATCCCGAGCCTGGTACACGCACTGATGGACGCAATTTAATAGCGGAGGCGGTGGAGGCAGGCTATACCTATGTCTGGGATGCTGCGGGCTTGCAAGCGGCGGCTTTGATGCATGCGCCGCGCGTGCTGGGGCTTTTCGCCGATGAGGAACTGCCACGCCCACAGACTCCCACCCTTGCTGCGCTGACTGAACATGCGATCTCCATCCTTTCGCGCCGCCCGGAGGGCTTCTTTCTCATGGTTGAAGGCGGGCAGATTGACTGGGCTTGCCACGCCAATGATGCGGCGCTGGCGATTGGGGATACGCTGGCTTTCGATGCTGCTGTAGCTGCTGGCTTGCGTTATGCGGCGGGCTTGGAGAATACTCTGGTCATCGTGACCAGCGACCATGAGACTGGAGGCATGGCATTGAGTTTGAGCAACAACGGTGGGCAGGCTTTTGCCATGCCTGATGGGACCCCGTTCTATGTGACGTGGACCACGGATGATCACACGGATACGAATGTTCTGGTCAACGCGCAAGGTCCCTGGTCGAGTCTAGCGACAGGCATCTACGAGAACACACATATCTATACGCTGATGGCGATGGCGTTGACGGCGTCGCCCGAGCTAATTCTCGATGGTTCTTCTCTGGCTTATCCAGGGGAACCGTTGACTTTTGCGGCGCATTTCAACCCGATAACGGCGACTTTGCCCATAAGCTATCTCTGGACTGCGACCGGGCAAACACCACTCACTACACCAGGTGGGGCACATAGCACGGCAGGTTTTACCTGGCCCCTTACCGGCACTTACACTCTGACGGTCACTGCGCGAACACCCGAAGTGACGCTTACAGCCCGGCGTTTTATCATGCTGCGGCATCAGTGGTACACTCTGTACCTGCCGCTCATTCAGAAGCGCGCTCCATAGTTTTGTCTTGTTCTAGCGAGCATGAGGTAAGTACCCCACAAGATTAAAAACACGGAGCGCCATCAGGCGCTCCGTTGATCATCAAAAATAGAAAGCGTGCTATCCGTGCAGGAAGTCTCTTAGATGGCGCGCGTGCGCCGGGTGTCGCAACCGGCTCAGCGCTTGCGCTTCGATCTGGCGTACCCGCTCGCGGGTTACACCCAACTTGCGTCCCACTTCCTCAAGGGTGTAGGTCTGTCCATCCAATAAGCCGTAGCGCATTTGGAGGATTTTCACCTCACGGGGAGGTAAATCAGCCAGAATATCCAACAGCACTTCTCGCAACATCGAGCTGCTCACCTCATCGGGCGGGGCAGGGCTATCAATATCCTCTACGAAATCGCCCAGTGTGCTCTCTTCTTCGTCATCGGTGGGCATCTCCAGTGAAAGCGGGCGTCGCGCAACATCGAGCATCTGCTCCACCTTGCGCACCGGGATATCCAGCTCTGAAGCCAGCTCCTCTGGTGTGGGCGCGCGTCCCAATCGCTGTGTGAGCTGGTGGGAGATGCGCAGTAGTTTGTTGATCTGGTCGCCCATGTGGACTGGAACGCGAATCGTGCGGCTCTGGTCAGCGATGGCGCGGGTTACTGCTTGACGAATCCACCAGGTGGCATACGTCGAGAATTTGTGCCCACGAGTGTAATCGAATTTGTTGGCGGCGCGAATAAGGCCGATATTGCCTTCCTGAATCAGGTCAAGGAAAGGCACGCCGCGTCCGATGTATTTCTTTGCCACACTGATTACCAGACGGGAATTGGCGCGAATCAGGTGCTCTCGCGCAGCCATTCCGTCCTCCATGATTTGTTCCAATTCTTCACGTTTGGTATCCGATTTGGCGCGCGCCAGCTTGGGCTGCGCTTTGCGCCCCGCTTCCATGCGCATCGCCAGCGCCACCTCTTCATCGGCGGTTAGCAGCGCTACCTTGCCAATCTCTTTGAGGTAAAGTCCGATGGTGTCGTCTACCTCAATGGCGCGGTAGATATCTTCTTCGGTTTCGAGCGCGTCGTTTTCCAATTCAATCTCATCGTCGCGAGTATGGAATCCTGCAGCGGGAACATCATCGCCATCATCGCTGATGCGGATGCCGCTTTCCATCAGCGAGGTGATAATGTCATCCAGTCGTTCTACATCTTCTTCGGCTTCTGGAAATACGCGCAGAATGTCCTTGTGTGTAACATGTCCATGCTCATAAGCCAGCGTCATGAGGTAGTCTTCACCTGTTTCTACCTCGAGCTCGCCGGCTTCCAGATCGGCTTCGCTAGGCTCTGTATCCTCGAGAGCCATGCCGTCTAGTGTAGGTTCTTCTCCTAAATCTAAGTCCTCAACCACCACGATTAAATTCCTCGTTCACAACTTTAGTGTAGCCCATAAATTCAAAAACATCAAATCGGTATCTCTGCTAATATCGGCAAAAAGAGCACTGGTGGGTGTGCCTGCCAGTGCTCGCTAACGATTGCCACACAAATACCTTGCTAAACTATATCATAACTTTTGGTCTTTTGTCAAGAGGGTAATGGAGTTATTTTGGGCTTTCGAAGCAGGTCGCTGACCCAAACCGTGTTATGCCCCTTGCGCACATCTGAAGCGGGAGCAAGGCATTCGGTCCGGGGTTGACGAAGCAGCCATATCGCGCAGTGGGCTTTATAGGGGAC
>JAKJAC010000345.1 GCA_022707705.1 Chloroflexota bacterium
CCGCTGCCTCGCGATGCCAACCAGGAAGGGTAATCTCAAGCGAATACTGCTCCCATCCCGCCGCAATCCGAGCCTGTACGGTTTCCCAAGGCGGAATATCCTCCGCGTTGCGGGCGCTTTCGACGTTGAAAGCGCCAACTGCTGCCGCACTTAGCGCAACCTGCTCCGGTGGAAGCCCGTGCAACAACCCGGTGAGAAAACCCGCTATCGTGCAATCCCCGGCGCCCGTGGTGCCCATCACGGGGACACGAAACGCCGGAACACGCAGCTCGCGTCCCACCCACGCGGCGCCCAGCGCCGGCAATCGCGCAGGATCAGCCGTCGTGCGAACATAGAGGCCCGCCGCGCCCAATTTGATTGCCACAACTGCGACTCCCAGGTCAAACATACGTCCGGCAAGCGTGTGCAGCAAACCTTCATCCGCATGAGTGCTGCCCGCTTCGGCGCGAGAACAGTCAAAGAAGAACAACGCCTCATCAAGGTTCGGGATGAAGATATCCACATGTGGAAACACACGCGCGCACCAGGCATCCCAATCCACAAGGCCCGCCTCGGAATCGGAATCAGGGCGCACCACATCTAAAGAGGTCAACAATCCAGCAACCCTGGCGCACCGCAGCAACGTCGCCGCTTCCACGCCACCGTCGATGTAGAAACTGCGCATAATCGAGGGATAACCAAAGTGCAACAATGCTGCTCCGGCAAAGACTGTCGCATCCACATCCGCCGCAGTGAAGGTCGCGTTATGCCCTTCCCAGTGGATGAAAAGGCGCGGTACACCCGGAGGCTCGATGACGAGAGTATACGAGGTCGCCGTCGTAGGGTCCACAATCATATCGTCCACCAGCTTTGGCTCATGCGCGCGCAATAAATCGAGGATGGTGGCGCCGAAACGATCCGCGCCCACTTTTGCGACCAGGCGCACGGGTGTCCCCAGACGGTGCAGGGCAAGCCCGGTGTTGGCGACTGCACCCCCGGTGGTAACCGTCGCGGGCCCCACATTGACAAAGCGCCCCGGTTCCAACACAGCGCTGCTTGCCAGCGCCGGAATGATATCGAGGCAAATGTGTCCTGCAACAACCACATCGCCAGAGAAGCTATTCAATTCTGACCTCGTAGAAGCCGTTGATTTAGAGCAGCCCTGGTGAGGTGAGCTGCATATCTTCTTCCAGACTGCGACGGGGTGGAATCCCCAACCGCTCTAGTTCACCGCGATAAGCCCGCACCGCCTCCTCGGGAGAGATTGCACCATCCACCACAGCTCGCAACATCCGCACAAAAGAAAGCGGGTGTTCGGCATTCTTGATGCGCCGCCCGAAAAGCGCCAGGCGAGCGCCGTGTCGCTGTGCCTCAGATATGAGTTTGAAGGCATCGTAGCTGGTGCTGGAGGAGCCTCCCAAAATACCCACCACCAGGCTGGAATCATAATGCGCGAGTTCCTCCATTGCGGCAGGACCGTTATAGGCCACTTTGAGAAATTCAGGCCGTGAAGCGCGTGGAATACCTGCCAGCATCCGCGCGATCTGATCGTTGACGTAGTGTGGAACCTGTTCCGGAGCCAGACTCAAATCGGCGCTATTTGGGTTGAAGACCTCAAGGAAGTAACGGAAGCCCGCGCGCACCGCAGAAATCCGAAAGGCTTTGAAGGCTTCTAGACTGCGCAAGTCGGCGTCAAGGTCGTTGTTGAAGGTCACAGAGTAAAGCCCCAAATTCACATCCGGCATCTGCCCGGGAGCAGGCAGCAGCGTGCCAAAGCGCGCTTCGTCCAGCATAGCAGTGGCAAAAGGGCGTGAAGGAGATTGTGCATAACGCGCCCCGCGTCCCACCCAAATATCGGTGGCATCGTTGGCGCGGATTGCGGGCGTGACCGGAGATTCATCGAAGAGCCGTTTCTCGCGCGCGAGTACATCCATCGCCGACACCGAGGCGAGCAACACCTCGACAGCCTCCTCGCGCACAAGCTCTTCGAGGTGCAGGTAGAAATCCTGAATCGAAGGGTAGGCGTAACGCGCCCCAGGTTGAGGGGGATAGGTCGCTCCCGGCGTAGGAATGCCGTATGCCATGTCCGCATCGGCGGCATAGACCAGAATGAACTCCCGGCACTCAGGGTTGTTGCGAATGTGTTCCAGTTTAACATCGAGGGTCTTGCGCATGGATTTACTCCTTGTGAATTACTGTTCATGAGCTGTGGGTACAGAATCGGAATCCGAACCCACGGTTTGTGATGCCTGACTCTTGGCCTCCGCGGGCGGAAGCTTGAATTTGAGCCACACAGGGATAACGCTCAGAAGCACAGCGCCTGCGGTAATCTGGAAGGGAAAGCGCGGGCTGATCCGTTCCCAAAGCTGCGCACCGATGGCGGGCGCCGGCAGAGAAAAGACGCCCAGGCTGGAGCGCAGCACACCAAAGGCAGTGCCGCGCAAGTGATCCGGAACCGCCTTGCTGATAAGTGCCTGGTAAGCGGGCGCCATCAATGCCACACCAATGCCAAAGAGCGCCCAGCTCGCCGCGAAGCCCCAGAAGCTGCTCGCGTAAAGGAAGACCAGCAAGGCAGCAAATTGGACCGCAAAACCCGCAGCAATCGCCAGGCGCTCACTGGTTTTATCCGCCAGGGTGCCTGCCGGAATCGTCATTGCCATGTTGCTGATGCCAAAGATGGATTGCAACCAGCCGATTTGTTGGATCGAGAGCGCGCCAAATTCTTCAAGATACAGCGGCATCAATTGGAAAGACATGGAGAAAGCCACATCGCGCACGCCATCGGTGAGGAAAATCCAGGTAAGCAACCCGCCCGCCGTCAACAACGCCACCATCGCGCCGAGATTGGACTTAAGACCGGCAACGGAGAGTGCGCGAGGATGCGCTTCTGCGCCGCGCGAGGCGTGACGCGCCATGCGCACGCGAATCACCGCGGCGACGAGGTAGAAGCAACCCGCCACAATCAGCATCGGTTTGAAGCCATAGGTATCCGCTAGCCAACCTCCCAGCGGCGGACCAACGATGGTAACGATGGTGAAGAGCGTATCGGTGATGGCAAAGACGCGGGAGCGGTGTTCCTCAGCCGATTGCTCGGCGATGAAGGCGCCGTAGCTGGGTCCAATCAGAGAGCGCGTGACGGCGTTAAGCCCCTCACCCAAAAGCAGCCATTGCCAGGTGGGCGCCAGAATTAACGCGACGTAGGAAAGCACGCCCGCGACGCTACCCATGGCAATGCTACGCAGGCGTCCCAGGTTATCGGAAATCCAACCGCCAATGATTTGCAACACGAGAGGAAAAATCTGGAGCAAGGTGAAGAACAAACCAATCTGCACTACATTGGCGTCGAGCGATTTGAGGTACAGCGGCAACAGCGGTCCGTACATGTTGCCACCGATGTTAGCAAGCGTCATTGCCAGCATGAAGAGCTGCAGTTGTGGAGTCAGCAGGAAAGGCTTGCGGCGCGTCGTTTGCATCAGGTTAGCCTCCGTTATGAGAAGCCCTGTTAGTGTAACACGGAACAGAGGGGCGGCAAATTTGAACAGCCGTGCCGGGCATTCGTAGCAGGACAGTGGGCTTCTGCCCGGTACGAATGCCTTGCTTGCGCTTTAAGGGCAATATGCGGGGCATAGCGCGGTTTCGGTCAGCGGCCTGCCCCGAAATCCCCCATGCCCTGCGTCAAGTCTCAAGTGAGCATTTCCAATCCGATCAAAATAGACCCGTCAAATGAGGAAGAGGGCGTTGCGCGCAGATCAAAAAACAGTGGTTTAGATTTGCCCGAAAGTGCAGACCACCTTCAGGTTGAGATGTGTTCAATCCCCCAAAACCACTGGTCCAGCAATTCCAAATACGGCTTTTCATAGGGA
>JAKJAC010000346.1:0-3455 GCA_022707705.1 Chloroflexota bacterium
AAAGCGCTACGCAGGGAACTCGATAAACGCCGACACAACCGGGTGCTCCAACGCCGTTTTCGCCGTGACCCTGAATCGTACCTGGTGGGGCTTGAGGAACTGCTCTCTAGTTAATTTTGCTATTGTAGAAAAAAATCACTTCAAGCGGGAGGACAGCAACTCCGGCGGGTTGAGGCGCCTGCGTATCAGTATTGCGGATTCTCAATCACAGCTTGCGCGCCAGTTGCGTCGCATCCAGGAAGCCCGGGCGCTCGTAGCTGGCAACTTCAAAGTCACTGCTCATTCTGATGGCATCAAAGGGGCAAAATTCGGCGCAGAAACCACAGCCCATGCACAAGCTGATATCGAGATGGTATTGCGCTGGACGGCGCAACGGGCGCTCGGTCTCGGCATCTACGGCGCGCTCAATCCAGATGCACTGCACAGGACACACCTGGGTACAGATACCACAAGCCGTGCAGCGCAAAGCGCCAGTGCCCGCATCCTCGACCAGAAACGGCAGGTTACGGCTACGCTCAGGCAACGGCATACGCTCGCGGGGGTACTGGACGGTGAAAACGCCCTGCGCTTTGGCGCCCTGCCGTTCCGCAAGCGCCTCGGGCCGGTAACGCCGCCCAGGACCATAACGCAGGTCATCCACGTAGGTCATGAAGAAGTGCCGCAGGACAGTCCACAGCGATTTGAGCACGCCCCAACCGGTCATCAGCGATCTACCTCCCCCAAGGTGAGGTCGAGGCTGCCGAGAATGGCAACGAGGTCAGCAACCTTCGCGCCGCGACAGATTGCGCTCAAAGGCGTCAGGTTGAGCAGCGAGGTGGCGCGCACGTGATAGCGGTAAGGGTTGCGCCCACCATCTGAGACCAGATAGAAGCCCAACTCGCCCTTGGGCGCCTCAATACGGGTATAAGTCTCCCCGGCAGGAACCGCCAACAACGGGGTGAGCTTGTGCGATTGGACCGGTCCCTCGGGAAGACGTTCCAGCGCCTGCGTCAGAATGCGCAGACTTTCCCAGATTTCGTCAAAACGCAGCGCCAGGCGGTCGTAGGCATCGCCGTGCTTGCGGGTGCAGATATCGAATTCAAAGCGGTCGTAGATGCCATAGGGGTCAGCGCGGCGGAGGTCATAGGCAACGTTACTCGCGCGGAGCACCGGACCGGTGACGCCGCAAGCGACAGCGCTCTCCGGCGGCAGGACTCCTATCCCCAACGTCCGCGCCTGGATAATCTCGTTATCCAGCAAGAAGGACTGCATGGCTTTCACTTTTTGGGGTAAGCGCTCACGCACCAATTCCTGTGCGCGCTCTAGCCAACCCGAGGGCAAATCCGCCGCCACCCCACCCGGGCGCATATAGTTGAACATCATTCTGCCGCCGGAGACCGCCTCAAAGAGGTCAAGGATAAGTTCGCGTTCCTCCAGGGCATACAGCGAGCCGGTGAAATACAGACCCAGCTCATTGCTGAGGAAACCCGCTGCCAGCATGTGATTGACGATGCGCGAGAATTCGGACATGATGATGCGGATGAATTCCGCCCGTTCCGGAACCTCCCAGCCGAGCAGTTTTTCCAGCGCCAGACAGTAGGCCAGGCTGTTGGTCATCCCATTGATGTAGTCCAGGCGATCGGTGTAGGGGATGTTCTGCAACCAGGTGTTACGCTCACCGATTTTCTCGTGGTTACGGTGGAGGTAGCCAAAAACCGGCTCCAGGTGTTGCACCGTCTCCCCATCCAGACGCGCCACCATGCGGAAGACGCCATGGGTGCTGGGATGGTGCGGTCCGAAATTCAGGACGAGCTCCTCGGTACCCAGAGGTTTGGCGGGGTCGCGGTTTGCCAAGAGCATCCGCTCGTAAAGCAAACGGTCCACTTCCTCGATGCCATCCTCGGCGGGTTGCCATCCTTCGGGCAGACGCACATTGGCATGGAAGGGGGTGCGGGATTCAGCGGCAAGCGGCTTGCTGCCGTTGGGAAAACGGCTGCGATAAGGCTTGTGTTCCGCCTCGAAATAAGCCTCATGCCAGTCTTTGCGCAGAGGATACCCCTCGAAACCCTCCCACATGAGCAAGCGCCGGAGGTCGGGGTGGTCCTCGAAATGAACGCCAAAGAGGTCCCACACTTCGCGCTCCTGGAAGTTGGCTGCCGGGAAATTGGAGGTCAGCGAAGCCAGGCGCGGCGCAGCGCGATTCACGCGGGTATGCAAGGCGACCGGTTTGCCGCCGCTCAACCTGGAGAAATGATAAACCACATCAATGCAAGGTTCGGGAATGTCCTCCGGTGGGTTGGGATAATCCACCGCCGTGAGGTTCGAGAGGATACGAAAGCTGAGCTGCTCACGCAAGAAATCCGCCACCTGCGAAATCTTGCTCGGCGTCACGAGCAAGCCATCCTCCAACGGGCTGACATCCCTGGGGAAACGGCTCTGGAGGATGAGCACCGTCTTCGCGGTATCCCCAAAGGGCACCGGCTCCAGGGGATGAATACGTCCAGGCTGTGAAGTGGCTTCTTCCACGACGACCTCTGGAGTTGCCTGCATCTCCGGATGGCTCTGCAACCACAACGTCTGCCAATCCGCCATATCGGGACCCAGGAGCGGAACAGGAATGCCCTCATCGGGTGTTTTCTGGAACGCACGCATGGTCGAGATTTTCTCGTGATCAAAGCGCGCCTGCAACGCGAGAATGCCCTGCAGCAACGCTTCGGGACGCGGTGGGCAACCGGGGATGTAGATATCCACCGGGATGAGCCGGTCCACTCCAGACACGACATTGTAGCCTTCTTTGAAGGGTCCGCCGGAGATGGCGCAAGCGCCCATCGCGATGACGTACTTGGGTTCCGCCATCTGGTCATAGAGCCGCACAACCTGTGGCGCCATCTTCTTAGTCACCGTGCCGTTGACAATCAGAAGGTCCGCCTGCCGGGGACTGGCGCGCATAATCTCCATCCCAAAACGCGCCATATCGTAGCGCGATGCAGCCGTGGCAATCATCTCGAAGGCGCAACACGCCAAGCCAAAGAGCATGGGCCAGAGCGAGCGCTTGCGCGCCCAGTTGTAGAGCGTATCAAAGGAGATGAGTCTAACGTTGCCGCGCAATTCTGGCGGTATTTCTGGCAAGTTGACCGGTGTTTTCATACACAACCTATGGACCAAAACTCAACGTTCTCGGTTACTGAAAACGGTAGGCGGCGGTCAGGAACAGGGGAAGATACCCTTTTCCCAGTCTGCCGTCTACCGTTTTTCAACGTTGGGGAAGGCGGGACTTGAACCCGCACGCCTCGCGGCACATGATCCTAAGTCATGCTCGTCTGCCCATTCCGACACTTCCCCTGACAAGGCTATTATACGACAAACGACGGGAGAGACAAGGGCGCGCTGCGCGAGCGCGAGTGTGGTTCACGCTGGGATGACAGTCTCAACCGCTCCTATGGGATACGGGAGAGATGTAATACATCGCGGCGGGG
>JAKJAC010000346.1:3465-3799 GCA_022707705.1 Chloroflexota bacterium
CCCCGCCGCGACAAATCACTCAAAGAGAAGTTTTGGGCAGGACCGGCGGTTTGCTTGCTAGACGTTCGCCACACGCTCGCCATAAGCGAGCAGCTCGGTGACTTCCTGGAATGAGCGACCCTCAGCATAGACTCGCAAAACCGGTTCTGTGCCTGAGGGACGAATCAACAACCAGGCATCGTCTGCCAAAATGTACTTGACGCCATCGAGGGTGCTGACTTCAACAACGGCTTGTCCGGCGAGCTCGCCGGGTGCGCCGTCGGTGAGACGGGTGACCATCTCGCGTTTGGGCACAGGACGCACGAGTTGGATATCACGCCGCGCGTAGCAAGTC
>JAKJAC010000347.1 GCA_022707705.1 Chloroflexota bacterium
TTCGCAACTGCCTTTTCGGCAACACGTACAACTGGTTGATCGGAAAATATGTGAGCTGGTTTGGCGATGTGCAGAGCGCCCAGGCTTGCGCCGATTGTGCGGCAGGCGGCGGGGGGGCAGAGTGTGCGGCGTGCGCAGCAGCGCTTGCGGAAAAAGCGGCTGACCTGGAAGGCGTCGGCATTGCTTTGGATGTGATCAACTGCGGCGCCGACTGCAACGATCCTGCCAAGCGCGGCAACTATGTCTGCACAGGCGATGTCTATGAGTGTTCCAGCAGCGGCGTCTCCGCCGCTCTCGGCTTCAACGTGCTGTATAAGCGCACCTGCGCAATGCCATATTGTAATTTCCTGGTGGGCACCGAGATCATCAAGTGCGCCAGCGGCGATAGTTGCGAGACCTGCTGTCTCGGTAAAAACTGTGACCCGCCTCCGGCGCCTATCAGCAAGCAGGTCGAGATTCGTACCGCGCACGATCCCAATGCCTTGTATGGACCCAATCGCGCTGCGCCCGGCGAATGGATCACCTACACGCTGGAGTATGAAAACCTCGGCGACGGCACAGCCTATGGCGTCTACGTGGTAGATCAGTTGCCCGCGCAGTTGGATCCTCTGTCATTCCAAATCAGCGACGGCGGCGCGTATCTACCCAGCCAGCACCGCATCGTGTGGAATATCGGCGAGGTGTTCTCGCACACGGGCGGCACGATGAGTTTCAGCGCGCGCGTCGCGCCGGAAACGATCAGTGGAACCGTGCTGATCAATCAAGCCACCGTCTACTTCCCTAGCGTGCCGGAGACTACGCCGACGAATGATGTGGTCACGTTCATCGAAAGCGTATCCGCACACAATCAACAGCTCACCACACAGGGCGGTGTGCCCGTCACGTTTACGTTGCGCGGCTCATCCGGTGCAGCGACCCCCCTCATCTACGATGTACTGGCGACGCCCCAGAGCGGCGCGTTGAGCGGATCCGCACCCAACTTTACCTACACGCCCGCGCTTAACTTCGCCGGTGTTGATCGCCTGCTGTTCACCGTGAGCGACGGCTTGCAGGAGAGCGCGGTGGCTGAAGTGAGCATCAGCGTGGCGCCGGGCAACGATCCAGCGCCGCTCAGAGTCATCGCCGCTAAGCCGGCGGATCGCGCGCAGGGCGTCTTGATCACGTTAGCGCCGCTGACAAATAGCGATTTCTATCTGCCCACGCTTTGGTTGCAATTCTCCAAGCCCATCAACGCGACGACGCTTACCACCCAAACGCTCTATCTGACGGGCCCGCAAGGGCAACACGTGCGTGGACTGGTGGTGTATGATGTGGCGCAACGCGCTGCGCGTTTTGCCCCGCTGGAGCCTTTGCACCGCATGGCGATTTACACAGCAACAGTCACTACCGGCGTTAAAGACACCATTGGGCATGGGTTGGCAACCAATTTCACCTGGCAGTTCGAAACCGAACGCCTGACTGTCTATCTGCCGCTGGTGCTGAGACAAAAATAGCAAGGGAACGTGGGAACGTGATAACGTGGGAACGTAGGGGTTTGTAGCCGCGGCATCCTGCCGCGTCCTGCTGTCATTCAGCGCGGGCGTCCATGCGGGCGCCCGCGCTGAAGCGCGTGACTACGAGCGCCGCTCAGCCCGCGCGAACCCTTTCACGGCGCGCGAGATGGTCTGCTCCAAAAACGGCAACCAGGAGCACTGCCACACTGCAATAGACAGCGGTCAGTCCGGTGACGGACACACCCGTGATGAGGACGCCTACGGTGTTTCCTAGGACATGAAAGAGGGCGACGACCAACAAGCTGCCCTGGGTGCTGTTGTAGAGCCAGGTGTAAACGCAGGATACGGCGACGACGCCGGCGAACCAGGCGAGAAAGGGGTAGCCGGACATCGGATTATCCAGCCAGAAGAAGAGCGGCAGATGCCACAAAGCCCATAAGCCCCCGACCGCCAGCGTGGATTTGAGCGCGTTGGCGCGTTTTTGGAATCGCGGCAGCGCAAACCCGCGCCACCCGACCTCCTCCCACGGATTGGCAAGCAACGCCATTATAAAAGCGGAGCTGACCATGGCGATGACATTGTCGCCCTGCGGCGCTGAGGGCGCCGCGAGCCCCAAGGCTTGGGTCGCTATTTTCCCCGCAACCAGCAGGAGCGCCGGGGCGCCGATGGCGATGCTCAACCAGAGTGCGCCCACCCGCCACTGCCAAAGCGGTTTGAGCAACCGGCTGACGCCCGCCTGCCCCTCGCTTGCCCGAGTGACGATGATTGCCGCTACTGCGGGACCTATGGCTGGCAGGATGAGCAAGAACTGGAAAAATGGGCTATCGAACGGGGAAATCCCGCGTGACCCCGCCACGATGGGGAGCCAACCCAGCCACGAGATTGCAAAAGCCAAGCCATAAAACCAGATCAAAGGGTGCTTTTTCATGTGCTGCTCACTTTTTGAGGATAGGTGATGGTTTGGGGTGAAACAATTCGCCAAACGCGGCGCCGCCTAAAATCAAGCCGGCTCCGACAAGCTGCAAGAAGCCGAGGGATTCTCCTAAAAGCGCTGCCGAGAAGAATAACGCGGAGAGCGGTTCCAGATACCCCAGAATCGCCACGGTTTGCACGGGCAAGTTGCCGATGGAGGAAAAGTAGAAATAGCAGCCAATTCCGGTGTTCACGATGCCCAAGAGCAGCACCGGCGCCAGGTTCTGCGGCTCGATGTGGATGGAGAGCCCCTGTCGAAGGACGAGAAAAATCGTCACCGTGACGAAACTGGTGAGCAGTTGCCATAGGGGATTTTCGAGACCGGTGATGCTAGTCGCCTTCTTGTTGAAAATCACCATAAAGGCATACGTGACTGCGGCTAAGATTCCATAGCCGAGCCCCCAAGAGAGCTGCCCCTGCAAGAAGGCTTGCCGGTTGACGAGGAACATGCCCAAGAGCACGGCGAAGAATCCGGTGACCTTGGCGGCGGTGAGCTTTTCGTTGAAAAGGATTTTGGAGAATAGCATGACGATGACGGGTCCGCAATAGTAGGCGAGTATCGCAATGCTGACGCCGATTTGTTGGAAAGCTTCGAACAGAAACATCCAGCTGGCGCCCATCGAGACGCCTGAGAGGAGTAGATACAGGGCATGCGATTGGTTGCTCCAGAAGCGCACTTTTTGTCTGGAGGCTGTAAAGAGTAGCCCTAGAAACAAGGCGCCGATCAAGGTGCGCGTGAAGACGATCTCGTAACTGCTTAGGGTGATACGGCTTGCCACAATGCCGTTGGAGCCGAATAGCAGCAAGGCAGTTATGTGTTTCAGGGTGTCTTTGTGTTTCATTCGGGCGCCTAAAGGGCTTTGTGTCTCGGCTCATCTCAGTCTAGCATGATTTGGGGAAACGTGAAAGCGGGTTGGGGGGAGAGGGGGAACGTGGGAACGTGGGAACGTGATAACGTGAGAACGTGATAACGTAGGAACGTGATGGCGTGGGAACGTAGGGGTTTGTAGTGGCGGTATCCTGCCGCGTTCTGCCTGCTGTTCAGCGTGGGTTCCCATGCAGGAGCCCGCGCTGATGGATTTTCAGGATTCAATCCGGTAATAGAGTGTGCTCAAGTGGCGCGATCTTTTTTCAGCCGTCCCTACAGGACGGGACTGGTCACCTGCGTGGTTGCACAGGCACTGATGAGTTTTCAGAATTTATTCCGGTAATAGAGTCCTGGGATTGCTCGCCGGGGAGACCCAGGGCTAAAGCCACCGGGCGTGAGACGCCTTGGCCAAACACACGAAGCCCCCTCAAGGGGGCTGAGAGCGGCACATCCATGGCGGAGGTG
>JAKJAC010000348.1 GCA_022707705.1 Chloroflexota bacterium
CGAATGCCTTGCTTGCGCTTCAAGGGCAGTGTGCGGGGCGTAGCGCGGTTTCGGTCAGCGACCTGCTACGAAATCCCTTACCTCGCATCAGGCTTTGACTCCTCAAAGGAGAAGAGTACCATAAAGCCGTGAAAGCAGACTATTTTCACGCATGACAGCCCCAATAGAAAGTGAGTCGCTGCAAGCTCAGGTGCTTATCTCGATTGGCTCAGGAAAGGTATGCAGGAGGTGGTATGATGTCGAATCTGTGGGTCAAAGTGCTATGGGTGCTGGGTCTGGGCGCACTCATGCTGACAGGTTGCCAGAAAGCAGAGGTCACAGCAGGCATTCCTACGCCCTCGCCCACCGTGTCGGTTGAGATGAACACTCCCATCCCCATTGCACCTCTTTCGCCAACCTCTACTACCACCTCCGCCCCGCTGGAGCTGCCTGCCGTGGCGGAGGGTTTGGAAGGCTTGGATATTGACGCTTTCTTCGAGGCGTCCTACCTGCGCATCGGGAAGCGTTGCCCTGAATGCCTCACGACTCTGGGACTTTCAGCCGCGTTTGGCATGCGTGATGACCACCTCAACGATATGTCCGACGCCTTCATCCGTGAAACGCAGGCGCTGGAGCATGCCATCCTGCAGCTGCTCGAAACCTACAACCGCGATGCGCTCACCCCGGAGCAGCGTACCTCGTATGATGTCTATGCATGGTACCTGCAAGACCAAATCCGCGGACACGAATTCATATACTACGATTACATCATCCGCCCCGGCGTGATTGGCTACCAGGATAATCTGGTGCAGTTGTTCACCGACCTGCACCCGGTGAGCAACAAACAGAACGCTGAGGATTACGTCGCCCGTCTCTGGCAGGTGGAAACGCAGATGCAGCAGGTCGTAGACGGGTTGCGACGGCGCGATGAAATCGGCGTGAGATTGCCCCGCGGTGTGCTTCAGTGGGTGGGGCAGAATCTGCGGCGCATGGCGGATAGCACTGCCAGGACGACACCGTTCTACTCCGCTTTCGAGGGCAAACTACAGGCGCTGAATAACGTGAGCGCTGCCGACAAAGAGGCTTTGCTGCAAGCCGCCCTGGAGGCGGTTGAAGGCTCGGTGCTGCCCGGCTTTGATGCGCTGGCTGATTTCGTGGAGCAACAACAGCAAAGGGCGACCGATGACCTGGGTGTGGCGAGATTCCCTGACGGGGAGGCGTATTATGCCTACCTGCTGCACCACTACACCACGACGACGCTCACCGCTGGTGAAATCCACGACCTGGGGCAGCAGGAGCTGGTGCGCATCCAGGCTGAGATGCGCACCGTCTTCGAGGAGTTGGGCTACCCGTCCAGCGGCAGCCTCCCCGACCTGTACCGGCGTGTGGCGAATGATAGTGGTTTCCTTGAAGGGGATGCCATTCTGCGCGAATACGAAGCGCTCATTGCCGCGGCGGCGAAAGATATCGCGCCCGCCTTCGACCTCCAACCCCAAGCCGCTGTGGTGGTCATCGGTGTGCCGAGCGGCGGCTACTACATCGCGCCGGCAGTGGATGGGTCGCGCCCTGGGGCGTTCTATGCCAGCAATACCGGTTCCGAACCGGTATTCGCTATGGCAACGCTGGCTTACCATGAAGCTATTCCCGGTCACCACCAGCAGATTGCCATCGCTCAGGAACTCCCCCTGCCGTTTTTCCGGAAGGACATGAGCTTTCTCGGCTACACTGAGGGTTGGGCGCTCTATGCCGAACGGCTGGCGTGGGAATTGGGATTCTATGAAGATGACCCCTATGGGAATCTGGGACGGTTGCAGGCGGAGGCTTTTCGCGCAGTGCGCCTGGTGGTAGATACCGGTATCCATGTCAAAGGCTGGACGTATACTGAGGCTGTAGATTACATGCTCCAAAACACCGGCATGTCGCGCGGCGCGGTCGAATCTCAGGTCTGGCGCTATATCACCTGGCCCGGGCAAGCTACGGCTTACAAAACCGGGATGCTGGAGATTCTGAACCAACGGCAGCGCGCGATGGACGCTTTGGGCGATGACTTCGACTTGAGAGCCTTCCACAACACCATTTTGAGAAATGGCAGCGTCCCCCTGGAGATTCTGGACCAAATCGTGCAAGAAGCGCTCAGCGCCGAGACGGGCAAGTAACACGCGTCTTCAGTGCGTCTTTTTTCTGCAAAGACTCTGCCTATACCCAATTGCCACTTTCCCTTTGCCATGCTATCATGCGTTACACTATCCTGGAGTGAAAATGGCAACGCTATCGCTGGTTCCGGCTGAAACCTTATCTCTCACGCAGCTTGCCCCTTTGGTGAACCGCGCTTACGCGGATTATTACTATCACATCTCCGTGACCGAGGCGCAGCTGGCGCAAATCTGCCTGGAAGAGGACGTCGAACTGTCCGCTTCGGTGGCGGCATTGGTCGAGGGTGAGCCTGTGGGTCTGGCGTTGCTCTCCCGGCGAGCCGACCGCGGTTGGATTAGCGCCGTGGGGGTGCTGCCAACGTTCCGGCGTCAGGGCGTCGCGCGCGCCATGATCCTCCATCTCCAGCATCGCGCCAGGGCGCTGCAGTTGCGCGCGGTGACGCTTGAGGTACTGGCGCAAAACCATCCCGGATTGAAGCTGTATGCGCAATTGGGTTTTGCCCACAACCGGGAGCTGTTGCTCTTGATTCTTGAGCCGCACGGCTTCGCCCCGGCTGAAACGCCGCAGACAGCCATTAGCGCCGCCCCACCGGCTACGCTGCTGACCCATTTTGAGGCATTTCACCCCGTTCCGGCTTCCTGGCAACGCGACCTTCCCACATTGCGCCATCGCCTCCCCCACCTTTCAGGGTTGGGCTATTGGGAAGGCGACGCCTTGCAGGGCTATGTTCTCTACCAGCCACAGCGCACCTATCAAATCATCCACGATCTGGGGGTCGCGCCTCAAGCCGCTTATCCCCAGACCATCGCCCAACACTTGCTGCAGGCAGTGCACCAACAGCGCCCTGCGGTCGGTGGTTACGTCATCAACGTGGTCGCCGGAGACCCGCTTCTGTCTGCCTACCGGTCTTTGCGTTACCACAGCGTGCACCGGCAATACGAGCTGCTCTGGGAACCGGATACGGATTCCTGCTGCGGGGAGAGCTGACATGGCTGCGGAACCGTCTGGTGGGGCAACCTCAGCGGCGCGCTGCGAAAGCTGCGGGCGTTTTCTCGGTCCCTATACCGCCTGCCCCTACTGCGGCGCTCGCGTGACGGGGCGCATCTCGCTGCGCGCCGTCAAAATCGCTGCTGTGGCGCTGGCGCTGCTGGGATTGCTGGCATTGGTGTGGGTCGCCCGCCGAACTCCCGTCCCTTTGCTCACCGTCGAGCAGGCGCAGGGCGTCATGAACAGCGCTTATGTGCGCGTGCGGGGGCGCATCACGCGCAGCCTCACCTACGATCCCGCCAGCGGTTACCTGGCATTCTGGGTGGATGATGGCACCGGTGAGCTGCGCGTCTCCTCCTACCGTGATGTGACCGCGGACCTGTTGGCGTCCGGCACGATTCCCGCGTCCGGTGATACGGTCGAGCTATCCGGTACCTTGCGCATCCGTGAGGACTTCGTGGCGCTTACCCTCAATAGCGCGGAGCATTTGCGCCTGGAACGCCCTGAACCCGTTGCTGCCAGAGCTGGAACCCTCACCGCCCTGGATGAGGGGCTGCGCGTTCGCCTGGAAGGGCAGGTTCAGCGTGTCGTGGTTCCTTACGTGGGTTTGACGCTCATCACACTGCATGATGGCAGCGGTGAGATTCCCGTG
>JAKJAC010000349.1:0-3457 GCA_022707705.1 Chloroflexota bacterium
CCTGCAACGGGAGTTCGAACAGACCCCGCAGCGCAAGCTGCCGCATCTGTTGCGCGGGTGGGTTCCAGGCACGCTGGCAGATGAACTGGCAAAGCTCAGCCCTGTTGGAGCTGAGCGTCCCGTGCACACAATTCGCGCCGAGGAGCGGGATGGATTGGCGGCGCTGCTCAAAGATTTCCGCTGGCGCCTCACCGGCGCCCTGCCATTGGCTGCGGGGATGGTCACAGCAGGCGGCATCGCACTAAAAGAAGTGGACCCCATCAGCTTTGCCTCACGGCTCATCGCAGGATTGTACCTTGCCGGTGAAGTGCTCGACCTCGCCGCCGATACTGGTGGCTACAACCTGCAAGCTGCCTTTAGCACGGGCTACCTGGCAGGCGCGGCGGCGGCAAAGTAGCACATCTGCACACGCTCGGCCAGAGCACCCCTTTTGCCCTATCGTGACGCTCGGGAAACCCCTGAGCCGTACACCAATACTGGACTTGGGTACAAGTCCAGATACGACCTAAGATAGTTTTCACAGCCATGTAACAAGAGTATAGTATAATCATCGGTTGTGGCGCCCCCGGTCAGGCGACAAATTGTGAGGCATATTCTGATCGAGGCGCGGCAACCGGCCATGAAGGTCTTTTATGAGTGTTGCGGTGGGGATTGGGTCTTTCAAGTCAGAGCTCAGATGAATCAGCCGGCATGAACAGCCCAAACAACCACGCGATTTATGAACAGGAGTAATCACTATGAACCCAACCGTCAGTATCTCACACATCAGCAAATCCTTTGGTCCAGTTAAAGCCGTAAAGGACGTCAGCTTTGAAGTTTTTCCCGGCGAAATCTTTGGCTTACTCGGTCCCAATGGCGCCGGAAAGACGACGACCATCCGCGTGATGCTGGATATCTTCCGCCCTGATAGCGGCAGCGTCACCCTCTTCGACGGCAAGCTGACCGAAGATGCCAAACGCCGTATCGGTTACTTACCAGAAGAGCGAGGTCTCTACAAAGATATCAAACTGGAACCAACGTTGATTTATCTGGCAACCCTCAAGGGGTTGGATGAATCTACCGCCCGGCAACGCCTGGAAACCTGGCTCAAGCGCTTCGACCTTTACGAGCACCGGCAGAAAAAGGTCCAGGAGCTCAGCAAGGGTATGCAACAAAAGGCGCAGTTGATTGCCACGTTGCTCCACGACCCAGACCTCATCATCGTGGATGAACCCTTCTCCGGTCTCGACCCTGTGAATACGCGACTGGTGAAAGAGATCATTGAGGAACAGCGGCAAGCGGGCAAAGCTATCATCATGTCCACACACCAGATGCACCAGGTGGAAGCGCTATGTAGCCGCATCGTCCTCATCGACAACGGCGAAGCTGTACTCTATGGCGAGGTGGAGCGCATTCGGCGGCAATTTGCCGGCAATGCCGTTACCCTCAGCGGGCAAGGGTCTTTCACCAATATGCCCGGAGTCCTGGAAGCACGGCAGCAAAACGGCGACTGGCATCTGGCGTTGGAAGTCGGCGTCAGCCCGCAGGAAGTGCTACGCACACTGGCGCTGCGCGAGGATGTCAAGCTCGAGCGCTTTGAAATCGCCGAACCTTCTCTGGACGATATCTTCGTCACAGTGGTGAAGGGCAACGCGACAGCCGGTGGGGAGTAAGTGCCATGGCGAAGGTCTGGTTGGTTGCAAAACAGGAATACCAGCGTATCGCGGGGAAGAAATCCTTCCTCATCTCCACGTTGGGTATTCCAATTCTCTTCATCGGTTTAATGGTTGTGGTTGCGCTCATCACTATTTTCAGTGAAGATGGTCGCGCCATAGGCTATGTGGACCATTCCGGCATCCTGCAAGTTGATGCGCTGGAAACCATTGGGCAGGATACCAAGCACTACGTGGAAATCATCTCTTACGAAGATGAAGCTACTGCGCTGGCGGCGCTGGAAGCCGGTGACTTGCAGGGCTATTATGTGATTCCGACAGACTATCTCAGCGCTCCATCGGTGGAGCGAGTGACGCTTGAGGGACCCATGAGCGATCGGGGGCGCAGCGATTTCTGGGACTTTATGCGCGCCAACCTGGTGCGCCAATTGCCCGAAGCGGAAGCACACCGACTCTACGAAGGCGCCAACCTCTCGCTGCGCACGGTAGATGGCAAACGGCAAGCCAGCGACGCAGATTTCATTGGCGCTCTCTTTCCCATCGTCGCTGCGATTCTGTTCTTTATCAGCGTGATGAGTATCGGCGGGTATATGCTCCAGGCGGTTGCCGATGAGAAAGAGAACCGCACGATGGAAGTGTTGATGACCACACTCTCACCCGAGCAGCTGATGGGCGGCAAGGCGCTGGGATTACTCGGCGTGGTACTGACCCAGATCGGACTTTGGGGACTCACCCTGGCCATCGGTCTGGTGGTCGCGCCGCTGTTCATCGCCGACTTTCCCAAAATCACGATTCCGTGGAGCATGGCAATCATCGGGGTGCTGTACTTCCTACCCTCCTTGGCGCTCATCTCCGGCATGATGATTGCTATCGGAGCCACTGTGACCGAAACCCGGCAGGGACAGCAGATTTCGGGCATCCTCAACCTGGCATTCACCTTCCCGATGTTTTTCCTCATGGTGATTCTAGGCAATCCTAACCACCCCTTTGCAGTGGCGTTGAGCCTGTTCCCGACCACGGCGTTTATCACCGTACTGCTACGTTGGGGATTTACCGCTATCCCCGCCTGGCAGATGATTATCAGCTGGTTATTGCTTGTCGGCACAGCCTGGATCAGCATCCGCTTTGCGGCGCAGGTGTTCCGCTTGGGCATGTTGCACTATGGGCAACCCCTCACCCTCAAGGGCATCCTCACCGCGCTTCGACAGAGCCATCAGGGAGTCTAACGATGCGTAACATCCTACTGGTTATCAAACAGGAAATTGCCAACACTCTGGGCAAACCCTCATTTTGGATTACCACCTTTCTCCTCCCGCTAGTAATCATGGGGTTCACCGTTGGCTCGCAGTTGGTCGTGAATCGCATGTTCGAAGCCGAAGACGATAGTGCGTTGCTCAATGGCGCACCTCAAGCCCAGGCTGTCACCATCGGCTATGTAGATCAAGCCGGGTTGATTCAGGAATTCCCCCAGGGATTCCCCAGTCAGATGCTCCAGAAATTCGAGAGCGAAGCCGTTGCCCAGGCGGCGCTCGAGCGCGGGGAATTGCAGCGCTACTACATCATCCCGGCAGACTACACCGCCACAGGCGAGCTGCTCTCTGTCGAACCGGAACTCAAGCCCTTCACCAGATTCGGCACCACGGACCTGCTCAGCAACCTGCTTTCCTACAACCTGGCAATCCAGGCACAGACTCCCGCGCTGCTGCTAGACCCACTGCCGACCATCAACGAACGCACGCTGGCACCACAAGATGACCGTGGGCTTGGCGGTTATGATACGTTTGCAGGGTTTATCGTCCCCTTCG
>JAKJAC010000349.1:3494-3761 GCA_022707705.1 Chloroflexota bacterium
ACTCACCATGACTGGCGGGTTCATGCTTCAGAGCGTCTCCAGAGAGAAGGAGAACCGTGTGGCTGAGGTGCTGCTCCTAAGCCTGCGTCCCCGCGACCTGATGCTGGGCAAAATCGTGGGCCTGGGATTTGTAGCCCTGGTGCAGATGGGCATCTGGCTAGGCGGGAGCCTGCTCACGCTCGAACGGAATCGCGCCCTGCTCGACCTGGCAGCAGATGCCGTCATCCTGCCCCCAGGTTTCATCGGATGGGCTATCGCTTTCTTCCT
>JAKJAC010000034.1:0-21127 GCA_022707705.1 Chloroflexota bacterium
ATTCATCCTCTATACCTTACGTACACCCTATCAGAAAGTTGCGCGGATTCTCCCGGCTCAAAAAGAAACCGGTCACAGCCTTTCTGTGACCGGTTTCCCATTACACCTTATGGCGCGTGCGGCAATCTCTTGCCTATCCACTTCGCGTTGCCGCTTCCAATAGTTGCTGGATGCGTGGAATCATCTCCGCCGGATTGGGATGCAACCCTTCCAGAAGCAGTAAATTGGCAAAGAGCTGCTCAATCGTCGCATCAATCACCGGCGCCTCGGGAGTGTTCTCCAGCAGCCCGGCGATTGCGCAGCAGAGGATGGGTGCGGTTGAGCTCCAGAATCTTTGGTGGTGTGGTGAAGTTTTCCTCGAACAACCGCCGTACCCGCTGCAGGTCGCGCTCCGGACCGCCTTCTGCGGATACCAACCGGCAGGGATTATCGCGCAGTACTTTCGACTCGCGCACCTCGGCGACGCGTTCGCCCAACACGATCTTGAAGCGCTCCAGCACGCGGTCAAAATCTGGTTGTGGCAGGGATGCCGGCGTTTCCGCAGCTGTTTCTGGAGCTGGCGGCAATTCCAGAGCGGGATCATCCACATTTTGCAGCCGTTTACCCTTGAATTCGCGTAGCGCCTGGAGCATGAACCCATCCAGCGGATCAACCAGGTACAGCACCTCAAAGCCCAGCGCGCGGAAAGTATCGAGGTGTGGGCTGCTGGCAACTGCGGCGATGGTATCGCCAAGGATGTAGTAAATCGCAGGTTGTGTTTCTGGCATACGCTCGACGTATTCGGCTAGCGAGATCAGTCCTTCCGTCTTTGAGGAGGTGAAGCGCAACAGCGGCACCAATTCCTCTTGGTCGCTGAGGCTGGTTGCGATGCCCTCTTTGATAAAGGGACCAAATTCGCGCCAGAATTGTGCGTAGTCTTCGGTGTGTGTCTCTGCCAGGTCCTGGAGTTTCTTGAGTAGTCGTTTGCTCAACGCGCGTTGAATCTGGCGCATTGCCCGGTCATTCTGTACCGTCTCCCGCGAGATATTGAGCGGGAGGTCCTCTGAGTCCACCACTCCTACTACAAAGCGCAGGTATTCAGGCAACAACTCCTTGTTGGTTTCCTGGATGAGAATCTTGCGCGAATAAAGCTTGAGCCCGGATTCGGTACGGAGTCGGAAAGGTCCCCCCTCGCGGCGGCGCGGCAAAAAGAGAATGCTCCGCACGTTCACCGGGGCGTCGGTGACCAAATGTTCGTGCAGCAGCGGTGGATCGGGATCCAGAGTCAGCTGCCGGTAAAAGTCTGCGTATTCTGTATCGGTGAGCGTGCTCGGCGTCTGGCGCCAGAGGGCTATTTGCTCGTTAATGCGGCGCCCCTGCAGTTTGATGGGGAAGGCGACATAATTGGAGTGTTTTTTGACGATTTGCTCTAGTCGCCACGCGGAGGCGAATTCGGCAGCATCCTCCTTGAGTTTTATCTCAATGACTGTTCCCCGGTCGGGCTTGAGTGCGGATTCGAGCACATAGCTGTTCTCGCCAGAGGAAATCCAGGTCCAGGCTTCGGCTTCGGGGCGGTAGGAACGACTGGTGACTCGCACCTCATCCGCTACCATGAAGACTGCGTAGAAGCCTACCCCGAATTGCCCAATAATATCCGATGGACGCTGCCCTGCCTCCAGTTGCTGGAGAAAAGCCATTGCACCGGAGTGGGCAATGGTGCCGAGGTTCTCGATGAGTTCCTCACGGCTCATGCCGATGCCGGTATCCGCCACGGTCAGTGTGCGCGCATCAGTGTCAAAATCGAGGGTGATGGCAAGATCCGCTTCAGGATCGAGCACCTCGGGGTTGGTCAACATCTCGAACTGCAGGCGGTGCAGCGCATCTGAGGCATTGGAGAGCAGCTCCCGCAGGAAGATCTCCCGCTCGGTGTAGAGAGAGTGCGCAAGAATGTTGAGCAGCTGGCGCACCTCTGCTTTGAACTGTAAAGATTCGGTCTTTGATGTTTCGGTCATAGGTCCTCCCGGAAATATTGTGGTTTTTTGAAGAGCATTGCCTGTGCACGGATATCGCTGGAAACCTCTCTATCAGGCCAGATTATAGGTCAATACCACATCATCGTCGGCCCTTCGCTGCAAACCTGTGGCGGCATATAGCGCCATCGCTGCCTCATTGGAAGTGTTCGTGATGAGGAAAAGCTTCAAGCAGCCTGCCTGGCGGCTGATTCTTTGGATCTCCCCTATTAGCGCACGCCCGATGCCCTGGCGCCGGTAAGGCTCAAGCACCTCAACTTCGTACACGAACATCATCGGGCGTGCCTGGTCCCAACGAGCGAGACGGTATGCCAGCAAAAAGCCAAGAGGCATCCCTTCTTCTTCGGCTATCAGCAGAATATTCTGGGCACTGGCAAGAAAATCCTCCATATCGTCAGATTCAGGGAAGCGCCCCTTGAAAACATGCGCTGCCCCCATCGCGAATGCGGTATCCTCTACGGTCAGGCGTCGAATCTGCATTATCATTATCCGCTCAGGCATTGATTTCCGTGTTCTATAATAAACCTGTTTCATTAGAATGCCGTTAGCAGAGCCGATTTTTCCGAAAGATGGTTTCAAGGTAAAAGCGAGGGCTTGGTTGGAAAATTCCATGAATTGCGTATACTGTAGTCTGTTGCCCGAATTTTCAGCGAAAAGGAGCCTTCGTACCATGAGCCACGGTCCTATCTCGAGCAAAGAACCCATTCGCTTGTTCAAGTCTGATTTTCTGGAATTCTTTACCCACATTCATCCTGCAATCATCGTTGCTCTCTGGTTTCCTGTGGTTATATTCTTCCTCGCGCGCGCCATCCTTGCCATCGAGCCTGGCGCCTCGTGGATTCATATTCCCATTGGTTTATTGCTTGGAGCCTTTATCTGGACTTTTGCTGAATACATGTTGCACCGCTTCCTCTTTCACTTCCGCCCGCGCAATCCCTGGCAGGAACGCGTCTCCTTCCTCTTTCACGGCGTCCATCATGCGCAGCCTATGTCAAAGACGCGCCTGGTGATGCCGCCTCCGGTGAGCATTCCGCTGGCGTTGTTCTTCTACGGCTTGTACTGGTTCATTGTTGCGCAGCTTTTGGGCGCGGCGCAGTGGGTCGCGCCGCTTTTCGCTGGCTTCATCGCGGGTTATCTCTGGTATGATCTCACGCACTACGCGCTCCATCATTTTCCGGCGCAGCGCGGCTACTATAAGATGGTGCGCCTGCATCACATGCGTCATCACGGCAAGGACCCGCATATCCGCTATGGCGTGAGCTCGCCGTTATGGGATTACGTGTTTCGCACTATGCCCAAGTGAGCACAATGCCGCAGTCTGTCAGTCCTGCTGAAAAATCGCCGGAAGCTTTCCAAGCTCGGAAAGTAGCGACGATTTCGCTTACGCATTGGATTCATGATACCTACACTGCTTTTCTCCCGCCGCTGTTGCCGGAGTTTATCACCAAACTGGACTTGAGCAACACTGGGGCGGGAACGCTTTCGGTGTTTCTGCAGTTGCCCTCGCTGTTGCAGCCGTTACTTGGGTATCTCGGTGACCGGAGGGATTTGCGATGGTTGATAGTGCTTGCCCCCGCGGTGACGGCAGTGACGATGAGCTTGTTGGGGATAGCCCCGAATTATGCGCTACTAGCGCTGTTGCTGGCAACGGCGGGCGCGAGTTCAGCGGCGTTTCATGCAGTTGTGCCCGTCTTGGTCGGGCAACTCTCCGGCAAACGGCTTGGCTTTAGCATGGGCTTGTGGATGGTGGGCGGCGAGCTGGGGCGCGCTTTTGGACCCCTCATTGTGGTGAGCGCTGTCAAATGGTTGGGTTTGGAGGGCACTCCCTGGCTAATGCTCGCGGGCCTATTGGCGACAGCGCTGGTTGCAAGCCGGCTTCGCGGATTGCCGGTGATAGCTGCGCGGCGCGCAGAATCTGAACAACGCCCCCGCCTTGGCTGGCACAGGCTGCAGCGTCTTCTGCTTCCTCTTATTGGTTTCATGACCATTCGCGCTTTTGTGCTGGCGGCGTTGACCACCTACCTGCCTATTTACATGACTGATACCGGGGCGGATCTGTGGTTGGCGGGCGTGGCGTTGACGGTTCTGGAGGTGGCGGGGGTGGTTGGCGCTTTTCTCAGCGGTGGGCTTAGCGACCGGTTGGGACGGCGCCGGATGTTGATGGGGGCGGTGCTCTGTACGTCAGTGCTGATGTTCATCTTTGTCTACAGCGCCGGGTGGGTGCAGTTTCCGTTGTTGCTGGCTATGGGTTTTTTCGCCATCTCCATCACCCCGGTAGTGATGGCGTTGGTGCAGGAGAGTGCTCCGGATAACCGGGCGCTTATCAACGGTATTTACATGGCGCTGAACTTCGGAATTCGTTCGCTCATCATCATCGTGGTTGGGATGTTGGGCGATTGGTTGGGTATGCGTAACACCTTTCTGGTGAGTGCTGGGCTTGCCCTTCTGGCGATTCCTTGCGCCTATTGGCTTCCGGAGCGGCGTGTGACCGGTTAAAGGGCGAGAGGGTGAGTATGCGTTACGTACCTGACCAACAAGGCAAAATTTGGGATGTAGGTGCTGCAGGAGCGGTGGTGTATGAGGGACGTGTTTTATTGGTCCGCAAGACCTATGGCGCCGCTAAAGGGATGTGGGGATTGCCGGGAGGCTTTGCACAGCATGATGAGCTGCTGGATGAAGCGGCGTTGCGAGAAGTGCTGGAGGAAACCGGTTTGCGTGCAGAGGTGCTGGCGCTCATTGCTGTGCGCTCCCGCTACGAGGCAGAAGGGGGCGCGGTTTTCGTTATCTTCCGCATGCACCCTCTGGAGGGGGAACTACACCCTGATGGCGTGGAGATTGATGCTGTGCGCTATTTCTCCGCCGAGGAGATTCGCGCCATGAGTGAACGTGAAATCTTCCCACTCACACGTAGTGCTGCGTTGACGGCGCTTTCCGCTGCTCCTGGATTGGAAGCGGCAGACCTGACTCCCTCTTCCAGTGGCTTTGTCTATCGGGCTTTCATGGCACGTGATGGTTGATTTCCGCTTTGGAGCGGAGTTGACGCCGGTTGAAAAAGACCATGCGACTCCTGACTATGCTGTGTTGTGCCGCCTTGTTGGTAGCGTAAACGTGAAGGTGCTTCCCATACCCTCGGCACTGATCACGCTGATGCGCCCACCGTGCGCTTCAACCAGGCTCTTCGCAATTGAGAGCCCCAATCCTGTGCCTCTGGGGCTGCGAGCGACTGCAGGACGGTAGAAACGCTCGAAAATATGGGGGAGATGTTCGGCAGGGATGCCTTCGCCGGTATCGCGCACGGTGACCTGCGCCGCGGATTGCCCTATCTCGATGGCCGGTTGCGTTAACGTCACTGCGATGCTTCCCCCGGCGGGTGTATGCTGGATTGCGTTGGAGAGCAAATTGAGCAGCACCTGAGATAACCTTCGCGAATCGCCTTCGATGAACACTGGACCTTCGGGTATCTCCGCGCTTAGCGTCACCCCTTTTTCCCGAGCGCTGCTGCGCACCCGGTCCAACATGCTATAGATGAGCTCTCCGAGATCGAGCGTGGACCACTCCAGGTGTAGCTCGCCCGCGTCCGTCAACGCGAGCACCCGCAGGTCCTCCACCAGATGATTGAGCCGCCCGAGCTCTGTCTGCAGCCCGGCGATGACTTCCGGGGTAGGCTCAGTGATTCCATCCTCCAGGCTCTCCATCTCGATTTGGAGCACGCTCAGAGGGGTGCGCAGCTCATGGGCGATATCATTCATGGCGCGGCGCCGCAACTCTTGCTGGTGTTCCAAATCTTCTGCCATGGTGTTGAATGCCACAGCCAGTTCTCCTAGCTCATCGTCACCACTGACTGGAATGCGGTGCGAGAGGTCGCCTTGCGCGATTTCCTGTGTAGCTTGGGAGAGCGCCTTGATGGGTGCAAGGATGCGTTGCGCCTGCCGCCTGCCCAACCACATTCCGATAAGCGCTACAATGAGCGTCGCGACGAGCAAGAAGAGCATCACCTGACGTAAAAAGGCGGTCTGATACGCATTGAGTTTTCCCAATCCTGACATCACAATCAGTGTGCCTACATGTTTCTCATCCACCAAAATCCTTACGCCGCTTCTGGCAATTGTGCGTGGGACCAGCGTTAAGTTATCTGTCCCTGGTTCGCTATCCGCGAGTATATTGCCCTCAGTATCCAGCAGCAGCAGCCGTTCATCCGCCGGTATGATGGCGTCTCGCTCATCCGCATTGCGGTTCCGCAAAGCGGGTTGCATCATCATTGCGGGCAGGTTTTCTGCTTCGGATTTGTAGAGCGCGACCAGTTGGTCAACCCCCTCCCAACTTCCTGTGAGCGCATAGTAGCGGGCGAATACCGGCGCTAGCCGCTGCGCTGCGCGCTGCCCGCTATAGGCAACTAGAACGATGAAACGATTGCGGATGATGATATTGGAAAGTGCCATGACTAGCACTGCCGTCACCACGATGGCGAGCAACAGCGTGAGCGTAAGCCGGGTTGAGAGGCTCGATTTCATACTCACTCAGCCTCCGGATTCTCGGTGAAGCGATACCCGGCGCCGAAGACTGTACGAATGTGGTGTGGGTTGGAAGGGTCGGCTTCGAGCTTGCGCCGGAGATTGTGGATATGGACATCAATGGTGCGTTCGAAGCCGTCATAGTAGCCCAGGCTGGTGGATTCCAACAGCTGCGCTCGGCTCAGTACCCGTCCGTGTCCTCGGACCAGTGTGAGCAGAATCTCAAACTCGGTCGGTGTGAGGGCGACGGGCTGCTCTTGAACCAGGCATTCGCGCGTGCCAACATTGAAGATAACGTCGCCAAAGCTATAGCTCTCCAGGGCTTCCTGGGGCTGCGCCAACTGATTGCGGCGCAACACTGCGCGAGCGTGTGCCACCAGCATCCGCGGGCTAAAAGGCTTGGTGATGTAATCGTCCGCGCCGAGGTCCAGTCCTAGTAGCTCGTCGGTCTCCTCGACACGGGCGGTGAGCATGATGATGGGCACGTTGGATTCCCGGCGGAGTGTGCGGCATACCTCCAGTCCATCCATGCCTGGTAACATCAGATCCAAGATGACCAGGTCGGGTTTCTCGCTACGCGCGCGCGCCAGTCCTGTGAGACCGTCGAATGCGGGCACCGTCTCGAAGCCGGCTTGTTCGAAGTATTTCTGCACTCCCCGCGTAATGCGGGCTTCATCGTCAACAATCAAGACCTTCATATGCTACCACCAGCCTATATCGCCACGCCTCGCACTTATTATAGCGCGGAATCCTCTTCATACATTCTACCATTTGGATATTGGGAACTTGTTAAGAGCGCTGTGTGGGTTTTACCGGTTGCTGACATGCCGGCGTGCCCAAGAATAACCCCCTACGAATGCCCCGCCGGTCTCCTGTTTCCCAATCGCTTCCCTCTGCGCTATAATTCACCTCATATTCGCGCGGAGGTGGATTTTTGCAACGGTGTCACACATCTCGGCAAAGGGCGACGCTGCTGGTCGCTATGTTGCTTGCGGCAGCGGCGCTCTTCTTGCTCAGCGTCAGTCGCCCAGGCCTGCCCAGGGAGTTCGGCGTCGCGCGAACCGACCGCATCCCTGCTACGCTCACCATTGCCACGCTCAATCTCTGGCATGATTATCCTCATTACTCCCGGCAACAGGAACGGCTCGAGACGGCGCTGGAGGCTCTGCACAGTTTCTCCCCCGATTTGCTCTGCCTGCAGGAAGCCTCGCGCACGCCCGTTGTGGATCATGCCGCTGCGGCGCTCGCGAGTGGTCTGGAGATGACCGGCGTTTACGCGCGCGCCAACGGCAACCGCAACCTCATTCGCTTTGAGGAGGGTGAGGCAGTCCTGGCGCAGGGTGCGCTGGTGGGTAGTGCGGCGCTGGAGCTGCGCCCGCGCGCCGGATTCTTTGAGCACCGTCTGGCGCTCTGGGCTACGGTGGAAACTGAGGCAGGACCTGTTGTCGTCTTCAGCACGCACCTTACCAACCAGGGCGGGGCAATCAATGCGGCGCAGATGGGCAGTCTTGTGGAGTTGGTGGAGCGCGAGCGTCACGGCTTGCCGGCGATTGTCGCAGGGGATTTCAACGCCGATGAAACCACACCGCAGATAGCAGCGCTACCTGCTCATTGGCACGACGCCGGGCTTTTCGCCGGGCGCGAGGCACAGTTGGACACCCCCAGTCCTACTAGCCTGGATTCAGGCAGGCGGATTGACTACATTTTCCTTGTTGAAGGCGATAGTGCGGACTGGGGCGTGCTTGACGCTGGCACTTTCGGCGGAGAAGCGCTCTCCGACCATCTCGGCGTCTGGGTGCGGGTCAACCTCACAGTAGCGAATGAGTGAATTCGCAGCTACGATTTCCAAAATCGCGGCTACAGTCCGAAGTCTGTGCCTTGCAAGGGATTTCCAAACAACCCCGAGTTTGATTTTAGGCTGATATTCGTTATACTGGAACCACGAGTCAACCATCCAGAGTGATCTGACTCTAGATTGTTGACGCCTGATTCATGGAGGTGTCCCATGTCCTTTTTGCCCGCCGGTTTTGTTCAGACCGAATCGGCTATTCCTGGCATCGAAGTCTTCATGCCCGCTCCGGAGAGCGATGCCATACAGAGGCCTATAGTAGACTTCAAGTGCCCCAACTGTAACGCCCCCACAGCCTACAGTGTTGAAGATGGGGGCTTGCGTTGCGAGCACTGCGGTTACTATGAGCCACCCAAGCGTCCTGTTGTTGGCAAGGACGCCGAAGCCTTTGAGTTCAAAGTCGAGACTCTGGAGCAGCTTGCAGCCCAGGCGACAGCGCAGAGCGCGCATGGTTGGGGAGAAGCGCGCAAAGAGCTCCACTGCCAGAACTGCCAGGCGCGCACGGTCTTGCCTCAAGAAGCGCTGAGTTATACCTGCCCCTTTTGTGGCTCTAACAAAGTCATTCAGCAGGATGCCGCGCAGGATGCCTTACGCCCGCGTTTCCTTATTCCATTCCAGGTGACGCCGGAGCGTTGTGCGCCGCTCACGCAGACCTGGCTTGGCAGCAGTTGGATGATCCCCGGTGACCTCAAACGTCTGGCGCGGGTTGCTGATTTTATCCCCATCTATCTACCTTTCTGGACTTTCGATGCGGCTACCCGCGCGGAATGGAAAGCGCAGGTCGGGCACACGGTCACTGAGCGTTACCGTTCAGGAGGCGAATGGAAGACGCGCACGCGCACTGTGTGGCGTTGGGAATCAGGCAGAGTTGGGCAGGCTTTCGACGATTTGCCGCTACCGGGGACCACTAAATTGAGCCGAGTGCTGATGTCGCGCATTGAGCGTTTTGATATGGCGCAGCTGGCGCCCTACGACCCCAAGTTTCTCGCGGGGATGCGGGCGCTCGCTTACGATGTGGCGCTTGAACCTGCCTGGAAAGCAGCGCGTGAGCGGATGCGCGAAGCTACGCGGAAAGCCTGTCGCGATCAAGCGAGCAGCTCGCAGATTCGCAGTTTCAGTATGAGCCTGGATTTCGCGGATGAGAGCTGGCGTTACATTCTTGCTCCGGTCTATGTGGCGGTCTACCAATACCAGGGCGCCCCTTATCAGGTGATGATCAACGGGCAATCTGGAGAGATTACCGGACAGCGCCCAGTGGATTGGACCAAGGTGTGGCTCGCCATTGCCGCGTTATTAGCGCCGGGTATCCTTCTGAGCTTGCTCGGAGTATTGACTCTGGTGTTGGGCATCGGCGCGCTTATCGGCATCATTGGACTGGTTCTGCTGCTCGTTGGGGGTGGTATCAGCTTCTATATCTACAAACAGGCGGAGGAGATGGGCCATGTCTGAGACTGAACTGACTGCCTGGGGACGGGATGTGCGGGCAGCGCTCTGCCCGGTGTGCGATTGGACCTATCTCCTGCCAGCAGCGGCGCGGCTGCCGCGTTGCCCGCATTGTTTCGGTGCGGAACTGGAACCGGTGGCTGAGGAGGTCATGCAGTTGCCCTACGTTAGCCCGCCGGAGCTGGTACTGCCCTTTGAGGTGCGCCCCGAAGAGCTCTCGCAGCAGGTCTTGCGCTTTGCAGAAGGGATTCCCTATCCGCCGGAGGATTTGAACCCGCAAGCCCTGCAGTCACGGCTTCAGCCGGTTTACCTACCTGCGTGGTTGGTGGATGTAGACGCGGTTGCCCACTGGCAGGCTGAGGTGGGCTTTGATTACGAAGTGCTCAGCCATCAGGAGCAGTACAGCGACGCCGGTAGCTGGCGGAGTCGGGAGGTTAAGGAGACGCGTATCCGTTGGGAACCGCGGGTGGGACGCCTGCAACGCCACTACGATAATCTTCCCGCGCCAGCATTGGAACGCGCGGCGGAGTTGATGCGCGACCTGGGATCTTATCGCGTGGAAACGGCACGTCCCTATGCCTCGAATGTGGTGGAACACGGGTTGGTACGCCTGCCCGATCGCCTGGCTGATGATGCCTGGCGCGACGCCGAACCGCTCTTGCACGCCGCCGCGGCAGATGAATGCCGGCAGGCAGCGCGCGCGGAGCATGTTCGCGATTTTCGTTGGGCGCCGCAGCTGCAGGGACGACACTGGACTCTGTTGTTGCAGCCACTCTACACTACTTTCTATCACGATGATGCCGGGCAACCGCAACCTGTGCTCATTCACGGGCAGACCGGCAAACTGAGCGGTGTGCGGCGCGCTTCGCTCAAACGTGCGCAGCGGATTGCGCTGATTCTGGGGGGTATCGCGGCGGCTATCCTGCTGCTCAGCTTGATTGCCTTGGTCGCCAGCGTTGTTCTGCCGCCATTGGCGCTTGTGGGCGCTATCGGTATCGTGCTTGGGATTATTCTCGGCGGTGCAGCCTTGATTCCGCTTGTGCGTGTGTGGGCGTTCAACCGTAAACCGGTGAGTGGGGGGAGCTGAGACGTGCTTGACTCTGCATCTCTAGCTTCAGATTTGTTCAAGGAGGATTTCTGTGGCTGAGCTATCTGTTCCTACGGTAGTTTTCGCACAATCGGGCAAGGAGAATACTGAGCGCGTCCTGGAGCTGGCGCGGGCGCGCGCTGAGGCTTTGGGCATCCGCACTGTGATCGTGGCTACTACTAGCGGTGCAACCGCAGTGCGTTCTGCGGAGCTGTTCCAGGGCTTTGACCTGGTTGCCGTGACGCATTCGGCAGGCTTCCGCGGACCGGATATCCAGGACCTCGATCCAGCGAATGCTGCACGCCTGGCAGACCTGGGTGTGAAAGTGCTGACCTGTCAACACGCTTTGGGTGGGGTGGGACGCGCAGTGCGCAAACTGTGGGGCACTTATCAGCTGGATGAAATCATCGCCCAGACTCTACGCCTCTTCGGTCAGGGTATGAAAGTCGCCTTCGAAATATCGTTAATGGCAGCGGATGCTGGGTTGGTATCTACCCAGGCGCCGGCGTTGGTCATTGCCGGGTCCGGTCGCGGCGCGGATACTGCCGTCATTATCGTCCCTGCAAACGCGCAATCTTTCTTTGACCTCAAACCGCTGGAAATTATCTGCATGCCTTCACCGCACCATCCAGCGTTTTTGTGACGCCTTGAGTGGTGACCGCTGACGCAATACCGTAATTGGGTAATGTCCGGTCTTCAGTCTGATTCTAGAACATCATCAACGAGGGTACCATGACTTTTGCAGAAGCTGAACAACGTTTCCGTTTCTTGGAAGACCAGCGTCGTCGGGGCGTCCTATCGCTTGATCAGTACCGCACGGAGCTGGCGCAGCTGCGTGTGACCGATCCCTGGGGACGGCTTTGGATGCTCCAGGAGCAGACCGGGCAGTGGTTCGTTTTCCACGAGGGGCAATGGCGGGCTTCACAACCGCCACAGCAGGCGCCCTCTGTGCCGCCTCCACCTCCAGCGCAAGTCTTCTCTCCATCGCAGGCGCCTTATTCATCCTCAGCGGGTTACCAACCACAGGTACCGCAGCAACCGGCGCCTGCACAGGCATATTATCAGCCGCAGTCTCAGGCGCGCCCGGCGGCGCAGCCTCCGATGCAGGGAGCATACCCACAGGCTGAAAAGAGCGGTGGTTGCGGCAAGTGGTTGTTGTACCTTGTGCTATGGGTAGTGATCTGGGCCATCATTGCGGTGGTGGTCTACTTTGTTGCCGATCAGGAACCTATGGCGGTTGCTGGCGTGGGTCTTGCCGCGGTGATTAGCTTCATATTGATGATCGCGATGCTCTCATCCCATTGGGAAGGCACGATTGTGGATATCCGCATGGAGAAGCAGCGCGTGAGCGACAACGATGGGGATGGTAGTTGGCATTGGGAGACGATCACTTACGCCTACGTTCGCCGTTCGAATGGCAAAGTCAAGAAGGAACGCGCTATGTCGAATTGGGATGTCGGTGATCGCCTGGAGAAGCGCCGCGGTGAAGGACAGATTCGCCACTATCCTCACGGATGAGGCTATGACCGCTCAAGACGCTAAACTGCTTCACGCCGGACGCTACCTGCACTTCTACCGCCATTCTGGCGGGTGGGAATATGTGCGCCGGCCTGCTGCTGTTGAGGGAGTGACTATCATTGCGGCTACGCCGGAGCGTAAGCTCCTGCTGGTGGAGCAATACCGCGTGCCGCTGGGCGCGCACTGCATCGAATTGCCCGCGGGCCTCGTCGGCGATACGGCGGCGGGCGATTCGCCACTCGCTGCTGCCCGGCGCGAGCTCGAGGAGGAGACTGGCTACACCTGTGACGAGGTCGTGAGTATCGGCACGGGTACCTGGCTTCCTGGCGTGACCGATGAACTCAACACCCTGTGCTGGGCGAAAGGGCTACACGGTCCTGCTGATCCTTCCGGTATGGATGAGGTGCACGCACTGATGGGGGTTCAAGGCGTTGCGGAGGAGGGCGAAGCGCTTCGCGTCTACGCCGTGCCCCTGGCCACTGCCGAATCCTGGATTTCTGCCCAGGGCGCCGCCGGGAAGGTGGTGGATCTCAAGGTGTATTTGGGGATACTTTATCTTCAACGTGAACTGGTGCGGGTACGGGATGAATAACAAACTCGGCCTCCAAAAACCTATTAGTGGATGTATAATGATGCTAGAAAAGGTCATATTGACCATCTTGAGGGAGAGTGTGACGTGGAAAGTATCAGTATCGGTGAAGCTCGCGCCCGTTTTTCGGAGCTGATTTCTCGGGTTGTTTCAGGCGAACGGGTACTGATTCGACGGCGAGAACATCCAGTTGCGGTGCTGATCGAGGCTTCGGAGTTTGAGCGTCTGGAACGTGCCTCTCAAGCAGCGCGTCATTTGGCTGAAGCCCTGGGGCAGAATCCGCAGATCCTCCAGCAAATTGACCAACAACTGCTACATCCGGCGATGGCTGCCTTTGGTCTTTGGCGAGATGACCCGGCGTTTGAGGTCCTGGTCGAAGGCATTGCGGCTGAACGCAGAGCCACATATCTCCGTCCCGAGGTTGAGCTTTGAGAATCCTGGATAGCGATCACTGTGTGGCGCTATTGCGCGGCCGGCTTAACCTTACCGGCCGTGTTCCTGCTACAGAAGAGCTGGCTACAACCACGGTAAGCGTTGGTGAGCTCGTGCATGGTGCGCATAAGTCTGCCCGAGTGGCACAGAACTTATCATCTTTGGAAGTGCTATTGGCCACTTTACGTTTGCTCCCTTACGACGCGGAGGCAGCGCGATGCTTTGGATATCTAAAGGCGGAGTTGGAGCGTCGGGGCTTGATTATTGGCGAATTGGATTTGCAGATTTCCGCCATCGCGCTCAGCTATCAGGTGCCCTTAGTGACCCATAACACACGACATTTTGATCGGATTCCGGGTCTGCTTCTGGAAGATTGGCTTCTGTGAGACTTATCGCCTGCTAGACACCATTCACCGCGCCCCCGAAGGAGAATCGGGGGCGCAGTGGTGTTTTGCTTACGTGGCTACACTCATGGTTTTGTGATAAAACACATCTCCGCTATGTTTGCCGGTTTTGACGTAGCCCATCTTCGGATAGAACCGATTCGTGCGCGTGTTCCACTCGGGAGTATCGAGTGTCCAGATCTTGGCCAATGGATACGCGGCTTCCATCAGTGCCATTGCCTGCATGCCGATTCCCTGTCGTTGTACTTCCGGGTCGATGAAGATGCGCCCTAGTTCATATTCCCGCGGCGCTTTGCGAAACACAATCAGCCCGCCAACAATTCGCGCACCCAGTAGAATCTTGTGGTAGTCACCGTGCTTCATCATTTCACGTTGCCACCCTACCGAGTCATAGCCGGGAGGTCCCCCCGGACTCACCGCTCCGCAGGCTAAATCGCTGGCAAAGGCGCGTTTCGAAATCTCCGCCAGTGTTGCAGCATCGCGTGCCACTGCTTTTTTGAGGGCGATAATTTCCACGATAGTTCTCCTGTGTGATTGACCGACGACCGAGGACCGAAAACCGGTTCTCTCAGCCGTCGGTCCGCCTATCCGGTCAGATTTTACTCTGCGATGGGCAAGTATAGATCGAGGGCGAACTCTACGCCGGGCTTCTCTACATGCAAGTGCCGCTCCAGCCACTGGTGGTTTGCCGCTTTGTAGGGGCTGGCTTCGCGCCAGGCGACGAGCTTCTGCCATGTCCCCGGGATATCCTCCCATGGCGCGTGAACCTCGCAGAGTGACACAGCATAGAGTCCACCAGGAAATTCTATGATTTCCGCATCCTCGCCGGCTGTTTCCTCCGGCGTTACTGTCATCCAGAACTCGTAGCCGTAGTTCGGGCTGCCGGGTGCAGGATTCGGGTTATTGAAACCGAAGATGCGGTGCGCCTCGGTGTAATCTAGCAGCCCCTTTGGCTTCGCCCAAGCTTCCAGCTTCTGCCAGGCGATGTCTTCAGGACCTTCCCCATAGCCATGAAAACGTGCTACGCGCAACGACTCCAGATTGACGATGCGAACTTCGATAGCGTCCATACTTCTCTCCTTAGCGTGATGTGATTGTCCGGTGACCGAAGACCGACGCTCGGATACCGGCTTCTCGTCTTCGATCTATGAGTAGTATACGATTTTAACTATGACATCTAGTGTCATAGTTTTATGGTACAATAAGATTGTAGACCGAAGACCGATGACCGGTTCTTTTTCTGATCGGTCTTTCGTCCCACATCATCGGTCATTCCAGTGGGGAAATCTATTGGGGAGGCAGTCATGACACACAAGTTCGAGAGCCTCGAAGTTTGGAAGCTAGCGCTCGAATACGTCAACATGATCTATGCGGTGAGTGAAGCGCTGCCGCGTTCGGAGGAATTTAACCTCAAGAGTCAGATCACGCGAGCGGCGACCAGCATTGCTTTGAATATCGCGGAAGGTTCCACTAGCCAGAATGATCCCGAACAGGCTCGATTTCTGGGATTGGCGACTCGATCCTTGATCGAGACGGTTGCCTGTCAACATCTCATCCACCAGCGCAGTTATTTGCAGGATCTGACACCCTTGCGCGACACCTATCGTTCCAGTCAGACGCTGTTCTACAGACTCCAGGCATTCAGGAAATCTCTTGTTGGGAAATCTGTCGTCCGAGAGAACGAGCTGCCCTATGAAATAGACTTTACGTTGCCATTTTGACTCATGAATGTTGAAACTGAATCAACCGCACAAAGTTGATCTTCCGTCTCCGGTCGTTAGCAAATGCGCGCTGATCGCTTACTTTCATTGCTGATGCTGTTGCAGTCTCGCGGTAAAATGTCCGCTCGCGAGCTCGCTGCCGAGCTCGAGGTTTCCGCGCGGACCATCTATCGCGATATCGAGGCGCTCGGCATGGCAGGAATTCCTGTCTACGCTGAGCAGGGCCGCGAAGGGGGCTTTGGGTTGATGGACCGTTACCGCACTAGCCTCACCGGGCTTTCGGAGGGTGAGGTGCGAGCGTTGTTCATGCTCAGCATTCCTGCCCCGCTTGCGGAACTGGGCGTAAGTCATGAGCTCAAAGCTGCGTTGCTCAAGCTTGCAGCTGCCCTGCCTGCTGCCCGACGCGGTGATGAGGAGCGTATGCGACAGCGTTTCTACCTCGATGCAGTAGGGTGGGAGCGAGTCGAAACCCCGACCCCGCACCTCAAAACTTTACATCAGGCAGTTTTGGAGGATCGTCGTGTGCGTCTCAAGTACCGACCGGTCTTTTCCGGCGAGATTGAGCAGCTGGCGGAGGCTTATGGCCTGGTGGCAAAGGCGGGTGATTGGTATCTGGTCTTTGCACATGGCGCTGAGGGTAGGGGGCGCATTCGCGCGCGGCGGGTGGCGGAGTTTATGGACGTGCAGCTGACGGGAGAACGTTTCACCCGTCTTGCCGATTTCGACCTGGAGGCGTTCTGGAAGGCGTGGTGCGCTGAGCGCGCTGAGCAGCAGGCACAATTCCGGGTGCGGTTGCGCGTTGCGCCGCGTGCATTTGAATGGTTGCCTGGTTGCCTGGGCAGTGGCGCGCGTGAAGCGCTTGCCCTTGCCGGACCGCCGGATTCTGAGGGGTGGTATACCCTCGATGTAACCTTCGATTATCTTGAAACAGCCCGCGCGCGCCTTCTGGGTTTGGGCAGCGCTGTGGAAGTCCTTGAGCCTGATGTTCTGCGCCTGAGCCTGCGTGACTTTGCAGAACAGATATCGCGAATCTATGCTTGATACGAGCTGTTTAGCGGTAAGCGGTCAAGGATGAGGGTGATACACACGCCCGGGCGCTCGCTGCGCTGATGGATCAGAACCCCGGCGACCTCGAAATGCAGGCGGCGATTGTATGGCATTGTGCCTGGGCGGAGAGTTCTCAAACAGCGCCAACGGCGGCGCCACATGGCGCCGCCGTTGGTGTCTGGCAATCCATAATTCGCAATCTACGATCCGGTTATCGCCATCCGCACATCCACAGCCCAGGCGCCTTCGCCCTCGGCGCCTACAATCAGCGGGTTAATGTCCATCTCGCTGATTTGCGGGAAATCGGCAACGAGTTGCCCCACGCGGCGCAGCGTATCCACGACCGCAGCGATATCGCCCGGCGCCTGCCCGCGCACGCCTGCCATGATCTTGCCCGCGGCAGTTTCGGCGATCATCGCGCGCGCATCTTCCGCGCACAGCGGGGCAAGCCGGAAAGCTACATCTTTGAGGACCTCAACATAGATGCCGCCCATGCCGAACATCAGCAGCGGTCCGAACTGCGGGTCGCGTTGGGCGCCGAGGATTACTTCCTGCCCTTTAGGCGCCATTTGCTGTACCATCAGCGCGCGGTCAGCGTTTGAGCCTACCATACGTGCGAACGCCGCACGGACTTCGTCACCGCTACGCAAGCCTAGGGCAATCCCACCCACATCTGCTTTGTGAATCAAGCCCGGCGCGATTAGTTTGGCGACGACAGGTCCACCCGCTCGTTCCGCTAGCGTCACGGCTTCCTCTGCGGTGTGCGCGATGCCCGAGAATGGCACGCGGATGCCGTAAGCGGCAGCTACTGCGCCCGCCGTCTCTGCATCGAGAAAGACCGGCGTGTTTCCCTGCCCTTGCATTCGCTCCCATGCCTGCTTCAGGATACCTTCAGCCAACGCTCGATCCACATCTTCTAGCGGTTCCGGTGTCAGGTCTGGGCGTGTCTTGAGTTGCGCGTATTGCCACAAGCCTCCCAGTGCTTTTGCCGCGCGGGTAGGATCGGGGTAGAAGGGGACGTTCCCCTCGTGTAGAATGTGGATGGCTTCGGTGATGCTCACACCTCCGACCAGGCAGCAGGCAACCGGTTTGGATGCGCGCGCTGCGGCTTCGACAACGTGACGCGCTACATCATTCACTGGTGTGATTGCCTGCGGCACGAACATTGCGAGTGCCATATCCACGCCGGGATCCGCGAGAATGATATCCAGCGTTGCACTGAACATCTCGGCGCGCGGTCCGCCGAGCATATCCACGGGGTTGCCCAGCTGCGTGCCATGCGGAGTGACTGCCTTCAACTGCGCTTGTGTTTCCGGCGTCAAATCTGCCATTTTCAAACCCACGTCATCCAGTCCATCGGCGGCGAGTGCGGCGGGACCTCCCGCATTGGTCAGCAGCGCCACGCGTTCTGTTCCTGAAGCGAATTTGCCATCAGCACGCCAGCGCGGTGACAGGCGGCGGCATACGCACGCCCTGTTCCTGCCAGCGCGCCCGTGTGCGAAGCCACCGCACGCGTTCCGGCGGAGGTCCGCCCAGCTTTTACAATGATGATGGGTTTCTGGCGGAATACTTTGGCGGCTGCTTGCACAAAGCTCGGACCATCGGGGATACCTTCCGCATAGAGATTGATGACTCTGGTATGTGAACTATCCGCCATCATCTGAATGCCGTCGGCGATGCTCACATCCACCTGATTGCCCAGGCTCGCGATGCGACTGAAGCCCACACCCATCTGAATTGCCCAATCAATTGTGCCGCCCACAATCGCTCCGGAGTGCGAGGCAAAGCCAATCGCACCCTGCCTTGGCATCTGGCTGATGAAGGTCGTGTCCAACGGAATGTGCGTATCCATTGTACCCACGCAGTTGGGACCGATAAGGCGCATTCCGTATTCGTCGGCGATTGTTTTGAGTGAGCGCTCCAATGCAGCGCCCTCTTCTCCGACCTCGCGGAAGCCGCCCGTGATAACAATGACGACCTTTAGCCCACGTTCACCGCAAGCCCGCAGCTCGCCGGGGACCATCTCGGCACGCACCATGATTACTGCCAGCTCCAGAGGATCGGGAACCTCGGTGATGTTCGGGTAAATCTTCAGTCCCAACATCTCCCCGCCTTTGGGATTGATCGGGTAAATCGGTCCCCGGTAGCCATGTTCTTTGAGGTTGCGCACTACGCCGTAGCTCAGTTTGGTGGGATCATTGCTCGCCCCAATCACGGCGACACCTTGAGGATCGAAAAACAATTCCAATGGATTCGTCATGGTCTGCTCCTCTGCAATAGTTTATAGTTGCCAGTTGGCAGTTTTGGTGCGTTGCACGTCTCTGCGTCGCGATTTATTACCTTGAGACACACGGAGAAATCTCTGCGCGCCGCAAAGACCCTCTGTAATGCTCTCTGTTTCTCTGATATCATACCTATTCCCGGTTTTTTGTCTACTGCCAAAAGTGCCTTTTGACTCGTGACTCCTGACTTATATCACTTTGATATCTCATTCGCTTTTTGGCTCATCTCGATTACAATATGGGGGACCGCTGGGTGATGGCGGGGTTAGAACGCCACCCAGCGGCCTTTTTCTGTAAGGAAGATCTATGCGTAAGTTGAGCAATCTTGTACGGTTTGTCATGCCGCGACTGGGACACCCCATTGTGCCGGGGACCTTTCGGGCTAATTTCCTCCACCTATATCTGGATATCGCCTGGTTTGCCATTACCGCGGCTACCGCGATGTCTTTTGTGGGTGTATTCATCACCCGTCAGGGCGCGTCAGCCTTTCAACTCGGTTTGCTGAGCGCCGGTTCTGGGGTGGTGAATTTGTTGATCTCGACCTCTGCCGGACGCTGGTTGGAGCGGCGCCCTTTGGAGAAATCGGTTCTGCAGACGGCGATCCTCAACCGTTTGACCTATGTACCTTGGGTGGTGTTACCGTTTTTTCTGCTACCAGGTCAGCAGGTCTGGTCAATACTCGGACTGACCGTGTTGGCGAGCATCCCTGGTGCGGCGCTCAATATGGGTTTTAACGCACTTTTTGCGGAAGCTGTGCCGATGGAGTGGCGGGGTCACGTTGCCGGGCGCCGTAATGCGCTCTATGCCATCATCTTCATCCTGGTGACCCTGTTAGCAGGCTGGATTCTAAAGACATTGCCGTTCCCACTCGGCTACCAGGTGATTTTCGCACTGGCAGTCTTGGGCGCAACCATGAGCACCGTGCATCTGGGTTTGATCCGGCTCCGACGACCCGAGGCGCCAGTTTTGGAACCGGAAATCACAATGGCTTCCGTTGACGCGGAGGCGGCGATATTGGTGGAACCAGCACCCAAGAGACGTTCCGGGTTGCGTCCGGAGGTCCTTCGAGGCGCATTTGGGAAAGTGCTGGTAGCATTGATGATCTTTCATTTGTCATTGTTCCTGCCTTCGCCTTTGTTCTCACTCTACATGGTCAATGATCTAGGGCTTACCGACCCTCAAATCAGTTTCGGAACGGCGCTTTTTTACGTTGCCATGCTCGGTGGTTCATTATCGCTGGACCGGATGGTGCGCCGTTGGGGTAATCAGAAGGTTACTGCAATCGGGGCGCTTTTTATCAGTTGCTATCCCCTGGTGATGGCGTTGGGAAAGAGTGTATGGGGGTTCATGGCAGCCTCGCCATTTGGCGGCTTGGGATGGGCGTTGGCAGGTGGCGCAATGATTAACTGGTTGCTGGAACGTGTGTCTCCGGCGGACCGGGCGGTTTCACTGGTGTGGTACAATCTGGCCATCAACGCTGCCATGTTGTTTGGTTCCCTCCTCGGCTCGGCCGGCGGCGATTGGATGGGAGTTCGTGTGGCGCTGCTGGTATTTGGTGGACTGCGGATGCTTGCGGCGCTGTATATTCTCAAGCGCGGATAATATGGTGTCAGAAATGAACCCGAAGATTGAAAGCCTGGAGGGCGGGGTGGCTGAGGCAGTAACGCCGAAGAATCCGCTTGCCCCCGTGCTTGTCCCGGTATCTCCAGCACGCGTTCACCGCACGCCCGCACCACTGCTTCTTGGGAGCCTCTTTGTCGCCCTCGGCGCGCTGGGTTTTGCCAGTGGTATCATCTTCAACCGCGCTATCACCGGCTTGAATGGACCGCAGATTGCGTTTTTCCGAGCGCTTTCTGGTTTTGTGCTTTTCTCGCTCTTCGCCTCGCGCGATCGCCAGACTTTCCGCGTGCGCAGCTACCGCTCGGCGATTCCCCTGTTGTTGGGATTGGGTGTCTCCGTGGGGGCGACGGCGACACTGTACATGACTTCGCTGCGTTATACCGCCGCCGCGACCGCCGTATTGCTCAACAACACCGCCGTAGTGTATGTAGCGTTGCTATCGCCCTGGATGCTTAAGGAGGTGCGCCCGCGTCTGACCTGGGTTAGCCTGGCGTTGGCATTGCTGGGGATGGTGTTCATTACCGATCCGGCGAATATAGATTTCCACTCCGATTCCTGGTTGGGGATTCTCGCGGCGTTGGCTACCGGGGTGACTTATGCCTTCGCCATGCTCTT
>JAKJAC010000034.1:21137-26745 GCA_022707705.1 Chloroflexota bacterium
GGTGGAGTATCGGGATTGCCGCGCTTATCGCGGCGCCGTTTGCCCTCGGCGCTCCCCTGGTCGCCGTACGCGCTAACTGGTATTGGCTGTTGGCTTTGGGGACCCTGGCGCTCAGTATCCCCTATTTTCTCTATTTCCAGGGTCTTAAGCGCGTTAATGCCCAGATTGTGAGCATGGTGGGCTTGCTCGAACCCGTTTGCGGCGTGCTTATTGGTATGTTTCTGTTCCAGGAGATTCCCAACGCGCTGGGTTTCCTGGGCATTGGTATGATCTTCGCCAGTATCCTTCTGATCTCCCGCTGAGTGTGTTAAGAAACGCTTTCCTGCGTCACCAAGAAAGCTGCGCGCGCTCTTGGATTATGAGCCGGTAGACCCGTGTTGCCCTGGTGTGGGATGCATCAATTCCTCAAAGGTGAGAGGATAGGGCTTTTTCGGGGCTTGTGGTACAATATAAGACGTCCTACAACCCATTCGAGGAATTGATTGCAACATGATTGTCTACTTCAACGGGCAATTCATGCCCAAGGAAGAGGTTTGTATCTCTCCCGATGACCGGGGCTTTCTCTTTGCTGATGGTGTCTACGAGGTTATCCGCGCCTATCATGGAGCGCTGTTTCATGCTGAGTTGCATTTTGCCCGTCTGCGCCGCAGCATGAGCGAACTACGCATCCCTGTGCCCGATTTGGTGGCATTGGAAGCCGTGTGTGTGGAGTTATTGGCGCGCAATAACCTGCTGGAGACCGATGCCCGGCTCTATCTGCAACTCACCCGTGGAGTTGCCCCTCGAACGCACATCTTCCCCGATCCGCCACCAACTCCCACCGTGTACATCACTGCAGGCGCCATTCACCCACCGGTGCGCGAGTGGGAGACCGGCGTCAAGGTGATCCTGGTGCCCGATATCCGTTGGGCGCGCTGCGATATCAAGGCGCTGATGCTGCTGCCCAACATTCTTGCCAGTCAGCAGGCGCACGAGCAGGGCGCCTGGGAAGCCATTCTCGTGCGCGATGGGGTGGTGATGGAAGGCTCGCATACCACAGTCTGTGGTATCTTTGATGGCGCGCTCGTTACTGCGCCGGTCACGAATAACATCCTTGGTGGCGTGACTCGTCAGGTTATCCTGGAAGCCTGCCGCGAGTCGGGAATCCCGATCAAGGAATTTCCTATCTTTGAGAGCGAGCTGCCGAACGCTCAGGAATTGATGATCCTGGGGACGACGACTGAGGTGATGCCCGTGGTGCAAGTGGATGACTGGCTCGTGGGCGATGGCACGCCAGGACCGCTTACGCGGCAATTGCAGCGTGCTTTCCGCGCCATTGTTGAGAGTCAGTCACGCAGGTCATGAATCAAAGGACTGAGGGTGACTTCTGACCTGAAAGTCCTGCTGGTGCCTGACTTGTGACTCAAAAAACTGGAGGTATATCTTGGCTGACTTGAAGTGGTGGCAGAAGATCGTCTTTTATCAGATTTACCCTCGCAGTTTCGCTGATGGGAACGGGGATGGTATCGGCGACCTGTATGGCGCTATCGAAAAGCTGGATTACCTCAAATCCCTGGGCATTGAGGGTATCTGGCTCTCACCGCATTACCCCTCGCCCAACTTTGATGTGGGCTACGATATTGCCGATTATACGGACGTGGATCCTGATTACGGTGATCTGGCGACGTTTGGGCGGTTTCTGGAGGAGGCGCACGTCCGTGGCATGCGCGTGATTCTGGATTTAGTGCTCAATCATACCTCACACGAGCACCCCTGGTTCAAGGAATCTGCCTCTAGCCTTGACAATCCCAAGCGCGATTGGTATATCTGGCGCGCTCCTTCCCCTGAGGGCGGACCACCCAATAACTGGGAGTCTACTTTTGGCGGTTCAGCGTGGGAATTTGACCGCACCACGGGCCAGTATTACTACCACTATTTCCTCAAGGAGCAACCCGACCTTAACTGGCGCAATCCTGAGGTCAAGGCGGCGATGTGGGACGCAGTGCGCTTCTGGCTCGATATGGGCGTGGATGGCTTTCGCCTGGATGCGATTGATACAATCTTTGAGAATCCATCGCTGCCCAACCACACAGCGGATTACTCGCAGGATGAGCTATACCGCATGACTGGGCGCCCGCGCTGGGAGCAACGGGAACCCGCCATGCAGGAGCAATGGCGCCGGCTGTTCCAATACCAACGCGCGTTGCCAGGTATTCACGCGCTGTTCCAGGAGCTGCGACAGATTATTGATAGTTACGACGACAGGATGTTGGTCGGCGAGACGGATGATATCGCCTACTACGGTGATGGGACTAACGAGCTGCACCTGGCTTTCAACTTCCCATTGATGCGCACTCGTAAACTGACGCCCGTGTGGATTCGCAACAATCAGCGCGCGCGCTTGAGTGCTTTACCGCAAGGGGCATGGCCCTGCAACTGCCTGGGCAATCATGACCGCACTCGTGTCTATTCCGCCTATAGCGGCGATGACCCGGGGCAGCGCAGCCCGCGCGCCGATGCCATTGCGCGGCTTTCGTTGGCGTTGATGCTGACCTTGCGTGGCACACCCTTCCTTTACAACGGCGAAGAAATCGGCATGAGTGATTATATCCTCACCGACATGCACCAGTGCCGCGACACAATGGCGTTGTGGTACTACCGTTTGTACCGCGATCTCTTTGGCGAGTCACCGGAGAATGCAACCCAGCAGGCCATGGTCAGCAGCCGTGATAAGTGTCGCACCCCCATGCAATGGTCCGCTGCGCCCAACGGAGGTTTCTGCCCTGCTGCTGTGACACCGTGGCTACCGGTGAACCCTAATTATGCTGAGGGTATCAACGTTGCCGTGCAGGAAGCGGATTCCGATTCGATGCTTGCCTTCTACCGGCGGATGATCGCGTTGCGACAGTGTACGCCGGCGCTCGTTGCCGGTGACTATACCCCGTTGTTGGAAACTGATGAAGATGTGTTGGCTTTTCTACGCGATGTGGAGGGGCAGACCTGCCTGGTGGTGCTAAACTACTCTGGCTCCGAGCAGACGCGGATGCTGGACCTGGCAGCGATTGGGCAAACGCTTTTTGCGCACCCGACGCGCCCTGATGCCGCGCCCGGCACAAGCATGCTGGATTTGCACGCCCTGACCTTGCCACCCTATGGGATTTTGGTGGTGGATCTCACGCCGGCATAGCAGAAGAAGTGGGAGAGGGGGATGCAAGTCCCCCTCTCTTCTTTGCCCCTGAAACCCTTTTGCGATTTCTGCGTATATTTTAACAGATCAATTAAGGAGGATTACAGCTATGTCTGCTGAACATCAATTACGACGCCAGAATGGTATCGTTGCGGGGGTTTGCGGGGGATTGGCAGAGTTTACCGGTATCTCTGTTTTCTGGTTTCGCCTGCTTTTCCTGATCCTGGCGCTGCCCGGGGGGTTCCCTGCGCTTATTCCGTATCTTGCGCTTTGGATTATCATCCCGCGCAAACGTGCGGCGCTGCATCCACAACGAGCGAGTTGATAACCTTTGCCTTGCTCTAAACGAGTGTTTTGGGCGCGCTCGCGCGCCCAAAACACTAACAAGGACCCCTCTGTTTGCATGACTTCGGCCTGGTTTTCCCCAATAGTCTCTGCTATTCCCAATTTCCAACGCTAGCGCTTGCAAGTCTTCGTTTTTGGTGGATACTATTGTGGTTGTAACTTGGTTTGATTCGTGGCTTTGTTCCTGAATGAGCTGCAAAAACTACCGAATGGTGATTGACCCGATCCGGTAGGTGTTCTCAGGGAACAGCTTCAGCAATCGAATTTCAATTCCAGGTCACAGGAGTGCGCAAGGATGGCGTTAGTGCTTCGGCAAGCGACACAAGCAGATGTGCAGCGGATTGTTTCCATCTCCACCCAGGTGTGGGATGGCGAAGACTATATTGCTGGGGTGATTGATGAATGGTTGGCCGACCCACGCGGCGCGGTGGTGGTTGCTGTCGCGGAAGGCGAGGTCGTCGGCTATGGACGCTGGGTGCAGCTGTGGCCCGGTTACTTGTGGATGGAGGGGTTGCGGGTGGATCCGGCCTTCCGCGGACAGGGCATTGCCAGAGCGCTGACACGCTATCTCTGTGAGGCTGCGCGTTTACAGGGCGCTGAGCGGGTGGCGCTCTCCACTTATCTGGATAATACCGCTGCGATGCGGGTTACTGAAAAAGATGGTTTTCGGCGTGTGGCTTCCTTCATTTACACAGAGGCTAAGACCACTGCGCCTGCCTGCACGCACGCACAACTCTCCCCGCATGTGCAAGTGCTCGATACCGGCACGGCGCTGGATTTTATCTCCCATTCCGCTTTTATGCGTGCTTCGCAGGGCTTCTTCCCACATGGCTGGTGCTTTCTCCCCTTTGCGACTGCTCCAGAGGCTGTTTTTGCGCGGATGCGTTGGATTCTGGGCTTACGACGCGGTTCGCAGGTGATCGCGATGCTCTGTTCGGGGCACCCCCGGCGACATCAACAGGAATGCACCATTGACTTTGTGGATGGTGAACCGGAAGCGGTTGAGACTCTCCTGGGACATGCTCTGGCTCTGGCACGCAGATCGCGCACCGTGGAGGTAATGATGCCCTATACGGCACCGCAGCCTTTGGCAGCTCTGCCCATCTTGACCCGTTTGGGCTTTGAACTGGAGCATGGAGGTGAGGCAGATACCTTCGTCTATGAGAAAACCCAGTTCTAGTTTTGACAGAACTCCATAGAGGAGTACACTGCGAGCTGAGTGACAGGCGCTATAGCTGCTGCCTATGCGCTCACATTTTGGGTCACAGAGGGGACTTTTCCCTATTCAGTCTATTCAGGGAGGATGAAGTATGGCTTTCTCTCATATGCCGCGTTATGATATCCGTAACGATGGTACCGGTCCGTATGCCGTTTTCTATTGCGATGCCTGTAACCGTGAGTTCCGCAGCCAACCGAACTTTGGTGGTGCGGTGGCGCAAGACCTGGGACGCCAGGCGCTGGGTGGTCTGCTGCGCAAGGTGCCTCTGGTAGGCAGAGCCGCTGCCGAAAGTGTTATGGGTGAGGACCCACGCTACAGCTACAGTATGACTCCGCAGCAGCTTGAGTCTGCCTGGCAGCAGGTTCAGGAGCATTTCCGTGAGTGCCCTACCTGCCAGCGCATTGTGTGCCTCTCGGACTTCGATACGCAGAGCGGTTATTGCCAGGATGACAGCCCGCGCCAGGAGGAAATTGCCGAGTCGCGCGGCGCTCAGACAGGCGCGGCGCTTAAGGGCCTGGCGAGTGCCTTTGGGCTGGGCGACGCGTTTAAACAGGCGGGTGATGCTGTGCGCCAGGCAAGCACCCAGGCACAGGCGCAGCTGGCGCGTTGCCCGCAGGGGCATGTGGCGGCAGCCGGCACTAAATTCTGTCCGGAATGTGGCGCGCCGATGGCGCAACCAGCTGTGGATAAGTGCCCTGCATGTGGCGCTGAGGCGCACGGCGCTAAGTTTTGCCCGGAGTGTGGGACACGGATCGAACGCGCGCCTGCAGTGACGACCTGCCCGCAGTGCGGTACGGAAACTAAGGGCGCGAAATTCTGCCCGGAGTGCGGAACCAAAGTCGGTTAATCTGGATCAGAAGAGGATTAAAAAGTGGCGG
>JAKJAC010000350.1 GCA_022707705.1 Chloroflexota bacterium
ACCGTCGGCGTTGCTGAAGGCGCAAACCCGAGTCCTTCGGATAGGGGGAGGGTGCTGCACCCTGCCAACAGCAGGGCCACCAACCAAATGGTAAATCGTTTCATACATTGATTATCGAAGAAAGTGGGAGGGTGTCAACCTTTGGCGAAATTGTCCGAGCGCAGCCAAACAAAATGCCGGCGTCCTAAAGACGCCGGCATCCTCAACAATCCTTCCGGGGTCAGGCGTTGCGGCGGACCACCATGCCGAGTGCGGCAACCAGCACCAGCGAGAACGCCATGGGAGAAGCGGTCCCCTGGGCTGCGAAACCGCTCAGGCTCACTGCGCTCGGCTGTGTGCCCATGACGGTGATCGGTCCGTGCGTGGTGACCTTGCCATTGGTGTCCACATCATCGAGCCGGTAGAGGTAGGTCACATTGGCTTCGGCGGTGGTATCTGCGAAGTTGTACACGGCGCCGGAGGCGTCTCCCATCACCTGCGCGGGGATCATCTCGGTGTTCAGCCGTGTCCACAGCCCTTCGGTCTCTGCCATCCGGTACAGGTGGAATCCAACGTGATCCACTTCCATGGCGGTTTCCCAGACAACCCCAATGCCCGTCTCGCTCACGCTGCCCTCGAAGCGTACCAGGTCAACCGCGGTGGGATCCATGCCGCCGGTGGCTTCATAGGTCTGCAGCAGACCGTAGCCGTAAGAGGTATCCCGACCTGCAACACCCAAATCCAGCGCTGTGTTCTGCAGTTGTGCGCGTACTTCAGCGACTGTCATTCCGGGGAAGGCTGCCCAAACCAGGGCGGCGGCGGCGGAGACGTGCGGGGTGGCCATCGAGGTGCCGCTCATGTAGGCGTAGCTGCTGTTCTTGTAGGTGCTGAAGATGCTCACGCCCGGCGCTACCAGTTCCACTTTGTCGTTGCGGCGGGAGAAGCTGGCAACATTGCTGTTCTGATCCACGGCGCCTACGGAGATCACTGCATCATAGGAAGCGGGGTAGGAGTAGGCGGTGCCGCCGCTGTTGCCGGCTGCTGCGACGCTCAGAATGCCATTGGTATTGTACAGCTGGTTGAAGACGTAGTTCTCGATGCTGCTGAAGTTGGCGCCTTCCAGGCTCATGCTGATAATCTTGGCGCCGGCATCGCGGCACTTGTAGGTGGCGTCAATCAGCGTCGAGGCGTAGGTCCAGGTGCCGCTGTCGCCGAAGACTTTCACGATGTAGAGGGACACGGTGCCGGGGGTCACGCCGACCACACCGAGGGTGTTGTTCATAGCGGCGATGGTGCCTGCCACATGCGTGCCGTGCCCGTAGTTATCGGTATCCCACCCGGCGGGGTAACCGCCGATGATATTCACGTTTTGGAAATCCTCATGGCTGCGTTGAATGCCGGAGTCAATGATGCAGATAGTGACGTTTTCTCCTGTGGGCGCGCCCGCGTCAATCACACCATCGTAATTGGCATCCCATACGCTGCGCGCCGCGACTGCATCCACGCCGTAGGGCACTACCTGCCCGGTCATGTAGCGGGGCTCATCTGGCTCGATTGCCAGGATATCGGAGTTGGCGCGCATGGCATTGAGAGTCTGCGCAGACAGGGTCACTGCCACTGCGTTGATCTCGGGGAAAGTATAATTGACTACAGCGCCGGCTGACTGCAATTGCTGCAAAACGGAGGCGCGCTCGTTTGAGCGATATTGGATGATGACGCGTGTTTCTTCTTGAGCTGCGACTGGTGTGGGGATAACAGCAGCGACAAAAGCCGCGAGGATACAAACTACCAGTAGAATATTGACCTGTTTCATCGTTCACCCTCCCAAAGTTTACGATTTCTTCTGATTTGAGGCGACCTGTTTCCGCCCAAGTCTCCTCAGTGTTTTCTGCCGGGCGCCCTGTTTCCGCCCATTTCACCCGACCGAAAGTTATAAGAACTGACTTAAAGTGCTTGTTTTGACTAGATTTTAACTTACCTTACTATCCATATTATAACCGAGGTATTCTTGGGAGGGAATAGGAAAAAGGTACTATCTTTGCTGAAAGTGATGTTAGGGAGGTCTCAGAAGGATCGGAGACGGCGAAAAGCGGGCTTCGGAGGCATTTTAGGTGCGGAAACTGCCTGTGCACGGGAGTATTGGGGGTAAAAACGGGCATTTGGAAACTTGAGAGCAACAGACTTGAAGGGATTCTATGGGAGCATCGGTTGGGGTTGGTTGGTATGGATTCTAACTCTGGGGGCTGGATGCTGAAAACTTACGGGTGCCTATAACTAATTTCAACCATTGGGTTTACGAAGCAAAACTCCGCAAGCAATCGCTTGCGGAGTTTCTGATACCCCTCACTCTTCGTGCCGCCCAAACCGGGACTACTTGCGTCGCTTGAGTCCTCCGAGCAGCGCCATCGCGCTCAGCGCCAGCGGCAGTCCAAATCCAACCCCGCCGCCCGCGGAGAAGGATGTGAGGCTGACCGCGCTGGGGCTAATCGAGAGCGCCGTGGCTTGTACCGCACTGTGAAGCGTCGCCTGACCCTCGGTATTCACGTCTTCGAGTTTGTAGAAGTAGGTCATGCCTGGGATCGCGCTATCATCCAACCAGGTATAGGTCGCGCCGAAAATTGAGCCGGGAACCTGCGTGGGAATCAGCGTTCCGTTCAGCAGGACGTAATCGCCATTCACTGCTGTGCTGCGGTAAAGGTTGAAGCCGAGGTTATCCATCTCCGTCGCAGTTTCCCAGGCGAGGAGTATGCCGCTTTCCTGTGCCGTCGCGGTGAAGTCCACCAGTCCGACAGAGGCTGGATCGGGGTCCAGTCGCAGCTGCGCGTTAGCGTAAACCCATTGCGTGCCCAACGCCATCGCCTGCGCGGTATTGGGGTAGTTGCCGATGGGGCAGTCGGTCACATCTGCGAGCAGGGTGACGAGCAATTGCTCTCCGGCAGCAAGGCTGGTAGCTTCGACGCGCAACGGAGGAGTGCCGGGTACTGCGGTAACCACAGTCACAGTACCAGAATTGGCGCCGATGCTGGTGTCAACATCCTCTATCTGCAGGCAGTATCCCAGCTCCGGGAAGAAATTCTCGAAATCATCTTCCAGAACGACATTGCTCAGTGTCACGTTTGTCGGGTTTCCAACCACGAAAGTGTAGGTTGCCAGCAAGGGTGGGGTAGCGCTTGGCACATGGATGATTTCGGGCGTAACCGACTTGGTGAGGGTCAGCTCGTAATCAAAGCAGACCGTGATGTGACTGATGCCGGAAGGGCGACCATTGGGTCCCAGTGGAGAATGCAGTCCCGTGTCTCCATACGATTCCGGAACATAGGTGTAGAGGTTGGCATTGGGTCCACCTTTGACGAGCACGGCATCCACACCAATGGTTGAGGTCCAGTTCATATAGACCCCATCTGTGGTGGTCCAGGTGAAAGTCCCATAACCCAAATTATACGTACCTGCTGTCGGGGGATCAATCTTCATTTCATAAGCGTAGCCCAGATCGACGCAGATGGGATTCCCCGGTAAAACTACTGGCGTCACAGTTGCCGCACTCACGGGCAGGGCTGCCAGAGCCATTATCACAATCATCATCAATGCTGAAACTTTCTGTCGCGTTTTCATCTTCATCATCCTTTTTTCGCTTGTCTTGTGCCGCTTGAAGTCGGGCTTGTTCACGGCGCCTTCTGATGTTTCTCGTTCTGAATCGAACTCGTATCCGAATTCAGTTTATTTATGATATTATTATCTATTAAAATAGTTAAGACCGAAAGCGCTAATTCTTAAAAGAGTTC
>JAKJAC010000351.1 GCA_022707705.1 Chloroflexota bacterium
GTCTCAGTCCGGTGCTATCAGAACAAAGACCGAATGATTCCTTGTAGCACCATTTGTAGCAAGGATAATGCTAACACCGCCACCACAGGCGAGAAATCCAGCCCGCCCCAGCGTGGAAGGATGCGCCGAATGGGAGCCAATACCGGCTCCGTAATCCGCCAGAGGAAAGTCGTAAACTTCTGCAAGCGCGGAACACGAATCCAATCGAAAACAACTCGCAGCAGCAGTGCAAAACTATATAGTTGAAAGACCCATCCCAGCACGCCGTTGATCCAACGCGCCGGGTCTGCAGCGGGAGAGAGCAACCATACCGGTGGGAAGGCGATGAGCAACAACAACCGCACTAGCAATGCCTCTGCCAACCACAGCAACATAAAAGCTGCCACAGGCGCAAAATCCAGATAACCCACGCCCGTGACCCAGGCTCTACCGCCGCCAAGCCAGCTTCGCACAGGGCGTACCAAAGGCTCGGTAAGGGTGATCACAAAACGCAACACCGGATTTGTTGGCGCAATTTTGAACCACGGCAATAGGACCCGCAGGAACAACGCCAGCGCAAAAAGCCCAAACAGGATTTCAATCACCCGAATCACAACTGCGATAATCATATCTGCTCCATTTGGAAAATTGCCCGTCCAATCCGCACCAGAGTAGCGCCCTCTTCAATCGCCACCTCAAAATCATCCGTCATCCCCATGGAAAGCTGCCCCCAGGGCTGTTGAGGGAAATGCTCGCGCAAGGCATCACGCAATCCACGCAAAGAGGCGAAGACCGGGCGCGTCTCTTCCGATGCTTCAGTCAATGGCGCCATCGTCATCAACCCCTCAACGCGCAGACCGGATAATGCCAACACCGCCTGCACCTCGCTGAAAAAACGCTCACGCATGGCGGAATCATGCTCCCAACCCTGGAGTGTGTAGCCGGCTTTGCTCATCTCGCCGGAGACATTGCATTCCAATAACACTGGCAGCGTGCGCCCGGCGGCAACAGCCTCGCGACTCAGACGTTCTGCAAGCGCCATCCGGTCCAGTGAATGCACCCAATCAAAATGCGCGATGACCAGACTCGCCTTGCGGCGTTGTATCGCACCGATCATATGCCAGATAGGGCGGTAATCACCAAGTCCTGTTTCCACCTGCAGGATTTTCTCAACGCCGACTTCGGGGCGGTTCTCTCCAAAATCACGCTGCCCTGCATCCCATGCCTCCAACACTGCTTGCGGTCCGCAGGTCTTGGTGACCGCGACCAGGCGCACTTCCCCCGGGTCACGACCGGCGCGCAACGCTGCCTCAGCCATACGGATGCGCACCTGCTCGAGGTTACGTCCAATATTCGCCATGCTCTCACTCCATCCTGGAGGTTACTATTGCCGTCGCCATAACTCTTCCATATCATAAGGGGAGACAACCGTGAGACGCTTCTGGCGGAACAACAAGGAGAAGAGCATTCCAGCGACAAAGCCGCCGATATGCGCCCACCATGCCACACCGCCGGTCTGCGTGACCACGTTCAGAGCCATCAAGCCGTTAAAGAATTGAATGAGAAACCATGCCCCGAGAACCAACGTCGCGGGCAGAACAAAGGTCGTAAAGATTAACGGCAATGGCACAAGTACTTCCACCCGCGCGCGCGGGAAGAGCAGCAGATAAGCACCCAATACACCGGCAATCGCGCCACTCGCGCCAATTCCGGGGATGGAGGATTGTGGCGCCGCGACAATCTCCGCAGCCCAGGCAACCAATCCGCTGAGGGTGTAGAAAAGGAAAAATCGCCCGTGTCCCATGCGGTCTTCGACATTGTTGCCAAAAACGCCAAGATAGATCAGATTGCCAATGAGGTGCGCCCACCCAGCATGCATGTACATGCCGGTAAACAACGTCATGAGGACCTGCGGGTTTTGCCACTCCGTCAGAATACGCACCGGCACGACACCAAATGTCGTGATGAGCGCTTCAACTCTCGGACCTGCCAGCAATTCAACGATGAAGACACCGATATTGACCAGGATCAAGCTCACGGTCGTAATCGGCACACGCTCACCCGGAATACTGTCACGAATTGGAATCATTGCTACACCCTTTCACCAGTGAACCTGGATTGAGAGAGCGCCTCGTAAATTCAAGGAACACTATCTCAAGTATACGCGCAACAAAGCAAGCCGCAAGAAAACACCGCCGGGCAATGCCCGGCGGTGCTAGATGCAGCGAACACGACGCTACTTCTTCAGAATAACCCGCGCGTCAACGACCTTCACACCCTGTCCCTCTTCATAAACCAGAACCGGATTGGCGTCTGATTCGGCAATCTCATCACCCAGGTCGGTGATCATCTGGGAATAGCGGCTGAGCACTTCAGACAGCGCCTTGCGATCCCGAGGGGTCTCACCGCGCGCCCCGGCAAGAATCGCCCCCGCCTTAATCTCCTCCAGCATCTTGTAGGATTGCTCCGCCGAAACGGGCGCCACACGGAAGGTGACGTCCTTGAGAATTTCGACGAAGATACCACCAAGACCGAACATCACCGAGGGACCGAAAGTGGGATCGTTGACCGATCCGACGATAACCTCCGTGCCCCAGGGTGCCATTTCTTGCACTGCCACACCTTCGATCACGGCATCAGCCTTATAGGCTTTGGCATTCGCAATGATGGTACGGAAAGCGTCGCGCACACCTTCAGCATTCTTGATGTTGACCTTGACGCCGCCAGCATCTGATTTGTGAAGAATGTCGTGGGACATAATCTTCATCACAATGGGGTAACCAATTTGCTCCGCAAGCTGCACGGCTTCGTCTTCAGTGGTCGCCAGTTCCGTCATCGCTACCGGCATCCCGTAGGCGCGGAAAATCTTCTTCGATTCAATCTCGGTGAGGCTGCTATTCTTGTGCATGCGCGCATTGGCAATAATCTGGCGCGCCGCCGCTTCATCCACATCGGCGTAGCGCTGGAAGGGCACCGCAGCTGCCTGACGGCTGCGCGCGTACTCACGCAGCGCCGCCAAGGCGTTGATTGCCACATCAGGAGCATCATAGGCAGGAACACCATGCTCCACGAGCCACTTGCGCGCGGCAGCCGATTGCTCGCCGCCCACAAAGGAGACCGCGACCGGCTTACCCTCTACCCCGGCATCATCCAATGCCTGCTTAATGCCCTGGGCAATTTCCAGTGGGTCCGTCATTGCCGTCTCGCAGTACAAGACCGCCAGCCCATCCACCCAGGAGTGGGCGTAAGCGAAGCGCACCGAGGCGTAATACCAATCCTTACCTGCCATACCGGTCAGGTCCACGGGGTTCTTCGCCGAACCGAATTCGGGCATGTGTTTCTTCAGCTCGGTTTGCACGTCTTCAGGGGCAAAACGCAACGGCAAACCGTAGCGCTCTGCAGCATCGGTCGCCAACACGCCCACGCCACCACCATTGGTGATGATGAGCATATTATCGCCCTGCATCGGCGGTTGCAATGAAAGCGCCAATGTGCGGTCGAAGAGATTGTTCAGGTCAGAAGCGCGCACTACACCGCCCTGCTGGAAAGCGGTATCGTAAATCTTCCCGGAACCTGCCAGCGAACCGGTATGCGAGGCTGCCGCCGCGGCACCGTGTGCCGAAACGCCAGCTTTCAGGGCGATGATAGGTTTGGCTGCCTTGAGCGCCGCATTGATGAACGCACGCCCGTTGCGCAAGCCCTCGATATAGAGGCAGATACAGGCGGTGCTTTCGTC
>JAKJAC010000352.1:0-3270 GCA_022707705.1 Chloroflexota bacterium
CTCTGGCCTAAGACTACCGCCCCCGGGTCATCTACTGCCATATCCAGTAATGCCAGGTCCAAATTGCCAGCGCCGGCGAGTCTCAACGCCTCAGCAAAGTTGAAAGCCCCCTTCACATCATGCCCGTGCCGCTGGAGCTCCTCGCGAAGCAAGGTCGCAAAAGCCACATTTGGATCAACTACCAGGATATGCATACCCTCTCCTTATGCCCGCCCCGATTTCGATTCCATTGTACTGAGTTAAAAAAAAACGCAAATAGCAGCACTGGCATTCGATGGTAAAATGGAAACGGTGATAGATTCCTCCAGGAGATAACGGCAATGAAACCGAATTTCATCGTGCGCATCATCCTCAGCGTGACTCTGCTGAGCGGCGGATTGCTGATGACCCAAAAGAGCAGCGCAGCCGCGCTCCCGCCCCTGCCGCCGGTCGGCAATGCGGATAGCACCCTGGGGCTGTGTTATGCATTTTACGACGATGCGTGGATGAGGCTTGCAGCGGACGCCGGCGCACGTTGGGACCGTTTCGATTTTCGGTGGAACGCCATCGAAACCACACCGGGGTATTACAATTTCTCCGGACACGATGCTATCCTCGATCGCTACGCCACAAACGGCGTTCCCATGAACATTGTGGGCATTCTAGGCTCGCCGGCAGCTTGGGGCGCCGATTGCCCGGCAGTGGTGCAACAGACGTCCCCACAAATCCTCATGGGACACACCCGTGAGGATCCGGTAGGTTGGCGCTCCTGTCTGCCCAAGGGATTGTATCTCCCCTGGAATGATCCCAACAATCTCTGGGCAAATTACGTCAGGGTGATAGTTGACCACTTCGAGGGCAGGGTCAATACCTGGGAAATCTGGAATGAGCCAGACCTGACCAGCTATTGGCTCGGCACCCCTCAGGATTACGCCCAGCTACTCAAAGTAGGTTATCTGGCAGCCAAAGAAGCCAACCCCAATGCCACAATCCTGTTTGGCGGGTTGGCGTATTGGGGAAATCCTGCCTTCTACCGGCAGACGCTCAATGTGTTGGCTGCCGATCCAAGCGCGCCTGCGCACGATTTCTACTTTGATGTGATGTCGCTGCACCTCTATTCCAATGTCTATCAGGCGCACGACATAGCCGCTGAGATTGATACCGCCATGCAGACAACCGTGGGAACCCACCCACTGTGGCTGACCGAAGCGGGCGTCCCTCTCTGGGATGAGGACGAGCCTCCCACCGATCCCAACATCCCATGGCCCCCACCCTATACCGCGACCGCAGCAGAAGCTGCCGCTTACATGATTGAAGCCTACGCCAATGCCCGCGCCGCAGGCGTAGACCGCTTCTTTGTTTTCCGCCTCCATGATGATCACGCCGGCATGGGAGAACGCTATGGCATCACACGCGATGATCACTCGTTGCGTCCGGCGTATATCGCCTACCAGGTCGCTGCCACCTACCTGCGTGATGCGGAAGAGGTAGTCGGTCCCTTCCCTGGCGCCATCTACCGTGTCAGCTTCCTCAGCGCAGCGCATGGGCGCACGGATGTAGTCTGGAATTCTACTTCAGCCCCACGCACACTGCAACAGTCAGCCTTTAGCCCCACCATCACCCTCGTCACCCATGAGGGTCTGGTCTCCACGCTTGCAGCTACCGGAACTTATACGCTGCCTCTGGGAGCTGCCACAGCCAATCAGAATCCATTGAGGCAGTATATGATCGGCGGACCGCCAGTCTTGCTTGCTTACGGCAATCTACAGGATACGCAGCGTCCTACGTCCACACTAAATGCACTGCCACCTCACACCTTACCCGGCACTCTTGCTTTGACTTGGAGCGTGACCGATACACAAACCGGCTACTGGTATGCCGAAATCCAGGCGGCGCGCAACCCTGAGGGTCCCTGGAGCAACATCGCAAGTGCGCAACAGACGGTAGCGCGAACCCGGCTCGCTCTCAGAGACATCACAGCCGATGGTCCGTGGTACTTCCGCGCCCGCACCCGCGACCAGGCAGGTAACTGGGAGCCTTGGCCCAACACTGCGCAGATCTCCACAACGCTGCAGAGTACCCGCCTGGTCACCGTGACGCTATCCGCCTTCAGCGATGTTAACGGGAATGGTGAGCAGGATGGGGAGGAGTCAAATCTCGACGGGGTCACGTTCATCTGGCGTGACGCGACAGGCGCCGAAATCGAGCATGGCACAGGCGGAACTTGGGAAGTAACGCGAGAGGTTGCTTTTGGCAATTACGAAATCATCATCGTTGAGGCAGAGCACCTCAGCGCCCGAATCCCCTTGGAAGTCGAAGCGGGCTTTGAAGCCATGCAACTACAACAACATCAGGGGCTCTTGGTGCTGCGTGGGCAGAGTTTCCTACCGGCAGTCTTTCAGAAAAAGTGAGCACACCGACCTTGCAATTCAGAGCGGCAATTCATGTGACCCTGGCGATGCTGGCATTGCTCATTGGCATGGCACCAGCACCGCAACAGCCGGGGCTTGAGCTGATACACAAAGCTGAATACCATTTTGCCGCCGGAGAATTCACTGCTGCGGCGGCAGCTTTCAAGGCAGCAGCGCCGCAGATGCCAGGTAACACCTACTCACAAAAGCGGCTTGCCGCTCTGTACCTGCAATGGAACCGTCCCACCGAGGGCCTGGCAGTCTGGGCAGCTACACCCGATGGGGACCCGATGCTGCAGTTGCAGTTGTTGGCGGCGGCGGGAAAGTGGGAAGCCCTCGAAACCGCAGCCCAGAAAACCCTTCAGAGTGCGCAAGCGGACGAAAGCGTCTATGCCTGGTTGACCCAGGCACTGCTGCACCAATCACGTTGCCGCGAGGCGGAATCTGCTGCTACCACCTGGGAACAACAGAGCGCCAGCGTTGAGGCAACCTTAACCGCCGCCATCCTACGTTATACGGTTACTCCCAATACCCCTGAGACTGAAATCTGTGCCCTCGATCAGGAATTGTGCACCGCCACACAAGGCTGCGCCAATACAGCCCGGTGTATGCAACAGCTCGGCGAAAGGCTATTACGCCAGCGGCGCCCCGAGCTTGCTGCTTGCGCGCTCGCCCAGGCTGCAGAACACGCACCAGAGGACGCAAATATCCACGCCTGGTTGGGAGCAGCACTGGAACAAAGCGGAAACGGGGCTGCGGCGCTGCTCCATTTCCAGGAAGCAACTGCCCTCGCGCCGGATTCTGCCCTGGGATGGCTACTTCTCGGAATAGCCCAGCTTGACCGGCAGAACATCACAGTGGCGAGCGAAGCTTTACTACA
>JAKJAC010000352.1:3299-3688 GCA_022707705.1 Chloroflexota bacterium
CCAGGCAACCCTGCTCCGTGCCTGGCAATGGCGGCTGTTCTTGCTGCGCAGAGTAACTACACCAATATCCCCGTCTGGACCACAGCGGCACTCGAACGCGCTCCGGAGGACCCAGAAATGTGGAAAGCCGCGGCGCGTTTTTACCTCACACGGAATCTGGCTCTGGGGGAAGAACCGCACCACGCCGCGGCCGGCGCGGTGCAGCTGGCGCCGGAGGATGCCGAGGCGTGGATGCTCCTGGGCTGGGCACAGTTCAATACGCAGGACTTCAACACTGCCTGGGAATCCCTGCAGACTGCGCTTACCTATGATCCGAAGCACCCAGAAATCTATCACTTGCTGGGATTGACTCTGCGGGCATTAGGGCGCGACGCTGAGGCTGAAACCGC
>JAKJAC010000353.1 GCA_022707705.1 Chloroflexota bacterium
ACGAGGCCCGTCCTGCGGGGACGGGGGGGACGGCAGAGCAGAACACGGCAAGATGCCGCGGCATCCTGACGCGGCATCTTGCCGCGGCTACTGGGTCACTATTTTCAAGCATCCCTACGGAGCGGGGAAACGACTATGCAAATAAGTGAATCACACCCATGTAGGTTTGCGGGCTTGCGTAAATTTATAATTAGATTTATACTTAGTTCATTGGCTGCCAATACATCACTTCTTCGGCGGCAAAAATCACACCTAAACCTTTGTCTCTTGGACCCTTTTAGCCTGATCCGGCATAGGGTAAGTTTAGGCTCATACCACTTTTCCGAATTATAGTGTGTCAGTCAATTCAAACACGGTCTGATAGGAGGATTGCTATGAAACATGCTTTGAGGGTGAGTGCGTTCGTTATCGTTTGCGCCATGCTGGCGATGGTGGTGCAGCCTGCTATCGCGGGTTCGACCATCACGGATACCACCAGCGGGACCGCTACGCGTGATGGTACGGTCAATGTTGAAGAATACGTGGGTTCGACCCCCGGCATCAACAGCGGCTTTGGCGGGGTGATTGGTGCGGACGCCACGCTGCATATTGATTCCAGCAGCGCCGGAGCCGTGAATATTGGGCTCATCAAGGGTTCTGGCAGCCCTGACACCAATATGATGGTCATCTACATCGATGTGGATGGCGGCGGCAGCGGCTACAGCGGTACCGGCGGCTTTACCGATAGCGCCGACGGCTGTAGGAAGGCTATCTCGGGGTATGACGGCGCGAACCGCGCCACGCTGAACTTTGCGCCCGGTTTCAAAGCCGATTATGCCATTTGCTGGCAACCCTCGGCCTCTTACGTTGGCTTGTTCAAACTGGTGGCGGGGGGGCCGCACACTTGGGTCGTCAATCCGGCATACACCGCCGGTGCGGGGCACTACGAGATGGAATTCACCCTGGCAGATTTGGGCTTGGGTCCAGGCAGCTCCTTCGACTACGTCGCCACATATATCAGCACCACTGCCTATCGCTCGAACGAATTCAATGGGGTTGCTGCGTATGGCGGCGGCAACCCTGATTTGAACCCGGTATCTCTGGTCGCCGGCGATTTCAATACCTTCCGTTCTGCGGCTGGCGAGGTCACCCCATTGAACAACGGCGGCGCCGGTCCCGGCGGTGTGGGCGTCCCCGATGGCAGCAGTAGCCTGGAACTGTGGCTGCGCGCCGGCAGCGGGGTATACGAGGATGTCGCTTGCACGGACGCCGCAGAAGATACGGATGATGTGGCTTGCTGGAAGGACCAGAGCGGCAATGGGCGCAGCTACACGCAATCCACCGCCGGCAATCGCCCCAACTATATCGCGGCAGGTCAAAACGGCTTGCCCGTGATTCGTTTCAACAACAGCGCTTTCGATTACCTTGCCAACCCCGGCAGCGCCGGCGCTGTGCTCGCAGCGGGCGATGATACTTTTTCCTACTTCTCAGCCTGGAAGACCAACGGGACGACTACTCAGGTGGTCTTCGAACAAAATCATAATGCCTTTGCTACGGGGCGACGCGCAGCATTGCTGATTATTGGCGCGGCAGGCTACGGTTTCAACGGCGAAAGCAACGATTATCACAGTGCGGCGCCTTTCACCGCCGGGCAGTATGAAGTGTCTTCGATTGTGTTCACCGGCATTCCTGCGAACAATATTCTGGTCACCGGTAAAGGCACGGAGCATCTTGGCACCATCAACGCGACTACGGAAAATGTCGGCGTGGATGGCGGCACCGCGGTGGGTCACAAAATCACCACTGGGGGTGAGCCTTTCAACGGCGATATTCCGGAAGTGATTGTGTTCTCAGACGCGCTGCCCGCGGTGGAACGCGTGCTGGTGGAAAACTCCCTCAGCTCCAGATATGCTGTCGCCATGAATACGAATGATGTCTATGACGGCGATACCACCGGCAACGGCGAGTTCGACCTGGATGTGGCGGGCATTGGGCGAGCTGGCGGCGTCACACACCCGCAAGCGCACGCCGCCGGGATGATTGTGCGCAACGCCACCTTCCTGCAGGATGATGGCGACTGGTTGCTCTTCGGGCACCGCACCGCCGCCAACGCGACGGTTACCACCGACTTGCCCACCACCGGTGATTGGGTGGGCAAGACGGGTTCGCAGCGTATGGAGCGTCACTTCTATATTGACCTGACGGACGCCAGCGGCGTGACTGGCGGGACGGTGGATCTCATCTTCGATTTCGGCGACGCCGGGTTGGCGCCGTGGAACCTCGTTACCGGCAACTACCGCTTGCTCAAGCGTTCGGGCACGACCGGCGCGTTTAGCGATATCGCCACTGCCAGCGCCGTAGTGGGCGACCAGGTGCATTTCTACGGGGTGAATGTGAGCGTGTTGGGAAGCAACTTCACCCTCGGCGGGGTGGGCGAACCTACAGCGGTCACGCTGACCCGCTTTGCGGCGACGCCCGCGGGCGATGGGGTGCAGGTGACCTGGGAGACGGCGCAGGAGCTGGAACATCTGGGCTTCAATCTCTACCGCGGGAGCAGCTCCACGGGACCCTGGGTACGGCTCAATGCCGAGCTGCTTCCCGCACAGAACCCCGGAGCGACCTCCGGCGGGACTTACACGTGGCTCGATACGGGCGCGACCCCCGGTGCGCCGAGCTTCTACCGGTTGGAGGACGTGGATATTCATGGCGTGAGCACCTTCCACGGACCTGTGGCGGCGACGCCTGAGGGACCTGCTGCCATCAGCATCGTGGGTCTGGGCACGCGGGCGCCGCTCGGAGGATTCGCGCTGCTGGCGCTGGGTACAGCGGCGCTCGTGGTGCTGCGGGCGCGCCAGAAGCCCGGGACGCCGGATTGAGCCGCTGGAAAGCGAGTTTGGCGCGCGGTTTCCGTTAGCGCAGGCAAAGACACAGCCGGAGGGGGAATCCTCCGGCTGTTGTTATGCCCCGGTGGGGGTGTGGTAGGGGTGGACCTGCTATCTGTGTTTTCTTTCTGCCGGAAAAAAATCTACCTCTGTATCTCTTGCGCGACCACGTGCCTAAACGCGCCATCGCCTCACCAAGTCGACCGCGGTTGAGTACAATCGCTTGAACTTCCCGATAATCTGTCCCATACCCTATGTGTCCGCCTTAGTCGCACATAGGGGCGTTTTGCGGGGAAGTCAATCAGATTTGGTGGGGGGCATTTCAGGCTAGCATTTTTAGACAGGATTTACAGGATGAACAGGATTTTTCTCTTTTCTCTGGCGTGCTGCCTGGAAGCGTACTAACTTCTGCCTCTGGCTAATCCTGAAAATCCTGTTAATCCTGTCCTAAACTCCGAACCGGTAAAGGTTTCGCGTAGGTGTAGATTCTATGAACCGCGCGGAAGCCGACCGCCTCGTAGAGGCTTTGTGCGGCGGGGTTGTCGGATTCGACGCAGACCGCCGCTCCCAATCCCTGGCGGCGGAAATCCGGGTGGGTCCCGACCGGTTCAAAGTGCCCCACCTGGTTCACGGGGTCCAACCAGCACAGGCAAAAAGCCGCGAAGGTTCCACCGGGAGCGACCGCCACCAGGTCCAATTCGGGCGTGTAGACCGGAGAGCGCATGAAGCGCAAATAGCCTTCGGTGTAGCGCTCGATGGGCTTGCTCGATTCGAAGGCTGCGTGTGCTGCTGCAGCCCGTT
>JAKJAC010000354.1 GCA_022707705.1 Chloroflexota bacterium
TTTCGTAGCAGGTCGCTGACCGAAACCGCGCCACGCCCCGCACACTGCCCTTGAAGCGCAAGCAAGGCATTCGTACCTGGGTTGACGCGTCAACCCAGTTGACGAAGTAACCATATCGCACAGCGAGCCTCACAGGGTACGCAGAAGCCCTCCGAACTGCTACGAATGCCCCGCCCCCGTCTTCTTGACGAAAGGGTCGAGAAGGGTATAATATTTTCGATGATGCTAGAGTGCAATCTTAAGGAGAATGACTATGTTGGATGCAAATGAACTGCGCAAGGGCACCTGTTTCTTCCTCGATGGAGAGATGTATCAGGTGGTTGAGTATCAGCACTACAAGCCGGGACGCGGTAATGCAATTATTCGCACAAAACTACGCAATCTACGCTCGGGCAGTTTGATCCCCCGAAACTTTCTCTCCGGAGAGCGTTTCGAGGAAGCGCCAGTGGAGCGCCGGACGATGCAATATCTGTACAACGATGGTGAGTTCTTTAATTTTATGGATACCGAGACCTATGATCAGGTCCGCGCGGGACAGGAGCTGGTCGGCGACCGTGCAGGGTATCTAAAGGAAAGCATGGAACTCACGGTGGTCGTCCTCAATAACGAAGCGCTGGATCTCGAGCTGCCGCCCGCGGTAGAGTTGGAAGTCGTGGAATCAGAAATCGCGGTTGCAGGAGATACTGCCACCGGGGCGAGCAAGATGGTGACCTGCGAGACCGGTTTGCAGGTGCAGGTGCCGCTCTTCGTGGAAGTGGGGAATGTCATCCGCGTGGACACTCGCACCGGCGCGTATTCTACCCGCGTATAGGGCGAAGTTCCGACAACGGAAATTCAAGACTACCACGAACAGTGCGGCGTCGCTCAAGCGCGCCGCACTGTTTTGGTATTAGGGCAATACGTCGTGGAGGCTCAAGTTGCAGGATTACAGTTACTACGCCGGGTATTGGGTCACGCTGGACGAGGACCACAGGGTCGTTGGCGCGGGTCACACCCCTGAGGAGGCGCGGCTTGCGGGAAGCAGTCTGCGCCCCAAGGGACGATTGCGATTGGCGCGCATCACCGCATCTGCTCCACATCTGGCGCTGCCCGAATGGCCCCTGGAAGCGCTCCACCCGCTGCTGCACGACCTGAAGGTGTGGTTGGTCGGTGGGGCGGTGCGGGATTTGCTGCTGCAACGCCCCGCCCACGACTGGGATTTCGTCGTCGAAGGGCGGGCGGTTGCCCTGGCGCGCCGCATCGCCGATGCCCTCGGGGGCGCGTATGTGCTGCTGGATGCCGAACACGATACGGCGCGGGCGATTGTAGACAACCCAATGACGCAGCAGCCTGTGACGCTCGATTTTGCGGGGTTGCGCGGGGCAACGCTGGAGGACGACCTCTATGCGCGAGATTTCACGCTCAACGCACTGGCGCTGACGCTGGAGGGGGAGTTGCTGGACCCCACCGGCGGGCAACGGGATATCGCTGCCCGCTGTATCCGCGTGACGACGGAACGGAGCTTCATCCAGGACCCGGCGCGATTGTTTCGCGCCGTGCGCACGGCTGCGGAGCTGGGCTTCAGCATCGAAGCTCCCACGCTCGCGCTGCTGCGCAGTCAGGCAGCTTCTATTCAGAGCGTTGCCGCCGAGCGCGTGCGCCCGGAGTTGCTGCGCATCCTGCAGACTGAGACGGCGACGGCAAGCCTGCGACAGGCGGAAACGCTGGGCTTGCTGGCGCAGGTGCTGCCGGAAATCACCGCGTTACGGCAGATAGAGCAGAGCGCACCCCACCACTACGCGAATGTTCTCGACCATAGCTATGCAGTAGTGGCTGCGATGAAGGTTTTACTGGCGCAAATTCACGGTCGCACCCCAGCGCCATTATGTCTTCGCGAAGTGGCTGCGCCGGCGTGGGCATGGACGATGCTCAAGACCGCCCTGCTGCCCTATCAGACGGCGCTGGTGGCAACTCTGGCGGAACCGGTCACCTTTGAATCCACGCGCGCCGACCTGCTGAGCTGGGGAGCGCTGTTCCATGACGCGGGCAAAGCGGGCACGCGCACGGTGGATGCGAATGGGGCGACGCATTTCTACGGGCATACGGAGAACAGCGAGGAGATCGTGCAGGCGCGCTTCACAGCGCTGCGTTTCGCCACGAAGGCGCAGCTCTTCGTCGCCACGCTGGCGGCGGCGCACATGCGACTCAGCACCCTGAGCGAGGGTCCGCAGCTGACGCGGCGCGCCGTCTACCGCTTCTTCCGCGATACGGGGGATGCGGGGGTGGCGGTGGTGCTGCTCAGCCTGGGCGATGTGCTCGCCGTCTACGGTCCACGCTTGAAGCGCGAGACCTGGCAGCGGGTGCTCCGCGTGGCGGCGGGTTTGCTGGCGGGTGCGTTCACTCACAGTGAGACGGTGATTGCCCCACCGCCGCTGCTGAATGGGCATGACGTACAGGCGCTGGGGATGCGGCAGGGTCCCGCGCTCGGGGCGCTGCTGGAGCAGCTGCGCGAGGCGCAGGCTGCGGGTGAGGTTCAAACGCGGGAGCAGGCGGAAGCCTTCGTGCTGGCGGCGAAAGCCGCGGCAGAAGGTAAGTAAAGGGGAAAGCCGGGGCTAGGTCCTTGGCTGAAGTCTGTTTGCAGGAGTGTCTTGGGTTGCCGCTGGCGCGGCGCACAAGACACTCTTTTTATATGGAAGCTGGAGTATAGGCTAGTGGGCGATACCAAAAGGGGTTCTGCAGACCGGCAAAGAGGATTGTTTTTTGGTTTTTTCGGACACGCGGAGCGTGTCCGAAAAAACCTTTTTAAGGAGCCGGTCTGTTTTCTTAAACTTCAGCAACTGGTTTTTGTGATTGAAAAATAAAAATCATCGCAGTAATACTACTGCCATATTTTTTGCATTTGGTCAGACATGGGACCGTGTCAAGACGCTGTCGGACCGTAACGCTTCAGATTTCCAGCGCCGGGCGCCAGTTTCGGGCTTCAGACTTTTCGGCGAAATCGGTGATTTCGGTGATCGAAAAACCGCCCAACCGAACACCGAAATTCACCGAAACACACCGAAACACACCGAAAGAAGCAGCGGGCGCCGGGGGCAGAGAGCTTGGGTGTGCTGGACGGTCACACCCGGTGCAGGTCTAGCTTTCCACCGGCAGGCCTGCCGCCGCCAGGCGCAACTCGCCAGCGCAGCTTTGGTCCCTCTTGTTAGTGCAAGCGGGGGAACGCTGAACAGTTACTTCAAAGGCTTCATATTGGAAATCTCTGGTGCTGTTGCTTTTGCGCTGTAGCGGGCTATAATCGAATTATGCGTGAAATTGAAAGCCATTCCCGGTCTGCTGTGCATGTGGCGCTGCCGCTGCTTATGGCGGGAATGCTGCTGAGCATGGTTCTGGGAATTTCAAGCTGCACACCCCGCCACTGCGGGTGGCTATCGTCGTCGATGGGCAACGCCAGATTGTAGAGACGCAGGCGCCCTCGGTGCGGGCGTTGCTCGCCGAATCCACCATCACACTTGAGGGGCTGGACCGCGTGGACCCACCGGAGACGGCGCAGGTGCGTGACGGCATGACCATCACCATCACCCGCGTCATTGAGCGCCTGGAAAGCATCACCACGACGCTGGCTTTCCGGCGGCAGACCGTGCGCGACGCCACCTTGCCGGAAGACGAGACCCG
>JAKJAC010000355.1 GCA_022707705.1 Chloroflexota bacterium
GGTCATCGCCGGGGGCATCCTCCTCTTCGGCGCGCTCTTCCTCTGGGAGGCGCGCTCGCGCCGCCGCTGGGCGCAGCGCTACGGTCCGCCGCCGCGCCCTCGCAGCTGGCTACTGCGGCGCCTCCCCACCGTGCTCGCGCTGGGTATCCCGGCGCTCATCATCACCGGCATCTCCGCGGTGATGCTGCCCGTGGTCCTCACCCGCATGGATGATGGCGACCGCGGCGCGCGGCGCATCGAGGGCAACGGCGTCACCCTCATCTGGGCGCCCGCGGGACCCGGTTGGAATTGGAAACAATCCTGGGGCGGCTATCCTTCGTGGGCTGCGGTGGCGCTCTACGGGGTGGAACCGGTGGGCATGGAGCCTAAGGCGGGCTACCGGAACGCCAACGGCAGCTGGGACCGCCTCCCGACCGCCGCGGAAATGGCAACCACCGACCTCTGCCGCTACCTCAGCGCGGATGGGCTAACGCTGCTCGACACGCCTCAGAACATCTGGCGCATGCCCACGGTCGACGAGCTCGTGCGCTCGCTGGGGAAACACGGCGCGAACGCGGGTTGCACCTGGGAAGGGCAACCGGTTCCCGCGCAGGCAGTCTGCGCGGTTCAGCCGGATAAGGAGACGCCGCTGTGGGCGCCGGACCTCTCACCGGTCTACTATTGGGCGGCGGATGAATATGACGCGCGCCGCGCTTATTTCGTCGCCTACAACGGCATGGTCAACGCCACGCTCAAGAACGGCGGCAATCCGCGGCACACCACCCGCTGCGTGCGAGAGCCTTGAGCCGCCGCTCGAAAGGAGTACCCATGCACCCCCTGCTGCTGATGCTCATCACCGCCCTGGGCGCTATCCTGCTCGGCTTGCCCTACCTGCTCCGCGCCTTCGGTCCCACCGAGGCGGAGGTCGTCGCGTGGGGACGGGTGACCCTGCTCACCGGCGTCGCCCTCGCCGCGCTGGCGCTCTATCTGTGGCGCAGTCGCCGGAGACTCGCGCAGCTGGCGCTGAGCCTGGGTTACGGTTGGCTCGCGGTGCTGCAAGTCCTGCCCACCGGCTTGTGGATTCTGTTCCACGGCAGCGGCATCTCGGATGGCTCGCCGCCGAGCGCCTTTGTGGCGCACTGGGCGTACGCGCTGCCCCACCTCGCGCTCTTCCTCCTCAGCGGCGCCTGCTGCGTCAGCGCCTGCCGTCGCGCGGGCTTCCCGCGCCCCTGAATCACAGACGTTATTACATAGTCACGCCCGCCTAATCCTGCGGCGTCACCACATCTTCAATCAGAACCTTGCCGGCAGCGACTTCGTCAATCGAGTGAACCGCGCCCCCATTGCTCTCGATAACCGCGAGCACCGCCGCAAAAGGAAGCGCGCGCCCCTCGATAGTCACTTTCGCATTCTCCACCCGGCGGTCAATCTCATAGATGGAGATATTCACCCCATCCACGCCATCCAGGTCCGCCAGCTCCTGCGAGAGCTCCACGATGCTAGGCTCCATCGGTTTCAACACATCCAGAACCACCCGTCGCAAATTCGCCATGACCCTATCCTTTTGTCTATAGACTCAACATCCGTTCGAAACCAGGCGCAGTCGCAGCCTTACTGCAGCAGCAACGTCAGCGCCATACACACCAAACCCGCCACCGCCGTCTTCACCCCATAAGCCAGGCGGTTCTCTCCGGAAACTGTGGCGAGATAGGTCCCCAAGCCAAAAAGCGCCAGCAGCGCCATGCCCAGCGACGCATAATACGCATAGCGGATTTCGGGCATCCACGCGGCGAAGAAGAAGGGGCTGACCACCAGGAACGCCGCGATGAAGGGCGAAAGCCCATCCACCGCCGCCACCTGCACCACCGCCAGGCGCGCCGCCTTCGCAATCTTCGAATTGCGCAGGTCGGAAAGCGTGGTCTGCTGCAACTCCTCCATCTCCTTGCGGCGCTCGGCGGATTCCGCCAGATACGCGCCCCACCCACCGGAGATGCCAATCGCCAGAGCCGTGGAGAGCCCCGTGACCAGAATCACCCGCGGATCCTCCACCCCGACCACGTAGCTGCCCATCACCACGCCGACCATGGTCAACACCCCATCGAAAGAGTTGTTGGCAAACGCCCGCCGCGCAATCGCCCCGGCGCCCGAGATGCGGGAATACTCCCCCCACCGCTGCAGGGTCCGGCGCACCGGCGCCGAGAACGCCATCCAACCCTCGCGCAGCTGGAAATCCCGCCGCGCACTGCGCCGCAGTGGGACACTGCGCCTACTCGCGCTTTCTTCACCCTCGACCAGCTCACCTAACATGAAAGACAACCTCCTCTGAATTGTGGTTTGCCGCCTGCTCCTGCAGCCCCACCGTCCCGCTCAACCGCCGCTTGCCGCGCCGCCACCCATAACGCGCGCGGCGCTACGGGAACGGAACGGAGAGCTAGCGAGGCTTTCATTGCATCAGCCAAAAAGTGAGGGGTTGGCTTTACAGCCTGGGCAACAGGGGCAAAAAGACCTTTGTGACAACAGATGTGGGCAGAGCACGCCAGCAAGGCGCCAGGAGTCAGGCTGCGTTTCAAACGCTGCCGCCCTTTGAGGGAAGCCCAAGCTTGGGAGACCGCAGGCGCGCTCCCCCCGAAACCTGGTATATCACTATTGGTGACGCCGTCCGGAAAACGTCGATGGCGCTTCCGGCGCGTCACGCCGCACGAATGGTGCATCCTACTCCATCGGCACAACCCGGTCACAAGCCCAGAGCGCGAGCCATTGACAGCAAAAACTGCTGGTGTCGTAACGCCAGCAGGTCATTGCTTCGCTCCACATCCTCCATCGTGGCTTGGACCACTGATCTACGCGCCCCTCACGCCGTGGGCGCGAGGGTGCATGAAACTCTACCCTCATTATAGAGGCAGTCGGGGAAGTGTCAACTTTTTACGTTCGCACGTTATCACGTTCCTACGTTCACACGTTCCCGCCTTTCCCCATTCGTGCAATTCGTGGCAAAGCTCCACCACGTTCCCACGTTATCACGTTATCACGTTCCAGCCTTTCCCCATTCGTGCAATTCGTGCAATTCGTGGCTAAACTTCCCCTCTGCGTTCCCTGCGTCTCTGCGCCTCTGCGTTAAATCTTTCGGATTGCGGATTGCGGATTGGCGTTATCACGTTCCCCAGCATTCGTGCAATTCGTGCAATTCGTGGCAAAAATCTTATCCGCTCCCGTACCCCGGCTTGCGCGAGAGGTGCGGCGCGATTTCCCACCGCGCGATGACGCCATTCGCCACGGTCAGCTCCACCGTGATCCGCCCGTAGCCCTGCGCCCGCCGCAGGTGTTCGAGCGCGTTGCGCACATCCTGCACCAGCTCCGCCACCGCCACCGAGTCCTCATCCGCCAACCCTCTCCCAACCGCGCCATGTCCCCGCATTCCACTACCCCCTCCCACCGGTGGCGCCGCCACCGCATCCTCATCCGCCAACCCCTTCCCATTCAATGCTCGACCCGCCATCATGCCGCTCCCCCCCCCACAAATGCCGTAAATACGTAAGAACGTAAACACGTTCCTACGTTATCACGTTCCCACGTTCGCACGTTATCACGTTCCTACGTTCCCAGCGCCGCCGCGACCCGGCAACGCTCCCACAACGCCTGCC
>JAKJAC010000356.1 GCA_022707705.1 Chloroflexota bacterium
GGTGTTGGCTTTCAGGGGGATGTAGGTAACGCCGGGATAATGTTCGGCATACCAGGCAGCGCTGAGCCCTGTGCCGATATCCTCGGGGTTCACGGCGATGACGGTGCGCGAGTCCAAATCACCGATGCCCGCATCATCCGCGGAGAAACCCAGAGTGACTTGGAAAGTCAGCACGGTCCGTGCCGCTGCGGTAACCCAGTTGACCGGGCAACTGGAAGGCAGCAGCACATAGGTTCGCGGGTATTGCACCCGCGGCACCCCGCGCACGGTTACGGGCTCCGGTTCAGGCTCCGGTTCCGGTTCGGGAAGCGGGGTCACCTCGGTCAACGTGAAGGCATCCATGAACCAGTTGTTGGCGAAGCCCCATTTGGCTTTGCACTCAAGCCAGATTTGCGCTTTGCCGTCTGCCGGTGCAACGAATTCCACCCAGACGTCGCAATAACGGCCAAAGGCGAAATTCCCACTCTGGATGTTGAACCATTCCGTCCATTCGATAGCGCCATCTTGTCCCTGCGCCCACGGCGTATTGGGGACGCTCCAACCTGCACGCGCCTCAGCCGCCCAGATGTCGCGCGCCAATACCTTCCCATTAGGTCCGTATTGCTCGACGATGTCGGGGAAAACTTTCGCCGTAAAGCGGTAGTGCGCGCCCGGCGTTAGTCCTGTTACAGGTTGCGTCACAGCGAAATAGAGGGGGGAAAAAGCCTTGAAAACTTTCCAACAGAACTCGCCCGTAAGGAAGAAGATGGGCTTCTCTACCTCCGGCGCATGCTGAATGTACCAGACGGTTGATTCAGGGCGATAAGCCGGGGTGCTGCTGCCCGGAAAGACAACATTGTCCAACCAGTAGAGTCGCCAACCATCCGGCACGACAATCTCAGTGATGTTGTCTTGATGATGATGACCCTGATCGAAATTGGGGTTTTGCAGCAGATTCATGGGGTACTCCTTTCGTCAATCGTGATGCGCTTCTCTTCGTGAACTCTGTGGTTCTTGCCGTCAACCTTCTCTTTCTGCGTCGCTTTCGACGCGATCAGGATGGGGACAGGGTTGGCACAGGGGGCAGAAATACGTGCTCCGTTGTGCCTGAACGATGCGTTCGAGGACATAGCCACATCGAGGGCAGCACTCTCCCGCCCGATCGTAAACTGCCAGATGCAGCTGCTGCTGTCCTAGATCGCCATTGGGGTATACATATTGCCGGTCGGGAAGGGTGGCGCCGCCATTCTCCACCCCCTCTCTGAGCACGCTCACGATGGTTCCGTGCAGGCGGATGGCCTCGTCTGTGGTGAGGCTGTTGGCTGTTCTCAGGGGATGGATACCTGCGCGCCAGAGAGCTTCGTTCACGTAAATGTTCCCTAATCCAGCGAGAAAATTCTGGTCGAGCAAAAGACGCTTGATCTCTCCTCGCCGGTCTTTCAAAGCTGTGCTCAGCCAGGCAACCGTGAATTCTGGGCTGAGGGGTTCGGGTCCAAGGGCGCCGGTGATGCTGCAGGGGTCTTCTACCAGATAAAACCGCCCGAATTTCCGTGGATCGCTGTAATCCAGGCGTGTGCCATCATCCAGCTGGAAACGGGCGCGCACGTGGGGGTCTTCTTCCGTAGATGTGTTTGCGCCGCTATCTCCGACCCCGTCCTGGATGCGGAATTTGCCCGTCATACGCAAGTGAACCAACCAGGTCTTGCCTGTGCTCAGGGCGAAGCTGAGGAATTTTCCCCGTCGTCCGACTTCCTGCACGCTGGTTCCCAGCAACTCACGGGCGAATTCTGCTGGCGAGGGTTGCTCTACGGTGCGCGCCCAGAGAATGTCAACAGCATCGAAACGCCGTTGCAGTAGCCGCGGGCGCAGCTGTCGTGCAATTGTTTCAACTTCTGGCAATTCCGGCACGAAGACCCTCCCACACGGATACGGATGCTTAACGTTGTGGCATGCGCTTTGATGCGTGTCAGCCGGATTCCTTGGTGCAGGCATTTGGGAGCAGTGTTGCGCACTGCTCCCAAATGCTGTTTTGATTTCTTTGGGTTGCTTGCTGTACTGTACTTCTAGCGGGGGTAGCTGTAGAAGGATTCGTAGCGTTGCACCAGCGCTTCGAAGTGTTTCATTTCCACAGCTGCCAGCTGTAGGAAAAGCTGCTTGGCTTCTGGTTCTTCCACGGCTTTGGCGTTGCTGCGGTACAGCTTGTAACTCTTATCTTCAGTGCCCATCGCGAAGACAAGCGCTTCTTCCAGAGAATAGCTCTCGCCCAAGGATTCCAGGATGTTAATGTCCTTGGGGAAGATAGGGTCATTCAAATCCAGGGGGTCCACTGGCGCCAGCTCCGGAATCGCGCAGACATCTTCGCCGCACTGCACAGCTGCCAGCTGCCGCTCTAGATAGCCATAATGCGCCAGTTCATCGGCGGCGAGCTGTTTGAACATGGCTGCTGTGGTTTCATCACCGGGTAGTTGGGCAGCTTGCAGGTAGAAATCACGGCCCGTTTGTTCTAAATGCATCGCTTGAGTCAAAATCTCTGCCAGGGTCATGTGCTATTCCTCCTATGGGTTTTGTGGGCGTTCTGTTGCGGAGCGCCTCCTCAATCTAAAACGCCGAACTACGGTCTATATCTGCTGTCTGTTGCCGTCATCCTCTGAATTGTTGCTCGCATGATGACGTTTTCTATCTCTATTATACTTGCTGCTTCAGCAAAGGTAAAGTGCAATACCCCGGTGTATTCAAGGATTTTGGGGCGCGTGGAGTGCAGTGCGCCCCAAAATACGAAACAAGCCGTGGTGAGAGCGGCGCGACGCCTTACGGCTGTAGCATCATCTCCCCACTGCGAACCAGTGAGTGGTAACCATCGTAATCATCATCGTCCCCAATGGCAATGATGATATTGTAGCTGTTGCCCGGGACAAGCGCTTTATCGTAGACATCGCCCGTGTCGAGCAATCGCTTGAGCTCAAAGCGCGTGAGCCCGCCCGTCTCGACCCCTGCGAACTCAAGAATATGGTTGGCTCCCCCAATCTCCTCATCCGCCGGGTGAGTGGGTCCCGTGGTGCCCATGCCAAAGGCGTCCCACAACTTCGCCTCACCATTGACAACAAAGCCGAAGAAATAGTCGGCGTCTTTCATGGCGCGCGTGGGTTCGATTCCCACGGATACCCAACCCTGTGTATCCCCTTCCATAGCGAAATAGAGGTGTTCCCCGTCATGGCGCCACCATAAGCGGATTTTTCCGAAATCTGCGCTATCGGTGTATTCGCCATCGGCAATAGCGCCATCGGCGACCCAGGTCAGGTTGTCGTTGGCAGAGGGTACTGGCGGCAATTCCGTTGCCTCGGGTGGGGCGACTTCTGTGGCAGCGGGCGGTTCGGTTGCGACGGGTGTTTCTTGGGTTTCGGGTTGTGGGGTAGCCGTGGGCTGCACCGTCACTGCTGTGGGGGTCACGGTGGGAGTGGTGCATCCCACAAGAACACTCACTAATACAGCCCAGAGGGCGATGCTGGATACAAAGTGTGAGGCTTTCATTTATCTACTCCTTATATGGATATTTATATATTTATAATTATTATA
>JAKJAC010000357.1:0-253 GCA_022707705.1 Chloroflexota bacterium
AACACGGCGGTGTAAGGACCCCATTTCCCCTGATTGTTGCGCCCGTGGACGAAGACCGTGTGCCGCCCTGGCGCCAGCGCGCTGGTGTCGAGAGTTGCCTGCGCCCCTTCACTGGTGCTACCCCAGGCGCCGTCGGTTGGGTTCATAGGAGTGCCAGTGCCCGCATCGCCGGGAGTATCCAGGAAGTATTCCGCTGCTGCGATGGGGAGCAATCCCGAGTTCGAATAGCGACGGTCAGTGATAGTGGCTTGGA
>JAKJAC010000357.1:263-3546 GCA_022707705.1 Chloroflexota bacterium
GGGTATCCCTGAAACTGGCGCCACGCTGACCGCCAGTGTATCGGGTCCAAACACGGTGCGATAGGGTGTCGCTGCGATCTTGTGTGCGTAGATGAAGGCAGGTTTGTTCTCCGCCCAGAAATTGCGCGACATTCCATCGGCGCCTTCGATACAGCCGTAGGCGGGGAAGAAGCCCCCGCAAGCACTGTAGTCATCGGGGCCGACCTCGAATGTGAACGAGGCGATTCCGAATCTGCCGTAGGTCCAGTCATCAGTTGGTCCGTTGACGTCATACCAGATGTGGCCGCTAGGTTCGAAGTCGTTGAAATAGGCGAATTTGTGTCCGATAGCTGATAATTGTGTGCCGTTTGGCGCGGCTGCTGTTGTGAAGCTCCAGGGCCAAAGCACCAGGTCGCTGTAGCTGTGCAGGCTGATGAAGATACCCATTGCCGTCTCAGGCGCCGCTGGAGGGATGACGTAGTCGCCGTTGGAGCCGTTCTGGTCGCGCATCACCGAGGCGAAGAAGGATTGGAACGCCACCGTCTCGGGTTCGGAAGCGGCGCTGGATCCCCGATAGGTGTCATCGCAAGGATCAGGGCTGGAGCCGAAGTTATCAAATCCCCACATGAAGCTGTGGTTGCGGTTTAGATCCACACCAAACCTGCCGGTGGGGCAGAGTGTGTTGTTCAAGTTCTTGCGCCGGTTGGCGCTGGTGTTCATCTCGTTGACCAGATGTCCATCGGGATTTTCCACGACTAACACGTAAAGCACATGGCGATCCACCAACCAGGTGGCATCCGGGTCCGTATTGTAGCCGCCCTCGCCGTTGTAGCCAGGGAGAAGATATTTGATGTAGCGGATAGCAAGCTCGGGTGTAGCGACCTCACGAGCATGGACCGCGGCGTAGAGGAAAAATGCGGGTTTATCGGCAATCTCGCCGAAGGCAGGATCCTCGTTGGTGATGCGCAGGACCCACATATCGCGGACATTCTGATACGCATTGCCGATATCGTAGAGTTCGGTCAGTGCGGGATAGGTGTTATTCATTGTATTCAAAAAACTCACGACGTAGCGGCGGTTGGGATTGGTATAAGACATTTGATCGAAATAGTAGAAGCGTCCATCCAACGGGGCGCGGTCGCCAGCTAGCTGCGCCGTTTTGATGGTGTCCACAACGGTCTGGTAGCCCAGGCTTTCGAGCTGGAGACGTTGCTGCAAGGTTACGGCGGCAACGACATAGCCTTCCTCCTGATGTGTCTCCCAGATGTCGAGGCTTCCTGCTACCGCATCGAGATGCGGCTTATCCCGCACGTAGAGTTGAATAACTACCTGGTCGGTATCTGGTTCGGGCGTACCTGGTGGGTCAATGGGGCGCGCTTGTCCGGTCGCTGGTTGAAAGATCAGGGTCAATAATACCAAAAACACGAGCACTCGGTTCCTATATTGGGTCATGACTGGATTCCTTTGCGCTGAGATTGTAGCTGGCGCCGGGCGCAGCCACACGGTTGGGGGAGAGCGTCCTTACCGTTGCTGTAGTGTACAGCTGCACAAAAGGCTGTCAAAAGACCTGGGACCAGAATCCAAGGGATTGTGCTGCGCCGCTTCTAAAACCGATGATTGACATCTATTCCTATTAATGTATAATCTACTCATAAAATGAGCGTTTGCTCATTTTATGAGTAGATCTTGGAGGGATTGTGTGTAGCATCGCGGTGCATACAATCTGTGGTACTTACTATACTTTATGATTGATGGACTAATGAGCGTAAAACCTGGGGATAACACATTGCGGGCGCGCCGGCAACGGCGCATCGAACGGCGCCGGCAGGAAATCATGGCGTCGGCAGTGCATTTATTCGCTGTTAAGGGCTACATCAACACCACCACCAAAGAGATTGCCGAAGCTGCTGATGTGGCAGAGGGCACGCTTTACAACTACTTCGCCGGCAAACGCGAGATTCTGCTTGCGGTGATCAGCGAGACTCAATCTGCCATTGAAAGAGTGCTGAGTAGCAGTGGGGCGCTGCAGCAGCGTTCGGATATCGTCGAAGTAGTCGCCACACTCTATGACCTGGTGGTTTCGCGTTTAGCCTTTGTCCGCACGCTGTTGACGGAAGCCTGGCTTGATAATCTTATCTTGCAAGATTTCGTCATTGAACGCACTCGGCAGCTCGACCAGCAGATTCAGAACTTCATTAGGGAACGGATCACAGCGGGCGCCTATCGCACCGTTGAGCCGGCGCTGGTTTCGCGGATGCTTATGGGGATGTTCGCTGCCGCGGTCATTCCTGTGTTGCGCGGCATCGCCCCGTTGCCGACTGCTGAAGAGCGGCACATGCTCGCTGAAGAACTTGTGGACCTCATTCTTGATGGCATTCGTGTCCGCTCTGACTCCTGATTTCTGGCCTTTGATTTTTGATTAACCATGTGGAAGCGTATCTGGGCTATTACACAGAAGGAATTCATCCACACGTTGCGGGACCGCAGCACATTGGGGCTGTTGCTTACGTTGCCGTTACTACAGCTCTTCCTCTTTGGCTACGCCATTGATATCAATATCAGCCACATTCCAATGGCGGTGGCGGACCAGAGCCTCGATTCTGCAAGCCATGCCTTTGTGGCGGCAATGCAGAACTCCGGTTACTTTGATGTGACGATGTATGTCGCCGGCGAGGCGGAGGCGACGCACGTCATTGACGCGGGCGAGGCGCAGGTTGCCCTGATTATCCCTGCTGACTTTGCAGCTTTGGTGGCGCGCGGCGAGGCGCAGACGCTGATGCTCATTGATGGCTCGGACCTTTTTACCACGATGGCTGCCTTCAATGTCGCTGCGGTGATTGCGCAGACGCACGCTTCAGAGTTGGTGATGGAGCGAGTAGCGCGCTCTGGATTGCCCATCACCGGCGCCTTACCCCTGGATACCCGTGTGCGTATCCTTTACAACCCCGATCAGATTCAGATTTGGCTCGTGATTCCCAGCATGACGGCGATGTTGCTGCAGACCGCGAGTGTGGCGATGACGGCGCTCGCGGTGGTCCGCGAGCGTGAGGCGGGCTAACCGTGGTCGGGGCAGGCATGATCATCTTTGGTGTGCCATTCCGGGGAAGCTTTGCGCTCTTTTTGTTGCTCTCATTGCTCTACGTGTTTTCGGGCCTGTGGTTGGGCCTCTTTATCTCTACCATCTCCAGGAACTTGAAACAAGCGCAGCAGTTAATCACGATGATCATTATGATTGGCACGGTGCTGGGGGGCTTTTTATTTCCGCGGCACAGTATGCCGCAGCTGTTGCAGTGGGCGGGAAATC
>JAKJAC010000358.1 GCA_022707705.1 Chloroflexota bacterium
CGGTGACCTTCTGCAGAATGAAACCCTCACCGCCGAAAAAGCCGGCGCCCAGCTTCCGCTTGAAGTGCATTTCCATGCTCACTGAAGCCTCAGCGAACATGAAGGCATCTTTCTCCGCGATAATCACCTGCCCCGGTTGCAGTTCCAATGGCAGCACTTTGCCAGGCGATTCAGGAGTGAAAACGATCAGTCCCTGATCCCCCTGACAGGTATAAGTGGTCATGAAGAAAGATTCCCCGGCGAGCTTACGCCCCAAACCCGCCAACACCCCACCCTTGGTGTCAGTCTTCATCTCAATGGGACCCGCCATCCATGCCATCCCGCCAGACTCAGTGTACACTGATTCTCCGCGGGTCAGATAGACATCCACCGATTGCATAACTGTGCCATGAATCTCGTAACGCATCGTCTCCCTCCTCTATTCGCGAAATTACCACTCAGGAATTTCTGCCACTGTGTCCTACGAGCTGTGCAACACAGCAATCGCGGCAACATCCGCATCACAGGTGGGAGTGGGAACCTCATCAAAGAGCGCCCACTCCTCTACATACTCGACTTCAGCACCCGGAGCCACCACAGCCAGCGGACCAAGCGTTTCAATTTCCAACATGCGTGAATTGGTGAAACTTTCTACAACGCTACCCAAATCCGGATAAGTAGCCCCCGGTTGCGGAGTGACATAAGTGACAAAGAGATGTCCATTGCGCGCGTAGGCAATCCAACCCTTGTATGCTGCCGTTCCGAATTTCAGGGGCGCAGTTGCCTGTGGGTCCTGGCGCAAGAGAACATACTCCGTCCCCCAGGTCCAGCGGGGGTCCGCGAGATTCGTGTAGGGCCAAAGTGTCAGAGTCCCGGCAGGCAGCAAATTGCCATCATGGCTAGCCCTCGGGGGCAAGGGGATAATCGCTGTTCCACCCGCAGCCATTACAGAAAGCGCCCAAGGCGCCATCTCAACTCCCCATATATTGGTGTTGCGCAAACGATGCACCACCCGCACACGAGTCCCTACAGATGCCACAGAAATATCCATCTCTTTCTGGATACCTGTGTTAGCTTCTGTCGGTTGAATGAAACGCACAAAACCATCATGTTCCTCAATCGTGACGGGACCGTTATCTGGGGCATAGGTGCGCACAGGATGCTCTGGTGCGTGCCAAAGGCGATGCCCGCCATAATTGCGCCACACATCCCCGCCAGTGACGCCCAACCAATCTTCATCGAACTCGTTTTGAGCACCGATGAAGCCGAAGCGAATCACTCGCGGGCCAACATCAGCCGTAATCACCAGCTCAATAATTCCATTTGACAGACGAATGCAGTTGTTCCATCCCTGGTATGCGATTTTTTCCATAGTTGATCTCCTGAGAATCTGCTGTAGACGCGGTTAACGTGTGTTCAATGATGCTGGACACGAGTTCACACCATGCAAGACCATCCTTAGGCTCTTACATTGTAGCACAAACCCACACGGGTGACAAACTTCAAAACCATCAACCATCCCAGCAAGATTATCTCGACCCGAGACTTTCCAGAGCCTCCTCCATCGCCGCTACCGCAGTGCTAAACAACCCTGCCATCACGGCATCAGAAGCCTGCCATGGTCCCCCGTAGGAACCATCCTGCAACACCATCCGGACAGCTTCTGGCGACATACCACGTGGCACTTCGAGCATGGGTTTCTCACCCGCGGGAACGGGTCCGACACGTGTTAGCGTCGCAAAATTCTCCAGCCAGTTGGCGTGTGTAGGTTCCAATTTCACAGAGGCCGCATAAGCTTCCACATGTGGGTCCGTCCACCACTCAAATGCGCGTAACGTCGCCTCCGGGTGCGCACCAGCAATCTCGCCCATCAAAGCAAACAACGTTCCAGAATTGCCACCGTGACCGTTGCTCACCAAAATGCGATGGAACCCTTGTGCCAACAGACCCTCGAGCACATCTCGCACCACCGCTGCGAATGTCTCCACGCGAATACTCAGAGTTCCCGGAAAAGCCTTGAAATACGGCGTGATACCAAAAACCAGAGGTGGCACAATGGGGATGCCGCGTGGTTCACACACGGCACGCGCCATCGCCAATGGAACGGTAACATCAGTTAGCAGGCTTAAGTGACTATGTTGTTCCACGCATCCAGTGATGAAAACCACACGGTCATCGCGCTGTAAATAGGCTTCCACATCCATCCAATTCAGATTCTCCCACAACATAGGACCCCCTTCAATGTATGTTTTGTGTTTATGATACCCAACGAATTCCATAGCCGGTTCGGCGACGAGTATTACGTTCTACCTGCTGAGAAGCCCATCGCCTCCTGTGAATGAACGCGCTATATCTCAGGCAATGCCAGTCGTAAGGGGCGCAAGCCTGCAGAAGTGGGAGGGCAGAACCCTACACCCAAAGCCGTGCCGGCAACAATGACCGCAGTATGCGGCTCGCCGGCATGCACCGCAGCTGCTGCTGTACCATCATGGATCAAGTGAATCCGGCTTGTTGTTCCGTTTCGCGCTCGTACAGCAGTAGCCAACAGCGGGCGCACATCTGCGGCAAGTGTGGACATGCGTGCGTAGATGCCGTTACCCAACACCTGTCCCCCATCCACATAAGCCGCGATGCTAAGTAATATCTCCGCGTCTCGAATTCCAGTTTCTTCAGCCGTGCATGCGAGCACATCACTGACCAGTGCCAGCACCTCTTCCCCACTGTAGCGCAACGCAGCTGTAGGAACATTGCTGAATGCCCAGTCGGTGGGCAGGGATGGGAGGGCTACCAATGCCGTGATGGCACCCTGCTCAAGATGCAGCAGAGCGCGCTTGATCATGGTCTGCCCAAAGTCAAAACATAGCACGGCAGAGACATCATCCGGCGCATATCGTCCCGCCCCAAGCACCGACATCTCCTGGCGATAGGGCGTGAGTTCTATCCGCAGCTCATCCGCATACCCCAGCTCCGCGATGAGCGCCGTCGCATATTCCACCAGGCGTTTGCCCAATAGACCACTCACCAAACCACCACCCAACCGCACTGATTGGATGGAAGCCCACAGGTCCCACTCCGTAGCCGTCCAATCGGGCCGAAGTACGCGATTGCAGGCATCGCCCCGATGCAAAGTGAGCAAGATATAGGCGAGATTGCGCCCCAATCGCCGCGCGATGTGCTCGGCAGCAGCTCGCTTCATGGGCTCTGATGAACTCAATGCCCCATCCACCACCAGAGGCAGGTCACGATACGCTGCAGGTGAATCTTCCAATAGCGCAGGCGGGAGTTGCAGCAGATGCGCCTGCTCCAAAGCATAAAGCACCACCGCTTCCTTGGAAAGAAGATGATAGGCTGCCTGCCCACGCACGACATCATCCAGGCACAACCCAGGCAGGTCGGCAATCCGCACACGATTGACTGAGACATGTGGAGGTGTAAAGGGAATCGTAACCATAACACTCCGATAGAGG
>JAKJAC010000359.1 GCA_022707705.1 Chloroflexota bacterium
ATTGGTCTCACTCCTTTGGTTTGGTCACCGTGGAGTATACCATGACTGACCTTTTACTTCAGATGTACGGTAGAGAATTACTGATTAGCTATACTTTCCTGCATTGAACCTGGCAGATTCTGCCGATCTGTTTCAAGCCAATGACTTCACAGATGACGATATCTCCCTCGGCGTATTTCTTGCTGGTAGGATTGTCATCGGGGCCGATGTAGGCAGCTGCCACCGTATCATCGAGGCCGGGAATGAACAATTCCAGGGCGCGGCCCTCCTGGTTGAATACTTCACCCTTGAAGCGGTCGCCAATTTGAGGGATAGCTTCGAAACTCTCAACCAGCGGCTTGGAGGCAGGTTTGACTATCGGCATTTTCTCTTCCTGTGGTGGTTCTATCACAGGCGCCGATGGCGTATATTCATCATCTTCTGTGAATTCCGGTTGCCAGTCAGTTTCTGGTATTGCCAGATCGTCATTCCCTACGCTGACCAGGACCCAGCCCAACGGTGAGGCGGGGATTTCTGCCGTTATTTCCCCTTGAGCGTTACGCCGGTACGCCATAACTACGCGGCGGCTTATGGGGAAGTCTTGAACATTCTCTGGCATATGCTCTCTGCCAACACCCCAGCCGTTTGCTCTCTCGGATTCTAAGATGGCGCGCATAAAGGCTTCATTAGATTTCAGGTGCTCGCCCAGAGTTTTTTGTTCCCAACCGCCGCCCCAGCCCACTTGCAGGAAAAACTGGTTAGCTTGAAGCGGATAATCCAGCATGGTTTGGAATTGCCTGACTACCTGCTCGTTGGGCAAGCGACGCGCCCAAATCTGTTCTCTCTGGATTGCTTCCAAACCATATTGCCGGGCGATCTGTATAAAGTCTATCAGTGCTTTACTATTGATCAGTTGGAGTTCTCGCGCCTTAGCCCACGGTGAAAACAGCGCTGTATCCAATTTAACTTCGCTCTCAATCACCGTTTGGGGGCGAAGGGCTTCTACTTCCACCGGGGAGCCGGGTTTGCCACGTCCCGTCAATACACGCACATTGACCAGCATCAAAGCGTTGGTATCCAGGGAAGCGCTATCTCTGACCTGCAATGCACGCAGTAAATCGTGATTCGGGTCTTTGCCGAATAGTTCATGTTCATAATCGGAAGCGGCGAATTTGGGCTTGCTGCGCAGCCTCGAGATTTCTGGGCGTAGCTCTTTCTTGCCCCATAAATGCCAGGCCAGCGCGGTGCGCAGCGCTCCTTTGATGGTTGTGCCAGGTACATACGGACGGTCGAAGACGTCTTTGATTTGTTCCCGCAGTACGGCGCCTTCTGCCTCTGATTTGGGAGTACCCTTGAGAACGTATCTGAAATAGCGACTGCCTTCCGTAAAATCTTGAGGCAGGAGCAATTGCGCTGGTTTGATACGCATCAGCGATGCAGCAACTCGCGGGTCTTCCACATTCTGGGTGTCCAACAAGGCGTTTTCGTTGATCCGCCAGGTGCGACCATCGTGAATGGCGTAATCGTACTGGTTTAACATTTCCCGCCCATTGCCGATGTGCAGTGGGGTAAGCACGGTAATGCGCAAACGGTAGGTCTGGTAGTCAGGCATGGTTCACCTCTTTTTCCAATTCAGCGCCACTGCAAATCCTGAGCGATAGATGGGATGCGGTATTTTCTCGCCGCTTTTCGCATCATATTCGGGCCTGACGTCTGCCGCATCGCCTTGTGGATTTCCGTCAATCAGACTGCCTTCTGCCACCAACCAGATGCGCTTGCGGCGTTGCGCAGCGGCGGGGTCGGGCGTGCGTAGCCAGCCTTCCACGGCTTCTATCTTGTAAGCGGAATCCGGGCGTTGCAACAGAGTTATTTCGGTTTGGTCTTTAGGGTGCCAACGGCTGAGCAAATACGCGCACTCTTGCGGATCGGGCAAATCGAGTATATCGGTTGAAGTGGTGGTGAAATGCCCATAACCCGCAGTGCGCTCCCCGCCCAAGCCCGCGTCTCCCAACACTGTGAGCAATTCGGGCAAATCGGATAGCTCGCCTACAGCGCCAAACCACAGTCCGCAACCTGCGTTGAATAGCACGCGTTCCGATTGGAACAGGTTGGGTGCAGTATTGATACGATCGACCGTGACGCGGGGAGCCATTTGAGCCTCAAAGACCTTTTTCCGACGCAACAACCACCACTTGTCTGGCACAACGGGCCAATCTTTGGGCAGGTTTTTTGCCTCTTCAGCCAATAGCCAAAAAGCGCCGCCCTGCAGGGCAATGCCGGTTTGGGGAGAGTCGTATTCCTCTTCAGGGAACAGAGCGTCATCGAGATACGCGCCGTTCGCTGCTTTCAAGAGGAGGCCCTCAGAGAGGAAGCGTATCTTTTTTAGTCGTTTGCCGGCGCCTTCTTTCTTGAGTGTAGCTTCAGTGAAGAGCTGCTGTAAATCTACTGGTTTGGGAAAGAAGCGTACACTTCCCGCGAAAGGAAAAGCGGACGTGACTCGCAAAACAGGGCGGCCTTCTTTTGATATGATCTTGGTTACATCCCGCCCGATATGTCGCCATGTGTCCAACAGTGCGGCAAACAAGGTATCTGATGGCACATAGTCGAGTGAATCTTCCACACTTTCCACACCGCCTGCTCCGATGTGCAGTCCGTGTGGAAAGGTCAGCTGATAAGTTGTCAGTTGGGGCATGGGACCTCCTTGGGTTGCAAATCAAGCCTGAGGCTTGTCTGATCACAGCCAGTGAAACCCGGGTTACAGATTAGCCCCAATTTGCTGAATCAATCCATCCAGCGCCTTTGCGAATGCTGCCAGGGTTTCGTGGTTGCCGCCGATTGGCTCAAGCTTCGTCTTGGCATCTTTGCGGAAGGATAGCTTTATGTCTTTGAAAGCGACCTTGCCGCTGCCACGCGAACCCAGACCGCCGATATAGTCGTCCTCGACCAGTTGCATGGCTTCCAGCAGCACGCTCAGTCGTTTCAAGTCTTCTAGGGCTTTCGTCGCTGTTCCATCTTCTAGATGGATTTCATACAAGCTCAGAATCATCTCTGCGTGTTCGAATTTCGCCCCAGCCGGAACGGGTTCCATTTGGCGGGGATTTGCGGCGCTGGTCACGCGGTCGATTGAGACTTCCGTTTTGACTTCGGTGTATGGAAGGTCCGTTTGTGCGGCTTCCAGTTTTTTGGCGCTCTCAGCACCCAAGAAAACATCACGCACTACCAGGCGGGTGGGAGTGGCGAATTTTAGTTCGCCCGGCACACCAAATACCTGACAGACATCACACTTTTTGTAACCCGGGGCGTTGTCGCAGGTATGGATATATCCCTGACCAATCCGCTTGTTTTGCGGCAGCCCGTTGTATTTTTCCAATAGGCTGCGCATTTTTCCCTTGAGCGATGAGCCAGGGATATAGGGGCGGTTGGTCAGTTTGTCGCGGATGACGG
>JAKJAC010000035.1:0-26156 GCA_022707705.1 Chloroflexota bacterium
GGGGTTGACGCAGCAACCTCTTTGCCCTGCGCGCCTCACAGGGGACGCAGAAGCCCTCCGAACTGCTACGAATGCCCTATAAGCAGACCGGTTGACAAATCTCTGGAGTTGTGTATACTTCAGCCTGCTAACGGTGGAGCCGAAACTGAAAGGCGCAAGGAATGCTGGGCTTGACTTGGCGCCGCCAGGGAGGCGAAATCTTGACCCTGAAATTGGCTGTGTTATAATGGTGGAGCGCCGACGTAGCTCAATCGGCGGAGCATCCGCCTTGTAAGCGGAGGGTCGTGGGTTCGATTCCCACCGTCGGCTTAGATTAGGGCAGATACCCAAGTGGCCAAAGGGGGCTGACTGTAAATCAGCTGGCTGATGCCTTCGGTGGTTCGAATCCGCCTCTGCCCACCAGATTGTTAGGCCCATGTAGCTCAGCAGGTAGAGCACTTTCTTGGTAAGAAAGGGGTCCTCGGTTCGAATCCGAGCATGGGCTCAGAGAAAGTGCTCTTTCTCGATATTGATAACTTGAGGCGACGCGCAATGGCAAAGAAAACAAAGGCAATTCGGTTGGTGATCACGCTGGCTTGCACTGAGTGCAAGGAGCAGAATTACACCACACAAAAGAATCGGCGCAATGATCCGGGACGGATGGAAATTAATAAGTACTGTCCGCGATGCCGGCATCATACGCAGCATCGCGAGACTAAATAAGTTTGAAGTAGGCGAGTAGCTCAACTGGCAGAGCAACGGTCTCCAAAACCGTAGGCTGCGGGTTCGATTCCTGCCTCGCCTGCCTGATTTGTACTTCAAGACACCGTCGCCAGTGGGACGGTGTCTTGAAATGTCAGGACAAAGTATGGAGGAACGCATGACGGACCAGGAGAAAAAGGTCAAAAAAGAGATGCCGAAAAAGGAGAACCCCATAGTGGAGTATCTCCGCGATACGCGTTCAGAGCTGAAAAAGGTCCACTGGCCCGGTCGTCAGGAAACGTGGAATCTGACCAAGATCGTGTTGGCGTTCACTTTCGGCATGGCGATCTTTCTGGGGCTTCTGGATCTGGTCTTTGTGCGCATGCTCGGGGGTATTGTGACTCAGAATCTCTGGGCATACATCATCACCGCCGTCGTCTTGGGCGCCATTGCGGCAGCGGCTGTGCTAATCAAGCGGAATGAAGGGGTCTGATTGAGACCTTCCGATTGACGCTTTTCAGGGGCATGTGAATGGATCAGGATTTTTCGTTTGAAGATGAGCAGCCGTTGAATCTCGAAAACGAAGATAGCGGTGATTTTTCCGCGCCTATCGGAGGTTTCGACGACGAGGACCTGCCCACCGAAAGCCTGTTAGCGCGATTTGGTCTAGGTTCCGCTGAGGAAGTGGAAACCCTGGACACTTTCGCGTTTCCGATACTGGAACCCGAGAAAGACGAGGCTGAGCCTGAACCACTTTCGAGTCAAGCGGATGCGGATGCACCCGAGCTAGAGAGCGAGGAAAGCCAAGAAGCACCTGTCGAGATGTTGCCCCCGGCGCCTGGTTCAGGTGAGTTGCTCCCCGACCCCTTTGCTGAGCGTGAGGAAGAACAACCGGTTGTGGATGAACGCGCCTGGTACATCATCCACTGCTATTCCGGCTACGAGCAAAAAGTCAAATACAATCTCGAACAACGTATCGAGTCTATGGGGATGCAGGACTTCATCTTCCAGGTGGTGGTGCCGACCGTCGAAGAGATTGAGATCAAAGATGGCAAACGGCGCACTGTGGAACGCTGCTTGTATCCCGGTTACATCATGGTCCAAATGGCGCTCAGCGATGATTCCTGGTATGTGGTGAGGAACACGCCTGGCGTGACAGGTTTCGTTGGTATGGGCAATGCCCCGGTACCCTTGCGCACTGAACAAGTCCAAAATATCCTTCGACGGATGGAGGCTGCGGCGCCGCAAGTGCGGGCGACTTTCAAGCCGGGACAAAAAGTGCGCATCATCGAGGGCCCCTTTGCGGATTTTATCGGTGTTGTGGATGAGATAGATGAAGAACGCACCAAAGTGCGCGTGCTGGTCTCTTTCTTTGGCCGCGAGACACCGGTGGAATTGGATTTCTTGCAGGTAGAGAAGGTCTAGGTTTAAGCGCCTGGGGATGTAATCCCCCAGAAATGTAGGGAGTCAGTCAGATGGCAAAAAAGAAGCAAGTTAAGGCAGTGGTGAAACTGCAAATACAGGCCGGTAAGGCCAATCCCGCGCCCCCCATTGGTCCGGCGTTGGCGCAGCACGGCATCAATTTGATGGCGTTCTGCAAAGAGTACAATGCCCGCACAACCACTATGATGGGAAGCGTGGTCCCGGCTGAAATCACGATTTTCAAAGACGGATCATTCACCTTTGTGTTGAAGACGCCGCCCACTCCCGACCTGCTGCGCAAGGCGGCTGGAGTCCCCCGTGGCTCCGCCGAGCCGAATCGCAACAAGGTTGGACGCATCACCAAGAAGCAGCTGCGTGAAATCGCCGAGCAAAAGCTGCAGGACCTGAATGCGAACGATGTGGATGCGGCGGAACAAATGATTGCGGGCACCGCTCGCAGCATGGGCATTGTGATCGAAGGCTAAGATCACACGTCCCCAGTGGAAGGGTGAAATCCCGCTATTACCACGAGGAGTGTCGAAATGACAAGACGAGGAAAGAAATACCTGGATGTAGTGCAAAAAGTAGAGCTTATGAAGCTCTACAGCCCCGAAGAGGCGCTTCGGCTGGCTAAGGAAGTCAGCTATGCTAAATTCGATGCCACCATCGAGTTGCACTTGCGGATGGGCCTCGACCCCCGGCGCGCGGATCAACAAATCCGTGGTGTTATAGGTCTGCCCTATGGTTTGGGCAAGCAGGTGCGCGTGCTGGTGTTCGCGACACCCGACATGGTGCAACAGGCCAAGGACGCGGGTGTTGACTTCGTCATCAGCGATGATGATGGCATCAAGCAAATCATGGATGGCTGGACGGATTTCGATGTCGCCATCGCCGTACCCCAGATGATGCCCAAAGTTGGTAAACTGGGGCGTGTGTTGGGACGCCGTGGACTCATGCCGAACCCGAAGACCGGGACGGTTGTGCAACCGGAAGACCTTCCGCGCGCGGTCAAAGATGCCAAGGCTGGACGTGTAGAATACCGTCTGGATCGTTCTGGCAATATTCACTTGCCCATTGGTAAATCCAGTTTCACCGTGGAACAACTGACGGGCAACCTGGCAGCAATCATGGAAACCATCCGGCGCGTCAAGCCATCGGGCGCAAAGGGTGTCTATGTACGCCGCATTACTGTCGCTCCAACCATGGGCCCCGGCATCAAGATTGATGCCACCACGGCTCTGGCAATGGAGAGTTCGCTCTAGTAAAAGGTATTTGGGGGAAACACCCCCTGTCTTTCCAGACAACGGTGTCTGCCGAAGACAGCAGGTGCGCCCAGGCGCTTAATGTCCTGCCGAGGTAAGACCAGTCAAGATTCTCCCTTTGGGGTGAGAATGCTGGGTCCTTACGTCGGTAGACGCAGGACCCAGTTTTTTTGTGAGTTTTCAGGGTGGACTTTTCAGCCAGCGGTACTGATAAAAGTGCCCGGCAGAGGAGTCCCTGATTAAATCCGGTGCGTCCGGGTGAGGAGGTGATTAGGGTTGGCTATTTCACGCACGCGAAAAGAAGAGCTGTACCAGGAGTACACCGAGCAATACCAGAAAAGTAATGGTATTATGCTGGCGCATTATCGCAATCTGACCGTGGCTCAGATGCAGGCGATGCGCCGCCGTGCCCGGGAACAAGGCGGGCAGATCTTCGTGGTCAAGAACACGCTTCTACGGAATATCCTGGAGGAGCACGGTGTAAAGACACTCACGGATATGATGACTGGACCTACCCTGGCAGTGTTCTGCTATAAGGGTATCCAGCCACTCTCCAAGCTGTTCAACGAATTCGCGAAGGATTTCGAAGAGGGACAATTCACGGTTCGCGGAGCTGTCTTGGAAGGGCGTATGTACAACGCTGCAGAGGCTGTGCGCCTGGCAGACATGCCCAGCCGTGAGCAATTGTTGGCGCAGGTTCTGGGAACCATCAACGCCCCTGCCAGTCAGATGGTGGGAGTGGTTGCCAGCGGTGTGCGTCAGATTCTCAACGTCTTGCAGGCTTATGTGGACAAGTTGGAAGGCGGCGCGCCCGCCGAAGCAGCAGCTTAGGCTGCCAGTCTATCTTAATAATCAAAGATCAATCAATCTAGTGAATGAGGTGTAAGTTAAAATGGCTAATCTGCAAAATCTGGTCGAGGAAATTAGCGCACTGTCGTTGATGGAAGCTGCCGAGCTCGTGAAAATGCTCGAGGCCAAGCTGGGTGTCAGCGCAGCCGCGCCCGTAGCGATGATGGGCGTCATGCCCACCGCCGCCGCCGCCGCTGAAGTCGAGGAAGTTGAAGAACAGACTGAATTCAGCGTGGTGCTCAAGGACTTCGGTCCCAAGAAGATTGAGGTCATCAAGGTCATTCGTCAGCTCACCAACCTGGGTCTGAAGGAAGCCAAGGAACTGGTCGAAAGCGCCCCCACCAACGTCATGGAAGCTGTGGCGAAGGAAGTGGCGGAAGACGCCAAGGCCAAGCTCACCGAGGTCGGCGCGGTCGTCGAGCTCAAGTAATCCAGTGTGCGGATTCGCACTCTCGCAGCCCCACCCAGCCTTGGGTGGGGCTGTTGTTGTTGGCGGTTTGCTTGCTTCATGCTATACTAGCTGAATTATGCAGATAGGCTCCTGGTTTATCCAAGGATATACGCTGCGCGTGCTAAGCGGGTTGCTTCCCGGAGTTATCTGGGTATGGGGAGTCGGACGGCGGCAGGGTTATCCTTCCCGGCAGCTAGCCATCCTGCTGTGGGCAACGCTCTTTGGAGGTATCCTGGGAGGGCGTTTGGGATATGTGGCGCAGAACGCTGCATATTTCGCTCAAAACCCTGGTGCCTTCATTCTGCTTTGGCGCGTGGGAGGATTGGATGGTTCGGGGGCATGGCTTGGCGGATTGGCAGCAGCAATGGCATATGCCTGGCACACACGCACTCCAGCGCGTCAGGTTTTGGAGCTGTTGGCGCCGTTAGCCCTGTTACTCTCTGCCGGCGCATGGTGGGGTTGCGGGCATACGGGTTGTGCTTGGGGACGCGAAGTGAGCAGCACTGCAGAATCCTGGCAGCGCTGGTTGATACGCGAGTTGCCCGACTTGTACTACACCCTTGCCCCGCGCTATGCCATACAACTTTTGGCAGCGGGTTGGGCGCTGGGTCTGGCGGGCATCCTAGCGCTTTGGAGAGGGCACGCTCTCACCATTTTCGTCTTATATTTGGCGGGATTATCAATGTTGACCCTTTTACGCGCTGACCCAGTGCTCTCAATCGGGAACCTGCGCCTGGATACCGTAGTGTATGGGGTACTCGCGCTTGGTGGGGGACTGTTGGAAATAGCTGGTTCTCAGAAAATACGGAGATGATGTATGAGTGAATCACTCGTCGAGCCTCAAAAATCGGAAGAGCCACAAATCGTCGAACGCCTTGCAACCGCTGCCCAACCCTTGATGCAACTCCATAGCGTGCAGATCGCCCGACGTGGTAACCCTCCCGCCGTGGAATTTGTGGGAGAGGTCTACGACCCTGAAGATGAGACGGCTTTCCAAAACCTGTTGGCGCAATTCGAAGCCCTGGGATACCTGCCTTTCCTAACGCGGCGCAAGGATATGGATGTGCTCCAAGCCATCCCCCATGTTGTGGATCGGAGAACGGGCAAGCTGTGGGTTAATGTGCTGCTCTTCATTCTCACCACGCTATCCGTCTTATATATCGGCGCGATGAATGAAGGCGCCAACCCGCAGACAGATTGGCGCACCCTGGTGCGGGGGATACCTCATGCAGTGACGCTAATGAGCATCCTGACCGTTCATGAATTTAGCCACTACCTGGCAGCGCGACGTTATGGAGCGCCGGCAAGCCTGCCCTACTTCGCCCCTGTGCCGGTATGGCCCCTGGGAACGATGGGTGCGGTAATCGTGCAGAAAAGCCCTTTGCTGAACCGCAAGGCGGTCTTTGATTTAGGTATTTCAGGACCCTTGGGCGGATTGGTCGTGGCAATTCCCTTGTTGATTTTGGGATTGCTACTCTCCAAAGTCGAAGCTCTACCCATCGGCGGCTACACTATGGAAGGCAACTCGATCCTCTACTATCTCATGAAGTGGGCAATCTTTGGGCAACCACTGCCATCTGGAGGGGTGGATGTGATCCTGCATCCTATCGCTTTTGCAGCATGGGCTGGGCTGTTGGTGACGGGGTTGAACCTGCTCCCGGTGGGTCAGTATGATGGTGGGCATGTTGCTTACGCGATGTGGGGTTCCAAAGCCTGGCTAGTGGCGCGTGTGGTGGTGATAGCGATGTTTGCCTGGGCGGCAATATTGTTGCTCACGGGCCATGATATTGGCATGACTTGGGCGTTACTGGGGTTTCTGGGGCTTACAATGGGCTCGCGACATCCGGCGCCACTTGATGATGTAGCTCCGTTAGATCCGACCCGCAAACGCATCGGGTGGGCAGTGGTGATACTGCTGATCCTTATCCTGGTGCCCATTCCACTTACAGTGGTGCCGTAAAACCGATGGCGCTTATTGGGATCGATGCCAGTCGTGCTATCAGCACTGCGCCAACCGGCACTGAAAGCTACTCTTACCACCTGATCCGGGCGCTGTTGCCGCTATTAGGTGAAAATGACAGCGTGCGGCTCTACTGTCGTGAGCAGCCCGCACCGCAAGCATTCCCCGGTGCAGAACTGCGCGTGATTCCCTTTCCTAGATTGTGGACGCATGTGCGTCTTTCTTGGGAAATGTGGCGCGACCCGCCGCGCGTGCTCTTTGTACCGGCACATGTGCTGCCGCCCATCTGCCCCCGCCGTAGCCTGGTCACCATTCATGACTTGGGATATCGCATCTTTCCTGAAGCCCACCCGCGGAGCCAACGGTTATATCTGGAAACCAGCACCCGTTGGAACGCGCGTATCGCTTCGCACATCCTGGCGGATTCAATAGCAACCCGCCAGGCGCTTATAGCAAGTTATGACATTTCACCTCAGAAAATCACGGTGGTCTATCCTGGTTATGAGGCAGATTTGCACCGTATCGAAGACCCAGAGACCCTGGCGCAAGCCCAGAGGCGCTATGGGTTGGACCGCCCCTACATCCTTTTCTTGGGGCGGATACAGCCACGCAAGAACCTGGACCGGTTGATTGCCGCTTTTGGGAATGTGCTGAAACGCCATCCCGAGCTCCTGTTGGTCCTTGCCGGTCCTCCTGGTTGGTTTGCGGATTCCATCCGCGCCAGGGTCCAAGATCTGCGATTGGAAAACCATGTGGTCTTCTCCGGCTATATTGCGCTGGAGGACAAAGCCGCGCTGCTCTCTGGTGCGCGCTTCTTCGCCTTTCCTTCGTTGTATGAGGGTTTTGGCTTTCCAGTGCTGGAAGCTCAGGCTTGCGGTGTGCCGGTGCTGACTGCCAGCACTTCGAGCTTACCCGAAGTAGCAGGCGAGGGGGCGCTCCTGATAGATCCGCTGGATACGCAAAGCATTGAAGCGGGGATGCTGCGCCTGCTTGAGGAACCAACCTTGCGTGAGGCTTTGATTGCGCGCGGCACGTCAAACCTGTCGCGTTTCTCTTGGGAACAAGCCGCACAGCAGGTAGCGCGGATTTTGCAGCAGTTTGCGGATTGAGATAACCAGTTTTGGGATATTTCTACCAAATTATCCCAACAATTATCCCAAATCATTTGGGATAATTATGGTGAATTGGGATCTGGGTTTACCTGCACCTTACTCTGCTTGCCGGTAAAGACCTCTACCTCGATGCGGACCAACGTGGCTCGCGCAAGCGAAGCAGCGTTATCGAAATGCTTTTTCACCGGTTCAGGATCCGGCTCCAGCTGTTCGATCATCAGCATCAGCGCCGCGCGTTTGGCAACCGGGTCTTCGATAATCGTTGCACGCCCTCGAAACTGGACGGTTCGAAAGGCATGGTCACATTTCCCCGGTAGATAGCCATGGTCTTCCATGACCTGCCCCCAAACCACGGGATTAGCACGGAGGTAATCCATTTTGCGACCTTGAGGAGCGCAATGGAAGTAAAAGCAGCGGGCTTCGGCGTCAAAACCATAGTTTACGGTTGCCAGATAGGGTTCATTCTCACTGCAGAGAGCGAGCGTCATAAACTTCTGCCCACGAATGATCTCAAAAAGCAGCGCTTCCTCAGTGAGCGCCTTTTCTGCCCGCCGCAAATGGTATTGTTTCATCGTTCTGCTCCTGCATCACCCGGGATCACAATTCAGCGCAAAATATAGTACGTGCCACGTTTGGCGCCGACCTTGAGCAACACACTGTTTTCTACCAGATCCGCCAGGTCCAGGCGCAGGGTCTCAGGTGTGACATCTGGGCAGAGCTCTTGATAGTCGCGATTGGTGATCCGCCCATGGCGCTGAATGAAAGCCAATGCCTTCGCCTGCCGTTCATTGGTCGAAAGCCGCGGTCCAGATTGCGGCGCGTGATCCAGTACATTTTTGAAAATCACAGTAAAGGCAAAAGCCGCCTCTTTGAATTCGGGTATTGGATGTCCGGCATTGAGCATCTCCTCGAACATCAAATCCACCCCCAGACCGAGCTCTTCGATGTAGCGCCACTGGAACAAGCCGTTAACAATCCGCGGGTTGCGAGAGAAATGCTCATCTATGATGTTATCTACGGTGATAAAACCGGGCAAGCCGCCAGGGCTTGATATTTCGAGCCGGTCGGCAAAAATGCGGACTTCGATGCCACGACCATGAATCCGGTAATCCCGGTGAGCAACCGCATTGACCAATGCCTCGCGAATAGCGGTCGGTGGGTACAGCCATTTCTCCTCACGCTGTAGCGAGCGCACGACTGCGCCGCGCCGCATTTCCTCCTGCAAAATTTCCCAGGTACGTTGAATGATTAGCGGCAGCGCCCCGTTGATCTCCTCACGGCGCCCATAGCCGGCTTCGCCGCTTTCACCACGCAAACCGGTTCCCTCAAAACGCACAAAGGTAAGCCCACTGTGCGGGATAAAAATCTGTGGATTGCGTCCGAAGAGCAGCAAACCCGCCACGGTAGGCAACCGCTCCGCCGTGAGCCAACCCATCTCAATGAGGAGGTCTTCCAAAGGACGGGTCAGGGGACGTCCCTGGCGTTCTTCCCACTTGCCGACGAATTCCTCAAGGAGCTTGTCTTCGAGGTCGGCGCGTGTCGCTCCCGCCACGGATTCGGCTTCATAATCCCCCACCGAGCGTGTGCTGGCAAGTTGGCGTACCTGGTCACCCCGTAGGGGGCGATTTTCCGCGCCCGCCCGCACCAGTACCCGCCCATCGCGCAGCGTGTGCAAATCAGGGCTGCGGCGAATTCGCCCCACGAAGACAAAAGCGCCATTCTGCTCACTTTGCTGCCATTCCACAAGCACAGGGGGATGGCATAGCGCCTCAGCCTGGTGAAACAGCCCGTTGATCTCCTCAGGGTAGATATTGCCTGCCGGTTGCCCATCTTCGTTCAAGCCGATATACATCGTGCCGCCATCGGCATTGGCAAAAGCAACCAACGTCTCCGCGAGCTGTTCCGGATCAGCCTCCGGCAATAGCGCCACCAGCTGGTTCGAACCCAGTTTTTGAATTAAGGGCATCAGTCATCCTCCTTGATAAGAATACAAATGCCCACAACATCGATCCACAAATTCCCTCAAAGGACAATTTAACCTTCTGAGTGGGAGAAAAGTGCCTCAGGTATTAGCGTCAATGCCGGTCGCCGGCGCCCCGTTGGTCTCAGAGACACCTTCCGGTAAACGTGCGATTGAAGCTACCTGATCTCCTTCCTTAAGGTCGATCAACTGCACCCCACGGGTATAGCGTCCCATCTGCGGAATATGAGCCACACGTGTACGGATGACAAGACCGTTCTGGGAAATCAGCGTGATTTCATCCCCTGCCTGTACGACTCGCGCCGCTGTCACCGGACCGGTCTTGGCGTTGACGCTATAGGTGCGTACCCCCTTGCCGCCGCGTCCCTGGGGCGAGAATTCCTCCAGCGCGGTGCGGCGTCCATAACCATTCTCGGAAGCAATGAAGAGGTCTCCACCCGGTTCGACAACCTCCATGCTGGTGATAGTATCTCCAGCCTTCAAGCGCATACTCGTCACGCCTCGCGCATTGCGTCCCATCGGACGGACCTCGGCTTCATTGAAGCGTATGCCCTGACCTTGCTCGGTAATCAGGATAACGTCATCCTGCCCATGCGTGAGTCGCACCCAACCAAGTACATCATTATCTTCCAGATTGATGGCGATGAGCCCACTGGGGCGGATCGAGACAAATTCGCTCAGTGAGATGCGTTTTATCCAACCTTTACGCGTGACCATCATCAGGAAGTGTCGCTCATCGAATTCGCTGACTGCCACCACAGCGGTGACCCGCTCGGAAGCATCAAGCGCCAGAATACCCGCAATCAGCGAACCTTTCGCCGTACGGTCTGCCTGGGGAATCTGGTAGACGCGTTCCTGGTAAACTTTGCCATGGTCGGTGAAGAAGAGCAGCGTATCGAGCGTATCAGCAGAAAGCATGTAGACGATGGCATCCTCATCGCGGGTGGTCATTCCTATGACACCCCGCCCGCCGCGACCTTGAGCTTTGTAGGTCTTCGCCGGCACGCGTTTGATGTAACCGCGTTGGGTGATGGGAATCAGCACCTGCTCTTCAGTGACGAAATCCTCCTCATCGAAATCGGCGCCAGCCTGAAATTCGATGTGCGTGCGGCGGGCATCGGTGTAGCTCTCCTGGATAGCGAGCAACTCCTCGCGGATGACGCCACGCTGCCGCAGCGGCGAATTCAACAAATCCTCCAGATAGGCGATCTGTTTGAGCAATTCCGCATACTCATCCAACAGCTTCTGTCGCTCCAGCGCAGTCAACCGGCGTAGTGGCATATCCAGAATTGCCTGGGCTTGCACTTCAGAAAGGCCAAATCGCTCCATAAGGCGGGTCCGTGCCGTCTCCACATCAGGGGATTCTCGAATCGTGCGGATTACTTCATCGAGATGATCCAGGGCGATAAGCAGCCCTTCCAGAATGTGCGCGCGGGCGCGAGCCTGACGCAGATCGAACTGCGCGCGGCGGACAATGATCTCAATGCGGTGCTCGAGAAAGATCAACAACAGACGTTTGAGCGGGAGGATGCGCGGTTCACTGTTGACCAGCGCCAACAGTTGTATGCCAAAGGTGGATTGCAAGGGGGTGAACTTGTACAGGCGATTCAGTGCTTTCTGCGGTTGGGCATCACGCTTGAGCTCCACGATAATCCGCATACCGCGCTTATCAGATTCGTCACGCAGGTCGCTAATCTCCGACAATTTGTCGCTGCGCACAAGCTCCGCAATCCGTTCGAGCAAGCTGGACTTATTGACCTGATACGGAATCTCACTAATCACAATGCGGAAACGGTCCCCGCGCATTTCCTCAATTTCCGCCTTGGCGCGGACGACAACTTTGCCCCGACCTGTGGCGTATGCCTGAACAATTGACTCACGCCCCATGATGATGCCGCCGGTCGGGAAATCTGGTCCCTTGATGAAGTCCATGAGTTCCTCGACACCGACTTCATCCTGGCGGTCCCAATGATCCAGCAGATGAATGAGCGCGGCAATAGTCTCCCCCAGATTGTGGGGCGGAATATTCGTTGCCATACCCACTGCAATGCCCGAGGAACCATTAATCAGCAGATTGGGCAGTTTGGCTGGCAATACCAGTGGCTCTTTGAGCGTGCTGTCGAAATTGTCAGTCCAATCCACCGTTTCCTTATCAATGTCCGTGAGGATCTCCATTGCCAGCTTGCCCAGACGCGCCTCGGTATAACGCATGGCGGCAGGCGAGTCCCCATCAATCGAGCCAAAGTTGCCTTGACCATCGACCAACAAATAGCGCATGGAAAAATCCTGCGCCATACGCGCCATGGCTTCGTAGACGGCTGAATCACCATGGGGATGATATTTACCCAAGACCTCACCGACGATACGGGCAGATTTCTTGTAGGAGGTGCCAGGGCGCATACCCATATCATACATGGCATAGAGAATGCGCCGTTGCACGGGCTTCAACCCGTCACGGGCATCGGGCAAGGCACGCGCCACGATGACGCTCATGGCATAATCGAGATACGAAGTGCGCATCTCGTGATTGATGTCTACTGTGCGGATAGTCCCGGCAGTATTCGGCACTGCAATGGAGTTTTGTTCTTCCAAAATACGTTCTCCTCCGGCGGGGGCTGAGAATTCAGAGCTCATATTATACCTTAAAGAGCCGGAAGAGCGAATTCATAAGTAATAGGGCCTTATCATTCTCCGATGGGGAGGCCCAGGAGGGCCATAGCTTGCTCAGGTTGAGCGGCAAAAAAGCGCACTGCTTGCGCGATGTTGGTATGGCCCGCCGCGCGTAACAAACTGATAGCCGCATTACGTAGTGCGGCCATCACTTGGGGTAAGTGAGCCCGCCGTAGTTGGGAACGGTCTTCATCAAAGGTGACATCGCGTACCCAATGCGACTTATTTTCAATATGCCAATGCTCGCGGGTGAAGGTGAGCAATTGCGCCGCAGAAGCACGGGCCGGACTGAGGCTGGTGATGCCATAGACAACCTCGGTGGTGCTGTGGTTCTGCCGGGTGATCTGGCGTTCCAGACGAAATACCTGTTGTACCCCGGGCCAGGTTAAGTAAGCGTTGAGGGCTGTGCTGGCCTGCAGCCGGCGAATTTCCACCCGCCCATGGCCGGCAGTGTAGCTCTCCGCCTGCGGCCATTGTTGTCCGCGGGGGAGTGGCGGCGGTGCGTCAAAAAGCAATTTGATGTCGGCATACAGCGTGGGTTGGTTCTCTTTGACGATGAACACGTAGTCACCTTGCCCGGCTAGTATCTGTTCCGCGACCTTGACCTGGGTTAACAAGGCGTCTGTAGTAATGACACACCCGTGCAGTACGAGCATACTCAACAATTCGACGATGGCCCCGATCTCATTGGTCTTGTCCGGTACCGCGAGTTGCGCCAGGGTGATCCCCAGTTGATGCGCTACCGCTGACAACAAGTGCGTGTCCGCGGCCCCTTGTTGCGCACTGCCGCGCAAGGTCTTGCCGTCGCAGGCAATCCCACGTAAGTCGAGTGCGCTGCTGAGCGCACTGACCGCCTGCGACGCCCAGTGCGCCAAACGTACTTCTAAGGCAACGTAGTCGATCTGTCCCAACACGCGATACCACGTTATTTGCGCTGGTGGTCGCTCGCGGGTAAAGCCAAAGCGCCGCAGATAGCCGTGACCGTAGTTGTTGATCCAGCCTGCGATGGCATATGGACTGCGATAGCCACACAGCATCGCCACGCAGGCGACCGCTAACATTGCCGCTAACGGATGCCGTTTCCCGGAGGCTTGGCGCGGATCGGGTATTTGTTGCAGCTCCGTATGCAAGGCTGGAATCTGAATTACGGTTGCCTTTTTCGAAGGGACATTCTTCGGCTTCACCATCGTGCACTCCTTTTACTCTTCTGGGATGCCGTAGCTTACTCCCTTTTCCGAGAATGATAAAACCCTACCTTCTCTTGGATTGATTTTTCGTGGCGGAGCGCACCCGGCCGCGAAAAATCACCTTTCTCCCGCGCCCCGTGGGGTGAAGGCTAAGCCTGTCGTTCCCGGCATGAAATACACCCAACGCTAGATAGTCGCCTGGCTAACGTGACAAATGGGTACACAAAAACGGTAATTCGAGGGTTTCCTTTATACTGAAAGGCTTTAGACTACAGCTCAGGACGCTGGATAATCCTGACGGTCGCAAGCCAGGGTTTGCAGGACGTGCCCCCCAATGCGCGAGCGTGTGATCCATCACTTGGGCTTGGTCTGCGCCAGGGCTTTGATTCTCTTCTAAAGAGCGACCCCACATCCAGCCTCAAATATTGAAGGAGAGTGAAAATGAAACCGATTCGCGTGTTGCAGTGGGGTTTGGGAGCCATGGGCAGTGGCATGGCGCGCCTGATGCTGGAGAAATCTGGCTTGCAGATTGTGGCTGCCGTGGATGGCCGTCCCGATTATGTGGGCAAGGACCTGGGCGATATTCTAAAAATCGGCAAGACACTGGGCGTCATTGTGACCGATAAGCCCGAAACCGTGTTGGACAAGAACAAGGTGGACATTGTCATCATCGCCACCACCTCCTGGGTCAAGGAACAGCTGGGCGACCTTAGCCGCATCATCAAAGCCGGCATCAACTGCATCTCCATCGCCGAAGAGATGGCGGATGCCTGGGCGCAAAGCCCTGAGCTCGCCGATGAACTTCACGCGCTGGCGCTGGAACACGGCGTCTCGGTGCTGGGCACTGGCGTGAACCCTGGATTCGTGCTCGACTTGCTCGTCGTTGCGCTGACCGGCGGCAATCACACCGTGGAGCGTATCGAAGCCTCCCGGGTGAACGACCTCAGCCCTTACGGTCCCACCGTGATGCGAACGCAGGGCGTGGGTACTACCCCTGAAGCCTTCCGCGCGGGCGTGGCGGATGGTTCCATCGTGGGGCATGTAGGTTTCCCCGAATCCATTCACATGATTAGCGATGCGTTGGGATTGGGTGTAGACCGCATCGAGCAGAGCCGTGAGCCGATTATCAGCCATGTTCGCCGTGAAACGCCGCACGTTGTGGTCGAACCGGGCATGGTCGCGGGATGCGCGCACATCGGCGTTGGCTACCGCGGTGATAAGGAAGTCATCCGGCTCATTCACCCGCAACAGATTCACCCGCAGTTGGAGAACCAGGATACTGGTGATTACATCCACATCTACGGCAAGCCGGAAATCCACATGGCAATCAAACCCGAAATCGCGGGCGGCATCGCCACGATGGGCATCGCGGTGAACATGATTCCGCACGTTGTTGCCGCTACTCCCGGTCTCAAGCGCATGATTGACCTGCCTATCCCGGCGGCGTTGATGGGCGAGAGCGCGTACAAGCGGCGTGTCTAGGATTTCGGGATGCGGATCCCTAAAATCCCGTTGATGCGGAGGACACTATGACCAAAATCTCAACTGGAACTTGGGTCGAAATTGAACAAATCGTGCTGACGCCGGAGGAGCGCGCCCCCTCTTTGCCTCCGGAGACGAAGGCATCGCCCTACGTGATGCGCGTTTCGGGCTTCCTGGTGGAAGATGCGGAGTTGGGGCAAGCGACGACCGTCCGCACCATCATCGGGCGCGAGCTGCGCGGGATGCTGCGGGTGGTGAACCCTAGCTACAGCCACAGTTTCGGCGAGACCGTGCCGGAGCTGCTCACCATTGGCACGGAGGCGGAGAATTTCTAGTCAAAAACGATCACGGATTTCACGAATTCTCACCGATCTCTTCGAATTCGTTGAAGCATTTAGATTAATCCGTGTGATTGATGACTAATTTCCCGAAAATGGACCTATGACCATACATGATACTTCCTACGCCGCAGTGATGGCGCGCAAGAACGAGATTATGAAGCAGTCGTTGGGCATTGACTACGACGACTACGTTCAAAGCCCTATCGCTTTCGATTACGAGCGCATGATGGCTGAGACCGGCTATACGATGGATGACATCCGCCGCATTCAGCGCGAGACGAAGGTGGGTGATACCCCGTTGTTCGAGCTGCACAATCTCACTGCTGCGGTGCGCCGGATCTCTGAACCGGGTAAGGGGGCTACCATCCTGCTCAAGGATGAGGCGGCAAATGCCTCCGGCAGCTTCAAGGCGCGCCGCGCCGCCATCAGCGCCTACCAGGCGCTTATCAAGGGCTATCGCGGGATGATTGCCGCGACCAGCGGCAACTACGGCGCGGCGGTGGCGTCGCAGGCAGCGCAACGCGGACTCAAGTCCATCATCGTCCAGGAGGTCTTCGATAGCCGGGGTGTGGGTCAACCGGAAATCGTGGAAAAGGGGCGCAAGTGCGAAGCCTACGGCGCAGAGGTAATCAAGCTCTCCGTAGGACCCGAACTCTTTTACATGTTGCTGCGCACACTTGAAGAGACGGGCTTTTTCAATGCCAGCCTTTACACGCCGTTTGGCATTCGCGGTGTGGAGAGCCTGGGCTACGAGGTTGCGGAGCAAGTGCGTACCCGTTACGGCAAGGACCCCGACGCGGTTGTCATCACACACGCTGGCGGTGGGAATCTCACTGGCACGGCACGAGGCTTGCTCCAGGCTGGTTGTACCCGGACGCGCGTTGTGGCTTGCTCGGTAGATTTGAGCGGCTTGCACATGGCGTCTGACCGCGACTTCAACCGCAAATCGTTCACCACGGGGCATACCGGTTTCGGCGTACCTTTCGCCACTTGGCCCGACCGGGTGGATGTGCCGCGCAACGCGGCACGCAGCCTCCGCTATATGGACGAGTACCAGCTCGTTTCGCAGGGTGAGGTTTTCTACATCACCGAGTTGCTTACCAAACTGGAGGGCATCGAGCGCGGTCCGGCGGGCAATATCAGCCTCACTGCCGCGGTCACCCTGGCGCGGCAAATGGATGAGGACCAGATTGTGGTGGTGCAGGAGACGGAGTACACCGGTGCGGGCAAGCATCACAACAGCCAGCTCGCCTTTGCGCACGCCAACGGCATCGAGGTGCGGCGCGGCGATCCTGTTGAGAATGTGCCCGGTAAGGCGATTGTGATTCCGGAACATCTTAGCCAGGTACAGGGACGCGTGCAGGATATGGATAAGCTCCGCCGTTCGTATCTCAAGAATGCTGCTGAGCGCCTTCCTGTCGCTGAATGGAGCGGCAACGACTTCGAATTTCTCGCTGCCGATATCAAAAAAGACGTGGAATGGGTCAGGAATCAAGGCGTTGCGTAGCCTTGAAGTCAAAGAATTGGGAAAATATTGACCTTTGTCGGCTACCCGCCCAAGGACGAAGAACGATGACTATACTTCCATCGGACGACCCAATTACTGCCGCTGGATTACCTCGCCGCTTTGCTCCATGTTTCCAGGAGTACAATCTGGAACAGCTGGATCCGGCGCAGCATAGCGACCTGATTATTGAACGCTTGCTGGCCTATGGCGATCGGCGTGCAGCGCGCTGGCTTTGGCAATGTTACGGGCGCGAAGGACTTCGTTCCTGGGTCGAACGCGATGGGGCACGGCGATTACCCTGGCGGCGTTACACTCTCTGGTGTGTGTTACTTGATCTCCCGCGCGCCCTTCATCCACGCGGGGAGGAGCGGATATGGGAGCATTGAGCTCTGTCCACTGGGAAACGGTTACACCGGAACTGCGTGCTTTGCTCGAAACTATCGGACAGTGCGCGTTTGTATCCCGTTTCTACCTGGCGGGCGGCACGGCCCTTGCTCTTCGACTGGGACACCGGCGCTCTTTAGACCTGGATTTTTTCTCGAGTGTGGATGGAGTCACCCGTGCTACTCGATTGGAAATCTTGCAGACCCTGGTATCTGTAGGCGCGGAGACGTTGGAAGATGTAGACGGCAATCTGCTCTTGGAAGTTCAGGGTGTGCATGTAGGCTTCTTCAGCTATAGTTACACATTGCTGCAGCCTACTGTCAGTGTTGCAGGTGTGGCGCTGGCAGGTATAGCAGATATTGGCTTGATGAAACTGGATGCACTTATCAGTCGGGGAGCGCGCAAGGACTTCTACGATCTTTTTTGGATTGCACAACAGATGTCACTATCGGACCTATTGGTATTGGGGCGCGACAAATACCCCTATGCTCGTGATTTCGAGTGGCAGGCTGTCGAGAGTTTAGTCTTTTTTGACAATGCTGACCGCGATGTACAGCCTTTGCTGCTAGTAGAGGCTCCGTGGGAGGAAGTCAAAGCTTTCTTCTGCGCTGAAGCCAGGCGGCTAGGTAATGTGTGGTTGGAAGAGACCGGATAATTAAACAGTGTTGTAGTCGCGTCATTTGAAGGACCTTGGCTGCACGATTAATGATTGTTAGACTGAAACTAATACCAAGAACTTTCAGATAAAGGAGATGATTTATGACTGAAGACCGTATCGCCAAATTCGAGGAGCGTCGCGCGCGGCTGGAACAGCTGAGCGACGAGGAATTGAAGGGACGCTTCTGGGAGCTCTGCAATCAGTTGGTCGAGCCAATGGTGGATTTGGCTCGCACGCACACTTCGCCCTCCATCGAGCGCTCGGTGCTGTTGCGCATGGGCGTGGATAGCGTCACCTCACAGGGCGTCGTGAACCGTGTGTTGGAAGCGGGCTTGCTCGGCAAGGGTGCAGGGCATGTCGTGCTCAAAGTGGCGGGGAAACGAGGTCTGGATATTCCCGCCGCCGCCGCGTTGATTCTGGAGGACAAAGCTGTGCTCCAGGGATTGTTCGGGTAGGAAGGAGCATGACGATGACCAAGCGACTTGACCCCAAACAAAAACTCGATATCGAAGAGATCCTGACCGGATTGGAAAACTACCATCCCCCGCGTAAGGGTTGGACGTGGCGCGAGGCACCCGCGGAGGGCGTGGATATGGGACCGTTCCATTACCGGAACATGTCCAAGCCACTCAAAAATAGCATCGGCTTGCCCGCTTCCAAGTACTTCGACGCCATTGACCCGCAGCCCAGCTGCGTGGTGACCACCGAGATTGCCTCTGGGCGCTTCGAAGATGACATCCGCCGGATGCGTATGGCTGCCTGGCATGGCGCGGACCACCTGATGGTCATCCGCACGACCGGGCAGAGCCACATTGATGGACTGCTCGAAGGGACGCCTGAAGGGGTTGGCGGCGTGCCGATTACGCGCAAGCAGATTCGCGCTAGCCGCAAAGCCTGCGATATGATCGAGGAGGAGGTAGGGCGCTCCATCAACTTCCACAGCTACGTCTCCGGCGTTGCCGGTCCTGAGGTTGCCGTACTCTTCGCCGAAGAGGGCATCAACGGCGCGCACCAGGACCCGCAGTACAACGTCCTCTATCGCAACGTGAATATGTACCGTTCCTTTGTGGATGCGGCTGAAGCCAAGAAGGTGATGAATGGCGCGCGCATCTTCCAGATTGATGGCGCGCACAACGCCAATGCCACCGCCAAAGCCGGTTGGCTAGTCATGCCGGAGCTGATGGTGCAGCACGGCATCAACTGCGCCTTCTCTGCGGCGGTGGGGATGGATAAGGCGCTCATCGGGCTCTCTACCGTGCCGCCGAATGCTTCCCCCGCGCCCAAACTCTGGTACGACCTGCCCTACGCCGTGGCGTTGCGTGACTTCTTCTCCGAATACAAGATGCGGGCGCAGCAGAACACGCGCTACATCGAGGCTGATATCGAAGAAGCGATCCGCACGCATACGGTTGATACGCTCATCTCCATGCTCACCAGCGCCGACATCCAGAGCACCATCACGCCCGATGAGGGTCGCAACGTGCCCTGGCACTATAACAACATTCGCGGTGTCCAAACCGTCAAGCAGACCTGGGCGGCGCTCGATGGCATCAAGGAACTGCTAAGCCTCAATTACGCGGGACCTCTGGGCGAGATGGCGCGCGATATCAAGATTCGCGCAGTGGCTTTCCTTGAGGAAATCATTGCAATTGGCGGCTATTTTGCCGCTGTGGAGCAGGGCTTCTTTGTGGACTCAGCCAAATACCCGGAGCGCAACGGCGATGGCATCGCGCGGAGTGGCAAGGGCGGTGTCGCAGCAGATAGCATCGTGCCACGCGACCCAGATTACCTGGCGCCCGTGTGCGACCACTTTGGCTACAATGCTGTTCCGGAAGGTGTGGACCATGCCTGCGACCTCATCGGCGGTTGTACGCTCTGCAAACCGGAGAAAATCGTTTACATTGATGAGCTCGATCCGGAGGATAACGCCAACAAGCGCCTGGAAGCCACCTACCCTTATCGCAAGGGCACTCTGGTCAAGCCAGAGGCTGAGTGGGCGGGGGATGGGACCATCCTCATGCAGTTCTTCGTGCCCCTGCCGGAGGATTTCGCCGCCGCCTACGGTGTGGAGATGGGTAAGCGCCTGGGACTGGAAGACCCGCAAGTGGTAAACATCCAGGTCATGCACCCTGCCGAGGGTTGTTTCGTCGAGGTCAAGGGTAAGGTGGCCTTTGATGTGGACGTGCGCATGCTCAAAGTGCCGGAGAAGGAGGTCATCCTACCGGAAGAGGAGCTGCGCGCGGCGGTTAAGCAAGTAGGGCTTACTGTGGTTGCTGGAACGGTGGGTGAGGACGAGCACAGCGTGGGTCTGCGCGAAATCCTTGATATCAAACACGGCGGCATCGAGAAATACGGCGTCAAGTATCACTACCTGGGCACTTCCGTGCCGGTGAGCAAGCTCATTGACGCCGCCATCGAGACCGGCGCGCACGCCATCCTCATCTCCACCATCATCAGTCACAACGACGTGCATCGCGCACAGATGCGCAAGCTGGCGGACCTGTGCGTCGAGCGTGGCATTCGCGACCGGATGATCCTCATCGCGGGCGGCACGCAGGTCAACCGCGAGATGGCTGCGGAGACAGGCCTGGATGCTACCTTCGGGCGCGGCACGAAGGGCATTCACGTCGTCAATGCGATGGTGAAAGTGTTGAAGGCAAGAGGTGTGCTGTGATTGGTTTGTAGGGAGCGGCACTCAGGGAGTCGACTCCCTGTGAGGAGATTCCGTGATACGAGCGCTGCCCGCGTTTGTTGTATCTGTGTGATTTGTTTTTAGGGCTTTTAGTATAACATTGGATGTGGAGCTGTTAACTCAGCTGCTCAGTTTCGCTTAACCCGTTATCCGTATCTTGAAAGAATCGTGGGAGGCAAAGAAAATGACTGGCTATGTAGGACCTATCGAAAAACTCACTGAGAAGAACGAGTACTTCCGACAAGTGTTGTTCACCGGCGTGCATCTACAGCTCGTGGTGATGTGCTTGCAGCCGCAGGAAGAAATCGGCAACGAGGTGCATGAACATGTTGACCAGTTCTTCCGCATTGAGGAGGGCAGCGCCCGATTTGTCTTTGGTGATGCCGAAGAACATCTAGTTGGTGCAGGGGATGCGGTGGTTGTGCCGGCCGGCACCTACCACAATGTAATCAATACCTCGCCCACCGATCCGCTTAAACTGTACACCGTTTATACGCCACCGCAACATCCGGATGGAACTGTGCATGAGACCAAGGCCGAAGCCGAGGCTGCGGAACATCATTAGATCAATCCGGGTTGATTGCTGAACAGATGCCCCTATGCCAGCCAGCACTCTTTCATTAGTGTGCTATCCCGGCATGAATGGTGATGGGTGAGAGGTAACGGATACGGTCGTTTGTTACCCATCACCATTCATTTGTTTCTCGGGAGATGACAATGCTTACATCCAGCTATGTTCTTACCCTCGAAGTTGGCTCCACCATCACTAAAGCCAACAGTTTCGCTCTGAGCGACGTGGGCTGCTTTGAGCACATAGCGCAAGGCTTCGCGCCGACGAGCATCGCCGCCGGGGATGTGGGCGTGGGGGTGGAGCAAGCTATTGCTGACCTGGAGGCGACCTTTGGACCATTGCCCGTGGAACGCGAGACCTTCGTCAACAGCTCTGCGGCGGGCGGGCTACGGATGACCGTCCATGGATTGACCTACAATATGACGGCGCGTGCAGCCCGTGAAGCGGCGCTCGGCGCGGGCGCGATTATCAAGCAGGTCACGGCAGGCGCCCTTAGTTCCTATGACCTGGACGAGACTTGTGAGATTCGTCCCAATATCATATTGCTGGCAGGTGGTGTGGACTACGGCGAAAAGACCATCGTCTTGCAGAACGCGGAGAAACTTGCCGCGTTGGAGTTAGCTGCTCCGGTGGTCTACGCCGGCAATATCGCCATTCGCAAGCACATTCAACAGCTCTTTGCGGCAGCCGGCATCGAGCTGCTGCTGGCGGATAATGTCTTCCCCGATGTGGATGTGCTTCACGTCGAACCGCTGCGCCGCGTGATTCATGAGGTTTTCAACAAGCACATCATCCACGCGCCAGGAATGGCGTGTCTGGGGGAACTCACCCATTGGGGCATTCTGCCCACGCCGGGCGCGGTGCTGCGCGGCGCGGAGATTTTCGCTGAGGCGTTGGGCGATTGCCTGGTCTTCGATGTGGGCGGCGCGACCACCGATGTCCACAGCGTCACGAATGGCAGCTCGGAGTGGGCGCCGCGTCTAACCGAACCGGAGCCCCGCGCCAAGCGCACCGTCGAGGGTGACCTGGGCGTTTACGTCAACGCACACAACATCGTGGAACTGCAGCATGACCCCGAATGGTCCGCGCGCCTGGCGGACCTGGAAGCCATCCCCAGCACCGAGCGCGCTAAGGAGCTCACCCGTTGGCTCTGCGCGCAGGCGGTGGAACTGGGTGCGCGGCGCCATGCCGGCGTCGTGAGCGACCTCTACACACCCACCGGCAAGCGGCAGATTGTGAAAGGGAAAGACCTCACGGCAGTCAAGTGGGTCATCGGCACGGGCGGTGCACTGACCCGTGTCGAGGGTGGTGAAGCCATCCTGAGCCGTATCCGTACCGGTCCAGGCAAATACCTGCTGCCTTACCCTGAAGCGCGACTCCTCATGGATCGGGATTATCGTTTCTCTGCGCTCGGCACGCTCGCTCAGGCGTACCCGGAAGAGGTGAAGATAACTTTCCGCGATTGGGTGGCACAAGAAACCGCCGCCGAGTCTCCCCGAACGCTGCTGCGGTCGCCGCATGCGCGATAGATATGGATTCTCGTTTTCTTGCCAGTACGCATGCCCTCATGGGGCGCCAACGACTATAAGGGGTTTGACGTAGAGTCTTGTTTTCTTTGTGCTTTTCTGCACGTTGCTTTTGAGCCTTTAATAAGGAGGTCACATGTACATTCGCACTCCACGTCTGGAAATCTTCCCACAGCGCATTCAGGAGAACGCTCGCGCCGTCATCGGGCTGTGTCATAGTCACGGTATCCAGGTTGCCGCGGTGACTAAAGTGATGAGCGCACACCCGGCGATTGTTCATGCGTTAGAGAAGGGTGGCGCCGATGCCATTGCCGACTCACGTATCCTTAATCTGCAAGCGATCTCCAACATCGGTCTGGATATGCCGCTGATGATGCTGCGTATTCCTGCTCCAAGCCGTGCCGCGGATATTGTGCGCTGCGCCGATATCTCGCTTAACTCCTCAGTGAAAACCATAGGCGCGCTCTCGCAGGCGGCTGAGTTGTTGAACACCCGCCACAAGGTCATCATTATGATTGATATGGGGGACTTGCGTGAAGGCATCTGGCCAGACCGTGCTGTGGACGTGGTCCGTGAAGCCGCGAAATTCCCGCGCATCGAAGTAATGGGCCTTGGCTGCAACTTGGCTTGTTATGGTGGTGTGATTCCAACGACCGAGAATATGCAGATGTTGGTGGAGTTGCGCGACAAATGCCGCAAGGCGACAGGACTACCCCTGAATATCCTTTCCGGAGGCAACAGCGCCAATCTGCCGTTGTTGCTGGCGGGAGGAATGCCGCCAGAGATCAACCATCTGCGTATCGGTGAGGCGATTACTTTGGGTCGCAACGTGCTGGATCGTTCTCCGCTGCCTGGAACGCGCCAAGACACCCTTCGCGTTGTTGCCGAAGTGGTAGAGGTGGAATGCAAGCCTTCAGTACCCATTGGCAATCGCGGGCAGGACGCTTTTGGCGGCTATATGGAATTTGTGGACCGCGGAATCCGTAAACGCGCCATCTGCAATATCGGCCGTCAAGATGTAAAAATCGACGGCATTACACCAGATGATCCCGGCATCATCGTGCTGGGCGGTAGCAGCGACCATCTGGTGTTGGATGTGGAGGAAGCCCACACCGAAGTACAAGTGGGCGACAATATCGTCTTTTATCCCGATTATGGCGCGTTACTCGCAGCTATCACTTCACCCTATGTGCAGCGTGTGGTTCTTAGAGGGTGAGCCTCGGGAAACCTTCCTCGTGACTGGCTCACTTATTCGTACACGCTGAAGACCAGGAGACTTTATGCTTTACCAAACGTATGCGCGCATACACTTGCAGAATATTCGTTTCAACATTGAAGGTATCCGCCAGGCTGTAGGTCTGGAGCGCAAAATCCTCATCGCGGTGAAAGCCAACGCCTATGGTCATGGTGCAGTGGAGGTTTCCCGCATGGCGGAACAAATCGGTGTGGACTGGCTTGGTGTTGCCACCGTACCGGAGGGATTGCAGTTGCGCGCCGCCGGGATTCGGCTGCCGGTTCTCAAATTGAGCCATGCCTTCCCAGAGGAGATGGCGGCGGCAGTGGAAAACGACCTGACTCTGACTGTGTGTGATCGCGCTAACGCCGAGGCGCTGGAAAGTGTGTGCCGCGAGCTGGGCAGAACCGCTACGGTGCACCTCAAGGTGGATACCGGCATGGGGCGGATTGGCGTCACGCCTGAGGCGGCGCCTGAACTGGCACAAACCATCGAACGCATCTGCCCGCACCTGCGGTTGGAGGGCATTTTCACACATCTGCCGGTGAGCGACACCGCTGACCCCACCTACACGCAGGCGCAGATTGCGGGCTTTGAAGCCGCCGTCGCAGCCATCCACGCAGCCATCGGGCGGCGTGTGGAATTGGTGCATTGCTCCAACTCGGGGGCGGTGCTGGCGCACCCGCAGGGTTGGCTGGATATGGTGCGCCCTGGCATCATGATCTACGGCTTCCGCCCGGATGCGGAGACGCCTGCGACCATCTCGCTCAAACCGGGCTTGAGTTTCCTCACGCGGATTTCCTTCCTCAAACAGGTGGAAGCGGGGACGAGCATTGGCTACGGGCGCACGTGGGTGGCGCCGGAGCGGACGTGGATTGCGACCATCCCTGCTGGCTACGCCGATGGCTTCAACCGGCTTTTCTCTAACCGCGGGCGCGTCCTCATCCACGGGCGCAGTTATCCCATCGTCGGGCGCGTGTGCATGGACCAGAGCATGGTCAACCTGGGACCGGAGACGGATGCCCGCGTGGGTGATGCAGTCGTGCTCATAGGGCGTAGCGGCGATGAGGAAATCAGTACCTGCGAGTGGGCGGAGAAACTGCGTACGATCACCTATGAGGTGACGTGCCAGATTAACGCGCGCGTGCCGCGGGTATTCGACCTGTATTGAGGGTAGAAGGAGGACCATGTCCAAACGCACCACCGTGGTACACCGCATCTGGCGGATACTGGAAGCCTGGCGCTTAGGGCGTATGCTGATGCTTGCCGTGATTACGGGCTCGACGGCGTATGGCTTCGGCGCCGCGCTGCCGCAAGCGCTCCGCGCGGCAGCGATTGCGGCGCTCCTGGCGCTTGGCGGTTTCTATCTCGATTATTTGGCGGATTGGCGCAAAGACTGCGATTCTGGCAAGCTGCTCAATCCCCTGGCAACGGGTGAACTCTCCATTCCTGTTGCTTGGGTTTTTGTTGCGATAGGCATTGGCGGCAGTCTGGCGTTGGCGTTCCTGGCGTCGCCCCTCATGGCGCTGCCGGTATTAGGTGTCGTGGCGATTGTGGGCGGGCTGGCGTTGGGCTGGTTGGATACGCCCGTGCTGCGCGCCTTCAGTCTCGGCGCGATTCAAGCGCTCTATGTGCTTATTGGTGGATTGGCTGCCGGCAAAGCGAGCCTGGGCGTTTGGCTTACAGCGCTCTACCTTTTCTTCGCTATGACCGGCGGCAAGATTATGGGCGATGTGCGCGATTTGCCGCACGACACGCGCGCTGGTACGCTGACGATTCCGCAGAAATACGGGCTGCGCTGGGCAAGCGCCTTTCTGTTGATTAACGAGCTATTGGCGTATGGCGCGGCACTCTCCGTTTTCTTTGTTGGGGCGCTTGGACCAGGGTATTTCTACTGTATCCTCGCGACTATTCTCTTCGGCATGGTCATCAACGCGCTCTTTATCCGGAACCCCATCCCCAAGATCGCGGATGTCACCAACAAGCTATCCTTCATTGGGTTGGGCTCGCTCTACGTTCTGGGCATGATTCTGGGCCGGCTGTAGGGGATTTGTGCCTTCGTGGGGCAGCAGCGCGCCAGCTTCCGCCAGGCTCAGCGTTCCACCTCGTGCGAGCGCTGTCTCATAGGCTGCTGGCGGTAGCTGCGCTTGCACTTCAGTGAGCAGGCGCTCAAGCTCTTCGCTAAG
>JAKJAC010000035.1:26180-26456 GCA_022707705.1 Chloroflexota bacterium
TACCGAGCCACAACGCCGCAGTCTCGTGGTGGCCCTGTTTCAGCGCCGTTTCTGCCAGATTGGCAAGGTTGATGAGCGCCAACGGTAGCAGCCCCAATTTGAGTGAGAGATCAAAACTGCAGACATAGTGCACCATGGCGGAGTCGAACTCGTCCAGCTTCAAATAGGCATTGCCCGTGTTATGTTCTCCCAGGGCGGTGCCTTCACCATCGTCAATCTCCTGCGCCAGTTGTCGGGCTTCCTGATAGCACTGGATCGCGCTTTGCTGGTCGCCTT
>JAKJAC010000360.1 GCA_022707705.1 Chloroflexota bacterium
GGGCCATGCCACATCGGCGCTCCCCACCGCCTCCCGCACCTTCCGCAACCGCCTCGCCATCCCAGCCGGATCGAAGGTCCACGGAGCGCCGCGTCGGGCAAAGGCTTCTTCCGGGTCCGGGAACTGCCGCAACTGCTCCCGTGTCAGGTGAAACCCATCCATTCCCAATGCCACCATCGTGCCCGGCCCAATCGCTTTGTTCACCGCCTCAGCCCACTGCTCCACCACCGTCGTCTTCCCCGATCCGGGTACGCCCGCCAACCCCAGTATCCAACGAAGCTTGGGGCGCTCCAACAACGTCATCAGCCGCGAAACAGGATTTTCAAGCAAATCCGGCATGAATCACACTCCTTTGTTATCATTTTGCATTCCACAGTCCGGGCTGCCATCGCTACGCGAAGTTTGCGCACCGGACAGTTTTCGCCACGCGAACCGTGCGCGCCGCCAGCTCCGAAAGTCGCACCGCCCCCTCACCTGGAATAGTGGTCTCCAGACGATCCTGCAGCGGCGCGACCCACTTCGCCGGCAACGCGCGAGCGCCCACCATCGCCCCCACAATCGAACCCGTGGTCGCGCCCGTGCAGTCGGTATCCTTGCCCCCCATCACCGCCAGACAGATACTGCGCTCCAATTGCCCTTCACCGTACAACAGCGCCAACACAATCGCGCAAGTATTGGGAATCACATGCACCCAATGGTAATTGCCATAGCGCGCATTGACCCGCTCCCAGGCAATCTCCCAGGTCACGCCCTCATCCGCCCAGCGTAGGGTATCCCGTATGGCATCAGCCAACCGGCACGCCTCAGGAACCTCCGCCAACCCAGCGAGGACAACCTCTCGTGGATCATCGAGCACCATCGCGGTGGCAATCGCCGCCGCCGCCCACATCTCCCCATAAATCCCGTTAGCCGTGTGCGAAAGCGCCGCATCCCGGTACGCCAGCGCCGCAGCGCGCTCCGGGTCGCCCGGAGCGACGTATCCCCACATATCCGCTCGAATCTGCGCCCCAATCCACTCCCGGTAGGGATTCCGAGTCCTCGCCGTCTGGGGTGGTTCAATGCCATTGAGCAGATTGCGGTACGCCACCGCCTCAGCCGTAAATATCTGATAATACGGAAGCGCCCGCAACCACGCTTCTGCAACATCTCGCGTGCTGAACTCCGGACCATACGTTTCCAAAATCCGCAGGGCAAGCACGGTATAATCCAGGTCATCATCCCGCACCATCGCCTGGATACGCCCCCGCGTCGTAGCGACATAACACGCATTGAGGTTCAGTCCGGCGGGAAAAGGTTCCAGGACCGGGAAATAGTCCTCCAGCGGATAAGCCTTCGCGGCATGGAGATAGGCCGCAATCTTCTCACGCGACCACCCTTCCACAGGCTTGCCCAGCGTGCAACCGGCGCAACGTCCCAACCACGCCCCGTATACCCGGTCGAAGAGCGCCGCGTCTTCCGGCGATTGCGGCATCCCTCGGCCTTTGGCCCGGCGCGCCGCCGGGCGGAGCGCCGCTGCGCGCCGGGCGCGAATCGTCCCTAACTCAGAAGGCTCATCCCGCTCCGGTTGAAGCGCCTCCAACTCTGCCCAGAAGCGCTCGACTTCTGCCTCCAGTGCGCCGTTCTGAATCGCCAGATCCAGACGCTTGGGCAAATCGCCCACCACACACCCTTCCTCAAGCCGCTGTGCGATTTCCGCGCGCAATAATCCCTCCGGAACCAGATGCTCGTGAAACATACACGCCCCCATTCCCAGGTCTCTTGACACCCTCCATCATTATGCAAAGCTATCCTACTCCTGTCAAGGTGCAGTACACCTGTCTGAAAAAAAGGTGTTATTTGACGCGGCGCCGGGTACCCGGCGCCGCGTCAAATAACACAGGATGATTTATCCTACACCTAGACCCGCTCCAATTTGAACATTTTGATAACAGCTATACCATAACCCAAGTTACTACCTGCGGTCATCGGTCGTCGGTCCGCCGTCTGCGGTTCGCGGTCATCGCTCTGCGGTCCGCCGCTTGCGATCCGCCGTCATTGCTCTGCGGTCTGCGGTCGTCGGTCCGCCGTCTGCGGTCGCCATCTGCAGTCATCAACCGACTAACAAGGAGTCGTGATATGCCACAACCTGCTTCTGCCACAGCGCCGGCGTCGACATCCGGCGCGCTCGAAAACGCCCGCCGCGCGCTGTCAATACTGGAACGGCAAGCTGCCGGGTTCACCTCCCTGAGCCTCCCTGTGTCGCTGCAAATCGAGCTGGAAGACAAACGCCGCGAAGTTGCTGAACTGGAAGCCAGATCAAGCACGGCGGCGCCCCCCGGGGTTCCAACCATAGGCACACCCAGTCCCGTCACCCCCGAGGGCGACGCCGCGTTCCAGCTTGTGGATCCCCGCAAATTGCGTGAAGCGATGGGCGAAGCTTTCGATGAACCCGAATTCATCATGCTCTGCTTTGAGCTGGGTGTAGACGACGAACAACTCCCGGGTAAAACCCTGCCTCTTAGAATGCTGTCCCTGATCAACTACCATCGGCGGCGTGACATCTACGCCCAATTGGTCGAGAAAGTCATTCGCGAACGCCCGCACCTGCGCGAGTCATTGTTACGGTCAGGCTGATCCATGCTCACCTGGTCTGCCAACCTGACCCTGCTCTTCAAGGAGCTCCCCTTCGTGGAGCGCCTCGCCGCTGCGGCGAACGCCGGTTTCGCTGCCGTCGAATTCATGTGGCCCACCGGCGTGAACCTGGATGACCTCGTTGCCGCCCGCGCCGCCTCCGGGGTTCAGGTCGCCCTCTTCAACATGGATTCCGGCGACATCGCCGCAGGCGACCGCGGTTTTCCCAACGATCCCTCCAGGCGCGCGTGGTGGCACGCGCGCCTGCTTGACGCGCTCGAGCTCGCCCAGCGTCTGGGTGGATGCGCCCGCCTTAACATTCAAGCCGGCAACGAGGCGCCGGGGCTTTCCCGTCCCGCCAGCCTCGATTGCCTCACCGAGAACCTTGCCTGGGCGCTGGAACAGACCGCCGCCACAGACATAACCTTTCTCCTCGAGCCACTCAACCGCTTCGAGCATCCGCGCTACCTGCTCAGCCGCACCTCCGAAGCGCTGGAAGTGCTCGAGCGCCTGCGCCATCCGCGCCTCAAACTCCAATTCGATATCTACCACACCCAGCGCACCGAGGGCAACCTCGTCAGCTTGTTGCGCGCGCATCACGACGCCATCGGGCACCTCCAAATCGCCGATAGCCCCGCACGCCACCAACCCGGTACGGGCGAAATCGCCTGGCGCTTCGTCCTCGGTGAGCTCGAAGCACTGGGCTACACCGGCTTTATCGGGCTTGAATACATCCCCCTGCCCGATACCCTCACCTCCCTGCAGTGGCTACCCGCGGACAAACGGCGCGCC
>JAKJAC010000361.1:0-3069 GCA_022707705.1 Chloroflexota bacterium
ATCGCGGATCATGATCTCATCGGCGTAGAATGCCGCACCCAGCTGCGCCACGAGCGGTGCGACGTGTTCCGGTTGCATAGCGGCGACGAGGTCCACATCCATTGTGGTACGCACGACGCCATGCACGGCGCTTGCCAGGGAACCGCCAATGAAATAGGGAATGTTTAGCGCATCCAAGACCTCAACGATCCTCAGTGTGACGGCAAGCGGTTCGGTCAAAGGCAGATCAGACATGCTCAGGCTCCTTCCCAGGCAACGCTCCATAGACCCGCGCAGCAAGCGCCTCCCCCAACAGTTGCTCAGCCAGAAGCCGGCGCAACGCCGATTCGGAAGCCTGGGGATGCCGCCGCCGTAAGCCCTCCAGCGCCAGCGCCTTGACCGTGGCGTTGAGTTGCCCCAGCAGCGCCAGTTTGCGCCAGGGCGGCGCGGCGCGCATCAACGCAATCTGCACCCGCTCCGGTTCTGCATGGGTATCGCCATGTTTCCTCATATCCACCCCCACAACCACTTGCACCTTGAGCACCTTCCCCACCAGCAGGCCCGCTGCCTGGATGATGCACTCCAGTCGCCAGTCGCAGTTGTAAAGATCGCCTAGCTCCGTCTCGAGGTTACCAACACGGCAGAATGCCGCGACACCATCTTCTTTATACACCAGCACCGGGATTTGTGCCAGTGAGGGCGGTTGCATTTAGCACTTTCCAAGCGTACATTTATGGCTATTCTACCAGCATATAGGGCCAAAAGGGTCTGGTTATTTGCAAAGCAATGTACGCTTGATGATATTGTCGTAGCCCAGGCTTGCACAGGATTTGTTGATCAAATTGTACCCCATCTTTCGGATCGCGACAATTCCGCACGGACACTCAAGCCCGGACAGTAACTCTCTTTGGCGGGCTTCAGCGCAACATTTGCGCCTTGCGGTGAAATCGGGACACTCAGCCTTGAGCGCTGGCAGCAACTCCCAATATGAAGCCTTTGACGTAACTGTTCAGCGTTCCCCCGTTTGCACCAACAAGAGGGGCCAAAGCCGCGCTGGCGAGTTGCGCCTGCCGATGGAAAGCTAGACATGCACCAGGTGTGACCGTCTTGCACGCCCAAGCTCTCTGCCCCCGGCACCCGCTGCTTCTTTCGGTGTGTTTCGGTGAATATCGGTGAATTTCGGTGTTCGTTTTGGCGTTTTTTCGATCACCGAAAACACCGAAATCACGGGAAAGTCTGGAGCACGAAACTGGTGCCCGGCGCTGGAAATCTGAAGCGTTATGGTCCAACCACGTCTTGACACGGTCCCAGGTTTGACCGTTTGTAAAGATTATTGCAATTAGAATGTGAATATGATTTTTATTTTTCAATCACAAGACTGGTTGCTGAAGTTTAAGCAAACAGACAGGCTGGTAATGGAAATCGGAACTGTTACCCTTTGACCTTAGTCAACCCCAAACGGCCGGTACAGATAAAGCAATTGTGGAGCAAGAGCTATGCCTGTTAACGGGGAGCTCATCCCTATGAAAAGCCATATTCGGAATTGCTGGAGCGCTGGGGGATAAGGGTGAGAAGGCGGAATTGGGGTTATAATGAAAGCACGGCATTGCCAATGCGAAGGGATAACCAGATACAAGGAACCTCCTATGACAGAAGTTCACCCTGCCCTATGCTTTTGGAATCTACGTGACGAACGCGACTACCCGCTGTTGCTGGAACTCAACCGCAGCAGCCGCGAGGCTGACGGCGCTGCGTACAGCGGCGCTGGGTACAGCGGCGCTGGGACCAGCGGCGCTGGGACCGGCGACCCCGATTCCATCACGCTGGAAGCCATCGCCCACGTCCTGGCGAATATGGATGGCATGAGCGCGCAACAGGGCGTGATCATTGCCACGTACGCAGGGGAAGCCATCGGCTACAGTCGCCTGGGCTGGTATTCCAGCCGCCCCCAAACGCGGCTCTACTACCAGATCAGTTTTCTGCGATCTGAGAAACGCTTCCTCTGGCCGGCGCTGATTGCCGAGAATGAACGCCGCTTGCGTGAGATTGCTGCTGAGCACGCACCGGTCGCAGAGCGCTATTTCCAGGCCTGGGCATCGGATTATCAAAGCGAGTGGAAGAACGCCCTGGAGGAAATGGACTACCAGGTGGCGCGGCGTTTCAACAACATGTTACACCCTCTCGATATCGTGCCCAGCCAGCCTCTGCCCACCGGGTTAGAAATTCGCCCCGTGCTACCCGAGCACATGCGCCAGGTTTGGGAAGCGCAAAGGGAATTCAACGCCGGTCTTTTTGAGAATATGGCGGAAGATTGGCTAGAGGAAAAGTACCCAGCCTGGCTTGCCAACCCGGAGAACCAACGGACCTTCTGGCAGGTGGCCTGGGACGGTGACCACCTGGCTGGGATGATGCTGGCGCGCCTGGACGAAGCGGATGCAGAGCGTCCGGATGACGGCAGGCACGGGCATACCGAACACATCTATGTGCGACCCCAGTGGCGCGGACGCGGCCTCGCCAGCGCCTTAATCGCGTATAGTCTGCAGCTGCTCAAAGCTCAGGGCGCCACCGAGGTGGAACTGGGCGTGGACGCCGAGAATGAGAGCGCCGCCTTTCGCCTCTATGAACGCCTGGGTTACAGAACTTTCAGTGTCGATACCTGGTATCGCAAAAGGATAGATGACTGAATCGTGGAAACTACCACCATCCACTTGCCCGCGCGACGCACCACGGTGCTGGATAGCCTCACTATCGCTTTTCGCTGCGCGCCTGTCGCCGCCTTCTTCTACGGCTTCCTGGACCTTGCCTGGGCCGCGTTGACCCCGGTGACCACGCTTGTGGCTGCTCGTCTCATTGATGCGGTCATGGAAACGGTGCGGGCCCAGGCCCCGCTGCAGAACGTAACCCACCCCCTGGCGTTGCTGGCGGGCCTCACGGCTTTTGGCTGGCTACGTTCGGCGCTGCACAACCTGGCGGACCTGCGCCTGGTGTTGGCGCTGCGCGCCCGCTACCGCACGGCGTTGACCGAGAAACGCACGCGCCTGGAATATGCCCTGCTAGAACAACCGGAAACCTGGGATCTAATCCGGCGGG
>JAKJAC010000361.1:3122-3392 GCA_022707705.1 Chloroflexota bacterium
CTATCACCTGGTGGATCTCGCCGCATTCGTGCTGAAGGTCGTCGGGCTGCTGGCGCTGCTGGCTTCTGCGGTGTGGTGGGCGCCGTTGGTGGTTCTAGCGGTGGGAGGCCTCGCCCTGGTCACCGGTGTGCGCAGCGGCAAAGCGCTCTACCAGGCTGAGCGTCCGGTAGCAGAACACGACCGGCGCCTGGATTATCTCAGCGACGTTCTGCTCGGACGAGACGCTGCCGCCGAGCGCACCCTTTTCGGCGCAAGCAGGATGGTGATCGG